>DAOTTW010000075.1:0-14610 GCA_034437615.1 Anaerolineae bacterium | reverse complement strand
TCCGGCGGCCCGCTGACCGAAGATCAACGCCTCAGTGTGCGCCCGACAGATGGCGACGGCGACAGCACCGCGACCTGTGATGCCGGGGCCTACGAAGCGCCGACAGGCACCAGCACAGGCGTTGACATCAGCCTAGCGAAGATCGCCAGCAACAACACGCCCTTCCCCGGCGATACGCTCACCTACACGATCACGGCGACCAACAACGGCAGCGCGAACGCCACCGGCATCGTGATTGAGGATAAGCTGCCCATCGGCGTCACGTTTAACGGCGCTAGCGGCCCCGGCAGCTACAACCCGGATACGGGCCTGTGGAACCTGGGCGCACTCAACGCCAGCACAGCCGCCACGCTCAACATCAACGTGACGGTGGCGAATGACAGCGCAGGCCGCAGCATCGACAACACGGCCAGCGTGTTTGAACTCGATCAGACGGACATCGACACCAGCAACGACAGCGCCACAGCCACGCTTGACGTTGGCTTGCCGACATCCGGCGTCATCGTCGTGAATACCACCGACACCCCTCCGGTGAACGATGCCTTCTGCGGGCTGGCAGAGGCCATCGAAGCCGCCGACACCGATGCCCCGTTCAATGGCTGCCCTGCGGGTAGCGGCGCGGATACGATCATCCTGCAAGACGGCGCAACCTATGACTTCAGCGCGCTCTCCGGCCTTGCTGTTGATGCGGTGAACGCACCCGACCCCACCACAGGCATTAACGATGTGCAATCGGTCATCACCATCAACGGCAACGGCGCGACCATCAACCGCAGCGGCGCGGCGCTTTTCCGCTTCATCAGCGTCTACGGCAGCGGCACGCTGACGCTCAACGACCTGACGTTTACAAACGGCAACGTCGCAGGCGACGGCGGCGCGGTCTACAACGTTGACGGCACACTGGTCGTCAATGACAGCAGCTTCCGCAACAATGTCGGGCAGAACGGCGGGGCCATCAGCAGCGAAAACAGCTTCACGATCCGCCGCAGCCGCTTCGTGGATAACACAGCCAGCAGCGATGGCGGCGGCGTCTACTTCGGCGGCATCCTGGCCTCATCCACAGCGGACATCATACAAACGCTGTTCGCGGATAACACAGCGACGGTCACAGGTGGCGGCTACGCCAGCATCGCTGGCAGCAGCAGCCTGGTCAACGTGACGTTCAGCGGCAACACAGCCGCTCAGGGCGGCGGCTACTACACCAGTTCCACTGCTGAGGTCAGCTTCGCTACTTTCGCGGGCAACAGCGGCATCAGCGGCTCTGCGCTGACGGGCAATAGCGCCTCCCTGACGCTGCAAAACAGCATCGTCACAGTCAACAGCTTCCCGGCGTGTGCGGGTGTCTTGCTAAGCACCACAGGCAGCAACCTCTATGATGATGCGTCCTGCAGCACTGGTGCGGCCTCATCAGCCGCCATCGCCCTGCTACCGCTAGCCGACAACGGCGGCCCCACACAGACGCACGCCCTCGCACCCAGCAGCGTCGCAGTGGATGCCGTGAGCGTCGCGGACTGCACGGACGTGGCAGGCAACACAATCAACGAAGATCAACGCCGTGCGGGTCGTCCGCTGGATGGCGGCAGCGGCTTACAGTGTGATGCAGGTGCATACGAAGCCGATTTCGCTAGCGCCGATGTGGGCATCACGCTCAGCGCCAGCAGCGCAAACCCCAACGAAGAGGATACCGTGCTCGTCACAGCCACCCTGGTCAACAACGGGCCGGATACCGCCAGCAGCATCGTGACCAGCCTCAGCTTCGCAGCCGGGCTGACGCTGCAAAGCGCCACAGGCGACGGCAGCTACAACAGCACGACAGGCGAATGGACCGTGCCCACGCTGACCAGCAGCAGCAGCGCAAGCCTGCAATTGGTCGTCAGTGTGGACGACAACGAAGCCGGCAACAGCCTGGACGTAGCAGCCATCATCGAGCGCCTGGGCCAGTTGGATAGCGTCCCCGGCAACGATAGCGACCTGCTCAGCCTGACGATTCAGGCGGCAAACTTGCTGGTTGATGTGTTCGTGGAAAGTCCCGGCATCATCCGCGAAGGCCAGCCGTTCAGCCTGACAGCGCTGGCCACGAATCGTGGGCCGAACAACGCGCAGGATGTGCTGCTGGATGTGCTGCTGCCTGCTGGCCTGCAAATCGGCATGATCGACAGCAACCTGGGCAGCTATGACGCCACAAGCAGCACATGGCACATTGATGAAATCCCCGTACAGGCACAAGCGCGGCTCGTGATTACGGGCGTTCTCGGCGTGCAATCCGGCCTGAGCAGCGTCGAAGCACAGGCCAGCCTGCGGGCTGCCCGTCAGGGTGACCCCGACATCAGCGACAACACGCGGCGCATCATCGTGCCCGTGATCGCAGCGACGCCGACGCCCACCGTCACGCCATCACAGACACCGCAGATCATCGTCACGCAGGAACGCCGCACGCGCTCGCAGGATGTGACAGCCACGCCACAACCCAGCGACACACCGCAAGGCGACGCGGGTCAGGTCCAGCCGACAGATACGCCCATGCCAAGCGCTACGCCCGTGCCGCCAGTGCCCACGAACACACCCACCGAGGCAGCAAGCGCCACACCCATCCCACTGGGGCCGACTGCAACCGCTACACCTATCCCGGTGCGCAGCGCAGGCGATACAGCAGATGGGTAACGGCGCGTCCGAGCTACAAACGATACTCCGTAGGGACGCCATTCTTGGCGTCCGAGCTACAAACGATACCCCGTAGGGACGCCATTCTTGGCGTCCAGGATTGACCTAGCCTTGCAGGGCCTGGTTGCGGTTGACCGCGATGCGGCGTGGCTGGGCCTCGGCGCTCTTGGGTAGCGTGAGCGTCAGCACGCCATTTTCGTAGTTGCTGGCGATGTTGTCGGCGTCAACGGGCTGCGGCAGGCGCAGGCTGCGCGTAAACTTGCCGTAGTAGCGCTCACGGACCAGGGCACGCTCGCCTTCACGCTCTTCTTCGCGTTGGGTCTCGCCGCTGATCGTCAGCACGCCATCGTGAAAGGTCACTTCGATGTCATCCGGGTTCATACCGGGCAGATTGGCATTCACGGCGTAGCTTTCGTTGTTCTCGCTGACATCCAGCGCCAGCGTGCTCGCGAAGTCGTCACCATTGCTGCCGCGCCAGGTCTCATCGAAGAAGCGATCCATTGCACGCTGCATCTCCACCATCTCACGAACTGGGTTGAAACGACGAATCATAGCCATTGTGATACCTCCTGATTGTTTTACTGATACACTGTGTACTGCATGTGTGTGTTGGTGTTGCTTTCGTTATTTGACCCTATCCTACGCCAGCTATATCAGAGAAATTTTTGCAAATCGTCAGAGCGCTGTCTGATTGCATCAGATACATATACAAGGACCATCAGAGGCATATATGTGCAATTACCGCGCAAAATCGTAGGGTAGCGAACACGCAAATTAAGGCGTTCCTCTGCTACAATGACGGCAACCTGTTATAAATGGAGCTAGCCAAATTGCACGCAAAAACACGCATGGGGCTAATGACATTCGTGCTGCTGCTGGTGTTGCCCACGCTGGCACAAACCAGCCTCAGCCCGACGTATGAAATCAGCACATACGACCCACAGACAGACGCCTATCAGGAATTGCGCAGCAGCGGGCAGATGCAGCAAGTGCCAGAAGAGAACGTCGTGCTGCTCTACGAGGTGCCGACGGGCAACGGCGTCTGCATCATCGAGGCGCAAAACCTGCGCAATCAGGGCATCGTCCCCAACGAAACCGATATTCCGTCTGATCTGGTGCTGTGGCGGCTCTTGCCCGCAAGCGCAGGGGCAGCCGATGACGCCACTTGGATTGAATACCCGTACCTGTACAACCCACAGACGGACAGCATCCGCTATCAATGCCTGGGCAGCGCCACCTTTGCGCTGCTGCGCGGTACGCCGCAATTCGGCTTCAACGCGGGCCTGAGCGATTCAAGCGACCTGGGATCAACAGCTACAGATAGCACGCCGCCGCCGATTGGTGCGCTGGCTTTGCTGGCGCTGATGGGCCTGGGGGCGGTGGCCTGGCTGCGCTGGCGTGGGGGGCGCGGATGACGACCACATCCGACGCCAGCAGCCCGACGCAGACATGGCTGAACCTGGGCATCGTGGGCGCGGCTGTCGGCGTGATAGTGCTGCTGCTGGCCACCAGCCTGCTGCAAGGCGCAGCACCCGCCGCGTTGCCCGCCAGCGTCAACCCGGTTGAGCCATTACTGCTAGAGCGCAACGCCTACCTTGCCGAAATCCCACGCTATGAACGTGATGCCTGGGCGCAATGGCGTGCTGACAACCCCGGCGAGCGTGCCGCCTACCCCACGCACATCAACCTGCCTGCGTTGGGCCTGGATAGCGACTTGCTGGGGGTGACGCTGGACCAAAACGGCCTCATCTGGGCACCACCGCGCAACGCAGGCCACTTCTTATACTCCGGGCGGCCCGGCGAAGGCACGAATATCGTCATGGTGGGGCACTCTGGCAGTGGGCTGGTGTTCGAGCGCCTGCTGGCTGTCGAAATCGGCCAGCGTATCAGCGTGCAGACCGAGGCCGGGACGCACTATTACACCGTAACCCAGACGCAGGTCGTGGCGGTAAAGGGTGCAGACGCCGAGCAATTAGCGGCCAATGTGGATTTTGTGCAGCCCACAGCCAGCGAGCAACTCACGCTGGTGACCTGCTGGCCGCGTGATGCCTACACACATCGCCTGATTGTACAAGCCGTACCGGAACCGCAATCATCCTGATGACAACGACGACGAACCGCAAAAAATACACGTTGCTGCTGATAATTGCCTTGCTGCTGGCGCTGCCAACGTCAGCGCAGGATGCCACGCCGGACCCACTGGCAGATGCACCCTTGCGCATCGCCTGGGAGCATGAACGCTATTACGCGCCGCCGAATGCACCGCTGAACCTGACGGCGCAACTGACGAACGCGCTCCCGGCCAGCGTGCGTAACACCGTGCAGAATATCTTCGTAGAGGTGAGCTTGCCACAAGGCGTTGATCTGGCCTACCCACAGCCATTTACAGAGCGCGTGCTGATTGACGCCCTGCCTGCCGGTGAGAGCCTGCCGCTATCCTGGCCGCTGATGATCGGGCCGGACGTGGCCGACGAGCTTGAACTGACGATAGACATAGAAGCGGGTGAGCTTTTCGCCAGCAGCAGCACCGTGCTAATCAGCCGACCCCGCAGCCCATCATTAGGCTATTACCTGGATGGCAGCTTTACCTTTGTCGACGGCCTGGGCAATGGGCAAATTATCGGCAGCGTGCGCACAGGCTTCACAGCAGGTCAGCCCATCGTCGGCGATTGGAACGGCGACGGTTACGACGGTTTCGGCCTCTATCTGGATGGCATGTTCTACCTGTACAACGCTGTGCCAGCGCTTGACATCAGCGACGCAACCCCCGATCTGGTATTTCCGGTGTACGACGCGCCGCCGGATGGCCTGCCGCTAGCAGGTGACTGGGATGGTGACGGCATTGATAGCGTGATGGTCTACGAGGCCGGGACCTTCTACCTGCGCAACTTCCCCACCGCCGGGAACGCTGACCGCCGCTTCAGCTATGGCGATCTGGCGCAGACTATCGAGCCATTGGTCGGAGATTGGAACGGTGACGGCATTGATAGTGTCGGTGTCTATGTAAACGGCGTCTTTTTGCTGCGCAACCGCAACGACGATGGCGGCGCAGATGTGGCCTTCCAGTATGGTGAGGTCAGCGACGCGCTACCGTTGGTCGGGGATTGGAACGGTGACCGCGTGGATGGCGTCGGCCTGCTGCGCGATGGCAACCTGCTGCTGCGTGACGCCCCCAGCGCCGGCAATGCCGACATTGACTTTGCGCTGCCGCAACGTTATCGGCTGGCGCAGCCGCTCGTCGGCTATTGGGCGGGCACAAGTGATTCGTAGGGACGCGGCCTGCTGCGTCTGCCCGATGTGGCCGCCCGCTAAAGGTATGATTTCTTGGAAAACCTAGCCCCTGTTGATGTAATTATCTGCCACCATCGCGGCCTGCGCTGGCTAGAACGCTGCCTGAGCACACTTTACAACGGCAGCGTGACCCCGGCGCGGGTGGTCGTGGTGGATAACGGCTCGTCGGATGGCAGCCGCGAGATGCTGGCGGCACGCTTCCCACAGGTACATGTGCTGCACAACACGCTCAACGTGGGCTTTGTGCGTGGCAACCTGCAAGCGCGGGCGTATCTGGCCGATAGTGACGCGGCCTACCTGTGGCTGCTGAACCATGATACCGAGGTCGCGCCGGATGCGCTGGCAAAGCTGCTGCGTGCGCTGCGTGATGACCCACAAACAGCAGCCGTCCAGCCCAAAATGCGCTCAATACCGTATGCGGGCCGCTTCGATTACGCAGGCGCAGCAGGTGGCTACCTGGATGTGTATGGCTACCCCTTCGCACGCGGGCGCGTTTTCGAGGCGCTAGAGCGCGATCATGGCCAGTACGATACCTGCGTGCCGATTTTCTGGGCCAGCGGTGCGTCGTTCTTCGTGCGCACCCGCGTATTAGATGAGGTCGGCTTCCTGGATGCACGCTATTATGCCGTCAGCGAGGAGATTGACCTGAGTTGGCGCATCTGGTTGGCCGGCTATCGCATCTTAAGCGTACCCGATGCTGTCGTATATCATCACGGCGGCTTTCGTCCCGGTCAGATGAGCGCCGACGGCATGTATTTGCGACATCGTAACAGCCTCATGACGCTGCTGAAGAACTACAGCACGCGCAGCCTGTGGCGTTACCTGCCGCTACGCCTGCTGCTGGAAGCCGTCGCGCTGGCATATTACCTGCTGATTGGGCGGCCTGCCTTTGCGTGGGCGCTGCTGCGTGGCCTGGGTTGGCTGCTGCGGCATCTGCCCTGCATCTGGCGTGAACGGCGCGACGTACAGCAGCGCGTGCGCCGCGTGCCGGATAGCGCCCTGCGTCCGGTCTTATATCCGGTGTCGGTTGTTTGGCTGTATCATATGCGTAATCAGAGCAAGTATACGGATTATCAGCAGCAGATCGCGGCTGATAGTCCGCCGGGGGTGCGCGTGGGCGCGTTGATGGCCTCATCACAGCCCACGCGCCCCACCCCACAGGGGCAGGCAGAGGACGAGTGAGTATTGCGCCTCCCTACACAACCGTCGTTACCCCCAAACCTGGCCGCTTATTTCGTTGGGATGGCCGGAGTAGTTACATGCGAAATAAAATAAATGCAATGCAATGATCGCAACGAGAATCATGGAGAAGGCAACAGTGAAGAAAACCGTTATCCGCATTAGCTTACTGGTGGTGTCGCTGATGATGCTCATTGGCGGCATAATGCTACAAGCACAATCAAACGATAATGACATTGAACCCATCATCGTAGAGACGTTCGAGGGTCAGGCATTGGACATCACGCTGCCGCAACCGCAAACGGACGCCCCCTATGAACTTATCATCGACAGCCTACCGATTAATGGCGACCTGACGGGCAGCGTGCCCAATGTGACCTATACCCCGTCTGCCGGCTTCAGCGGTGAGGACCGCTTTAGCTATACGCTCAATTACGCCGATGGCAGCACGGAGCGTAAAATCGTGGTCGTGCAGATCGCGCCAGAGATTATCGGTGGCCAGCCCATCGGTGACGCCGAACGTGTGCCAGCCGACCAGATCAGCGGCGAAGGGCCAGACGATACACCCTTGCCGAGTACGCGCCCTGGGCCGACCAACTTTCAGACGCTAAGCGGGATGCCGATTAACATCGCGCTTGCTTCCGGCACGGATTACAGCTTCACAGCGCCACCACAAAACGGCGTGCTGAGCGGGCAGGTGCCGCAGATCGTTTATGAGCCGGACCCCGGCTTCGTCGGCAGCGATCAGTTTACCTACAGCGTCAATCAGGACGGCGTGAGCGCCACCTACACCATCACGATCAACGTGGTAGAAAATCCTGCGCTCAGCGGCACCTCCGGCAATGGGCCAGGCGATGCATCGGATACACCCCTGCCCGTGCCGGACCGCGATAACCTGAGTGGCGCACAAGCCCTGCCCAATGTGGACCCCGCCCTGCGCCGCTTGCTGACGCCCGAAGACCTCAGTAGCTCGTCCAGCAGCGGCTCACCACACTTCACACCGGACCCACCCGCAGGCATTGAGGGCGACAGCGCCCGCGTTATCATCAGCGTGACGGGCGACATCACCACCGTTGCGGATGCCATCACACAGCTAGGCGGCACAGTCGGCACCAGCGTCGGCAATACGATCATCGCCACGCTTCCGTTAGGTGCAGTCGAAGCCATCGCCAACCTGACCGCTGTCGGCACGATCCGCCTGCCACAACGCGCCATCACACCTCAGACAGACAGCGGCGAGGCTAGCGGGCAAGGTGGGCTAGCCTCCCCTTTAGCGGAAACGGTGGGGACGGGTGATGTCGTCTCCGAGGGCGTGGCCGCGATCAACGCTGACGATTGGCAAGAAGCGGGCTTCACGGGCGCTGGCGTCAAGGTCGGTGTGATCGACAACGGCTTTGATGGCCTGAATAGCCTGGAAGCGCCCTGTGTTCAGGTCGTGGAAAGCGCCAGTGGTGGCGACCTGACCGCAGGCGATCATGGCCGACAGGTGATCGAGATTTTATGCGATACCGCGCCGAGCGTCGAAGTCTATGCGCAGGACGTGACCGACGAAGCCGAATTCGTGCTGGCGGTGGATGCGCTGGTCAATACCTATGACGTGGACATCATCACCACCTCCGTCGTCTTTCCCGCAACGCCAGGGGATGGCTCATCGCTGACGGCGCTGGCCGTGCAGAATACCGTCGTGAACGATGACATCATTTTCGTCACCGCAGCAGGCAATAACCACGTCGGCCATTACGAAGCCGAGTTCGTGCCCATCCCCGATGGTAACGGCGAGGTCCAGCAGCAGGCCAACCACCAATTCTGCGAAAACGAAGACGGTCAGGTGCTCGGCTACAACCCCGAAAACGGCCTCGGCATCCTGCAAGCTGGCGACAAAGTAGGCTTCACGCTGGCATGGGATGACTGGATCGAAAACGGCACGCAAGACCTGGATTTATACATGTACTTCTGGAACGGTAGCGCCTGGGAAGAAGTCGCACGCTCTGCCGTCTCCAATAATCCAGCCAAGCCCTTCAACGGCGAATTCTTCGACCCACCCTGGGAAGCCTTCGAGGGCACCATCCAGACCACAGGCCAGTATAAGGTCGCCATCACGCGCTTCGAGACGACGCGCCCCGTGTGGATGCAGCTTATGGTGCGCAACGTGCAAATCCCCGTGAAATGCCAGTATGACCAGAGCAGCATCATCGCCCCCGGCAGCGCACAGAACGCCTTCTCGGTGGGTGCAGCGGATTTTGCCAGCAATGCACGGCAGGCATATAGCGGGCGTGGCCGCACCAATAGCGCGGGCGGCTTTCACCCGGACGGCGGCGAAAACTGGGAAGGCAACAGCATCGACCCCGGCTATTTTCAGCCGCAGGTGCTTGGCCCGACCAGCGTGCAGACCTCAGTGACAGCGGCCACCAGCGCAGACGACAGCTTTGCAGGTACGTCGGCCTCCGCGCCGCATGTGGCGGGTGCGGCTGCGCTGGTAATAGAAGCCTACCCCAGCTACACACGTCAGAACGTCGAGGATTACCTGCGCAACGAGTCGGCGGCCTTCTCCGACCCTGGCGCGAATGGCCCAGACGTGGCCAACGGCTACGGTCCGCTGTGGCTGGGCAATCCGCCTAACAATGGCGGCGGCGACGCAAACGCCGATACAGTGGCCATCTTCCGCGCATCAGACCGCACCTGGTACATCCGCAACAGCAACGACGCAGGCACAGCCGATACCAGCCTGCAATATGGTGACCCCAACTCTGACCTGCCGATTGCAGGCGATTGGGACGGCGACGGTGATGTGACCATCGGCATTTTCCGCATCGTGCCGGACGTGGGCGCGGTCTTCCACCTGAAAAACGACCTGCAAGGCGGCCCAGCCGATATTTCCTTCGCCTATGGCGGCGACAACGCCAATCTGCTGCCACTGGTGGGCGATTGGGATGGCGACGGCAACGACACCATCGGCGTCTATGACGCGGTGACCGGCGCGTGGTTCTTGCGCAACAGCAACGACGCAGGCAACGCGGACATCAGCTTCTTCTACGGCGTGGGCAATAACAGCGAAACGCCCATCGTGGGCGATTGGAACGGCGATGGCAGCGATACCGTCGGCCTTTTCCGTGCAGCAGACCGCACCTGGCACCTGCGCAATAGCAACACGCCCGGTAACTCTGACCTCAGCTTTCAATACGGCGACCCAAGCGGTGACGTGGCTATCGCAGGCGATTGGAACGGCGACGGCAACGACACGATTGGCGTCTATCGCATGATTAGTGGCCGCTGGCTGCTGAAGAACCAGAACACATTCGGCAACGCCGACCTGGACTTTCAGTATGGCCTTGAGAACGAAATTCCCGTCACCGGTGATTGGGACGGGCAGTAGCTTCTTTGGCTTTGGCACGCCAAGCCCATGCAATAACGCCTGTGCTTAACGGCGTGTGAGCCAATGCATTTATAGGCTGCGTTCAGCTAGCGCCGACGAACGCATGGCGTATACTGGACTGAGCTACAATAGGATGTTACACTCGCATCAATTCCAAATTCTTTTGCTTCTTTTAATTTCCCTTGAAGGGAGAATGCCATCGTGTTTAGAAACACAAGCAGACGCACAAGCACCTTCTATCCGCTGATCTTGCTGATTGCATGGGCGGTGTTAGGTGTCGCCATCACAAGCGCACAGACGGACATCGTGCGCTTTGACATTACGCAGGACGACGGCAGCACGACGGCGGATTTAACCGTCGATCTGTGCTCCACGTTCAACGTCCAGTATCGCGCCGTCAGTCTGGTAGACGACAGCAACGACGATGCCAGCATCGACGACGCTGACCGCCCCGCCACCGCCTACGCCGATATTCTGTTCAATGCAGGTGTCATTTCTGCCACTGGCTTAAACTTCCAGCCCATTTGGTCCGGCGAAGCCGGTACAGGTGGCCCCAACGGTGATCCCGCCTCGGCTGTCAAGGACGACTACTTCAACGATCAGGCCAATGGTGGCTTGTTCAACGATGTCGGTAGCTCCTTCGGTGGCCTCGTCTTCGTGGATAACTCGAACTTCTCGCTGAACGGCGACGCCTATATAGCCCAACTCAGCTTTGAAGCAGTCGCCATCGGCAGCACCAGCATTCAGACGGAATTAGCCGACGAGCTTTCATCCGAGACTGTCACCTTTGAAGCGGTCGGCGGCCAGGATGTCAGCCGTGCGGTGTTGCCAAGCCGCAACACCAACACCGAGCAAAGCGCGGTCTTCAACGGACTCAATATCATCGTAGACGCCGTACCGACGCTGAACAGCATCGCACGCGGCAACCCCGCGACGACCCCCACCAACGCCACAACCGTCACCTTCCGCGTGACCTTCAGCGAAGCGGTCAGCGGCGTGACGCAGAGCGATTTTGCATTGGTGGCGCAGGGCTTCAACACAGCGCCGACCATCACCAGCGTGACAGGCGTCGATGGCAGCACCTCGCAGGCCTGGGATGTGACCGTTGAGATCGGCACAGACGCCACGCTGCAAGGCGCGACACTCGGCCTACAGATGAACACCGACGGCAGCATCCAGAACGCCGACAACCAGACTTTCGTGATCGTCAATACGCTGGACGCCGAAGCGCTGTACGCGGAATTGCCCGATAACCCGCCTTCGGATGCAGCAGACCCCACGACGCCGCGCTCTGGCGACATCACCAAGCAATGCGAGACCGTGAGCGTCAGCCCCTTCCCGGCTGGCCCGGATGACCCGGACCCCGCAGCGCAGGATTACACGCTGGAAACCTACACAATAGACCAGAAGCCGCCAGCAATCACGACCTTCACGACCACCGGCCCGATTGACGGGGCGACGTTTACATTCCTGCTGACGTTCGATGAGCCTGTTACAGGCTTGGCGCTGGACGATTTCTCGCTGTCAGCCGCCACAACAGGTGATGTCAGCATCGACAGCTTGCAGCAGAACCCGGACCTGACCGATGGCTCCAGCTACATCGTTCAGATCGACACCAGCACGCTCTCCAGCGGCGGCGACCGCACAGAGACCATCACGCTAGAACTGGACCCGGACGCCGTGACAGACGGTGCAAGCAACAGAGCACCGGATGCCCTGACAACCGCTGAAGGCATCTGGACCAACGAAGGCGTGCCCGACCTCGTGGGTACGAACATCTCAATGACACGTCATGCGCTGCGTGGTTTAGTCAATGTCGATTTCACGATTCGTAATGATGGCACAGCACCGACAACAGGCTTTGATGTCGAGCTAATCCTGGCTGATACAGATGCGTGCATAGCAGACGCGAGCGCCGAAGTGCTTGATACCATCGCTGTAAGCGGTATTGCGGCTCAAACCAACGAAGTCATCAACCTGACCAATGTGCAATTGCCGAAAGCCACGTTGTACAGTCGTGCTATTGTCGAGGACCCCCCTGGTCAGGGCACCAGCTACGTCTCACAAAATCGTGATTTCTTGTGCCTGAATATCGACTCCGGCAACGCCATTTCTGAAGTCTCAGAAAATAACAACAATGGTCAGGGGGCAGGTGTGGATTATCAGGACTTTGCCTACTTCCCATTCGACACAGATCAAAGCAGCCCCGGTCAGGTGACGATCTTCGATGTACGCCTACCATTAAATTACTTCAATCAATTCGTACCAGCCGCACCAGCCGACATCGCGCCAGAGAACTTCGAGCTGAACGTATCGGATGTTGATGGCAATGGCCAGGTGACGATCTTCGATGTGCGTGCCATTGTGGATCGCTTCCTCTACAGCCTATCAGCGCCGTATGCAGGCGATGCCATCGTACCAGCGACGCCAAGCAGCGCGAATGCCATTGCAGGCTTGCCAATAGGCACCCGCGACTTGGCTGAATTCGAGATGCGCGTGGTCGAGTTGGACCGTACACCGGGTCTGGTAGTCGGTGAGGCTTTCAACGTAGAGATATACCTGCGCAGCACGAACAACGTCGCTGTTTTTGGCGGCTTTGGCGATGTCAGCTACGATACAGCCCGCCTGGATGTCGGTGGCGTGCGCTATGGTATGGACTATGGCCTGTTGCAAAATGCCAGTATCAATGAAGCCAGCGGCAACATCAAGCGCCTGGGCGCTGTTACATCTGCGACAGCACCGGATCAGATCAGCAGTAATTTGCTGGCCATCATCCGTATGACGGCAACCCAATCCGGCACAGCAACCATCAACATTGAAAGCAACCGCAGCATCGGCGGTGGCATTGCGCTATACGACAGCACACCGGACATCAGCGCATACACGCAAGGCGCGTCGGTTAGCGTCACTATCAGCGACCTGACAGCGCCCACCGCGCTTCCAGCCTTGCCCGTACCAGCGGCTAATCGTGGCGGTAGCTCAGGCACACAGGGTATGCAGCCGGTTGCACCCCAACCGACGCCGACCCCCCTACCTGCGCTTCCAGTGCCCGAAGGACGTTAGAATACGCTTCGAGCGAGGCCATGTGCACAATGCATATGGCCTCGTTACACTCGCCGGGTCAGAGGTGGTACGCGCCTTTGATGCGTTAAAACTGGTCCCTGACATCTTCACCAATGCCGACTAGACGCTATGTACGCGAAATGTTAGACTCTAACCGCGTTTACCCGTGTTAGCCATAACTTCGATACACATGGAGAAGTAAACTATGCAACAATCTTTGAAATTAGGTATAGTACCGATAAATCGACTGTTATCGGCGCTCTTCCTATTTACATTTTTAGCCTTTGGCGCAGTGCCTGCGTTTGCACAAAGCACCAACGCCGAGGTGACGCTTACATTAGTCGAATCGACCACGCCAGGTGTCATTACCACAGGCGAGCAGTTCCAGGTCGAATTCCGCGCTGTGGACATCGCCGCAGACCCCGATAAGGCCACGTTTGGCGCTTATTTCGATGTCACCTTCCCACAAGCCATTTTGCAGGTTGTCGAGCTACCCGACGATCCTGGTGATCCCAGCATCGCAAATGGCATCGACTACAACAGCGAAGACCCACAGTATGAGCAGGCTTTGGCGGCAGGGAGCATCGACAACCCAAACGGCCTGGTTGATGAAGTCGGCATCGGCTCTCTGGCCTTTACCGCACCCGTTGCCACACCGGATAACACACTCATCTTCACATTGACGTTTACAGCAGTTGGCGAAGGCAATTTCACCATCGGCACCAATGTCGCTGATGGCGGTAATGGCTTCGTGCTGGAAAGTAATGCGGGCGACCAGCGCAACAATGTCGATTATGGCGACCTGACAGGCACCGTCCTCGGCCCACCAGAGATCGACTCCTCCGCACGGCTCGACGCCAGCCCCACCAACGCCGACTCGGTTGGGTTCAACGTGGCCTTCACCGAGCCAGTGGACCCGGCAGGCGTAGAAATGGGCGACTTTAGCGCACAAGGCACAGGCGTAACCGCAAACGTGGCCAGCGTGGTCGATACAGGTGACCGCCAGAACTACACGCTGACGCTGGATACAGTCGCTGGTGATG
>DAOTTW010000074.1:0-2079 GCA_034437615.1 Anaerolineae bacterium | reverse complement strand
CAGTGGGGTAATGCGGTTCAGTTCGCTGAGATCAACGGTTGGCTCTTCGGCCAGTAATTCGCCAAGTGCGCGATCGAGATACACGCTATTCCAGTAAATGACGATATTGAGTACAAGCGCCAAGGCTCCCAATTGTTGTTCTTGTCCCTCACGATAGCCTTGTTTCAACTCGCCATGATTGCCGTAGCAAATGCGTCTTGCCAGGGTATGACGTGCTTCGGTGTAGTTGAGTTGGGTCAAAATTGTCATCTTATGGCTTAAACTGGGTCTTCCGCACTTTATGCGAAACTAGGTTGATATAACACACGAAGCCGTAATAAATCAAACTTGGCACGTCCATACATCTGGCGTTTGAGTGTTTTCAAGCGGTTAACCTGCCCCTCGGTTTGACCATTACTCCAAGATGATGTCATGGCCGCACGCACCGCTGCATCATCAGTTTTCAGTTCAGCGGCAAAGGTACGCAAATACTGGACGCCACTATTTTCTGCCTCCTGCAACCAGGTATCGTAGGCCTCCACCTGCTCTCCGCGTACCATACCTGCAAAACGTTGGATCAACCCATAGGCTTTATCCAGTAAGGGGTTGGCATCGCGCAAGGCCTGCAACGTCTTCTGTTGTGCTTCGTTTAGTTTGGCTGTTGGTTGTATCAGCAGGTAGACGGCTGTGCGTAGACGGATCGGTTCGACTGTGGCGGTCGGTGGTGTGCGGTGGAAATGTTGAACGGCGCGCCAAACGGACGCTGAGCTGCCCAGAAACCCCTGCGCCTGCAACTCCCGCCATAATTGCTGCACATTCTGGCAACCATCCACATACCAGCGTTGTTTGAGTATGTCGAGATAGGGCGCGACCAAGGATGGTTGACGCACACTCTGGCGTGGCGGTAGCGGACCGTCTAAGTCGATATAGCGTACGACCGTTTGACGCGACATTTGCATTTCACGAGCGATATGGCGCTGACCTTCGCCACGAGCTGCCCGTGCTTTGACCTCATCAACCAGTACTTGGCGCGGATTCATGGCTGAGGGTGTTTCACAAGCACCGTCGGCTTGCATCTGATCTTCAGTCGCAACGTCCTGCGCTCGTGTGTCGTCGGCTGAAGCGGCTGCCAGGGTATGAGCCACTTGCCGCAGGTCCTGCGTATGTCCCTGCAACTGACGCTGCACAGCATCACTCAGATTCTTCAGCAAGTGCCAGCGGTCCGCAACTTGCTCAGCTTGCGGTGCACCCTGGGTGACACCGGCAATGTAGCTTTTTCCACGATCGCGTGTCACGATCGTCACCTGAGGTTGTGCTTCAAACCAACTCGCAACGGTGTCGGGATCACGATCCGGTAGTAAATCAATCGGGCGATGCGTCTCTAGATCGACCAGAATCGTACCGTAGTTGTGCCCTTTGCGTTTGGCCCAGTCGTCAATGCCAACAACGGTGGCTGGGGTTGGTTCAGGCAGGATGGTTGCACGGATCAAACGAATAAGCGTGCTGCTGCTCACAGGAATGCCTAACAAGCGACACAAACGTGCACCAACCTCACCACCGACCGCGAAGGCTAGCTCGCGCAAGGTCTGCGTTAGGCGGCTGGTACGACGTGCGTGCGGCAGCAGTAAGGTGGGCAAAGACTCTGCAAACGTGCGCTTACTACAAACGGTATTTTCACAACGAAAGCGTTGAACGCTCAGTTGCAGTCGCACTTGTTGTCCCATACAGGCCAGGTCAGCGGGATGGCGAATGTAGCTACCATGCCGAGCCATAGACGTGCAGCCACACACAGGACAGGTAGCTTGTGTAGTCAATGAACGAGCGTAGACAGTTAGTTTATCGTCGCTGTGTTGTATCCCGATGATTTGGCAACCACTCAACTGAAAAGGTAAGTGTTCCATCATCACAATATCTCCCTGATATTACGTGCTGCACCTTATTTCTGATTAGTATTATATCTGCATTTCACATAAAGCGCGGAAGACCCGGTTCCAGCCGAGTATTGACAGCTGTTGTTCCTGTTCGATGGCCTGACCAATGGTTTTCTGCAAGAAGCTGTAGCTTGGCACTATCACGCGCTGATGAGCCAGATAGTGCAAT
>DAOTTW010000073.1:0-4584 GCA_034437615.1 Anaerolineae bacterium | reverse complement strand
TCGATAAGATGACTTTGAATGATGCGTTGTGTTGTTCGGCTAGTTCCTGACACAAGCCACCCAGAAGCTGTAATTTCTCTGGGTTGTCATCCATAAGCCACAATTCGGTCAAATTTAGGCGTTGGGCACGCTTTGTCAAAGATGGGATTAGACGTGGTGTGCGGACGCCACCACCGCCAATGATTGTTAGCTTCATGATGTACCTGTCTGCTCCATACCACAACCGCCAAGCTCTGCAATCTGTGCTTGCGATTGCTCTAACTTGAATTGTAGCGCACGTGTGTAGTCGTTGATTGCCAGATCATAATCGCTGAGGAAGAAGCGGCTGCGCCCACGCTCGAAATAGGCGTCTGCGTGATTGGGGTCGATTGTGATAGCATCGGTCAATATCTGCAAGGCTTGGCGATATAGGACAATCTGCTCATAGGTGTTGTAGGTCGCGCCTAACCAGCGAATCGCCACAACTTCGCCGTTATTTTGTGCAAGCGCACGTTCTAGCAAGGTTCTCGCGTTGTCGTAATTGCCGATTTCATAATTTGCGCGTCCGCTGCCGACCAACGCATCGTAGTAATCTCTGTCAACATCGAGCGCGGATGTGTAGCTTGACAGAGCGGCTTCGTAGTCTTGTACTGCGAAATAGGTATCGCCGCGACGGGTAAAGGCTGCTTTATTCATTTCATTTCATCTCATCTCATCTCGTCTCATTTCATCGCGGATTGCTTTCGATGCTACTGCACCATTGCAAGGATACATTATTCTGGTGCGCCGCCATAGGGAGCAGTCGCACGCATACTGTTTTGAGTAGCCAACGGGCATCAGCGTTTCAGGCTCCACATAGCTGATGTTACATTCGTCACAGATGTGTGTATGGGTGAGTGTATGCTCAATGATTATGCGATAGGCTTCATGGAAAGACGCGACTTTGCTTGAAATCGGATGTACACTAGATACAGTTGTATACTGGAAAGCAAATGACGACCTAAACCTAGATGACAGCCAGGTGACGACCCACATTTTTAGGCTAGTATAGGAGCTGCTCTATGTTCATCCGCTGGATTGTACGTGGGCACAAAAACGATGATGTCGCTGATGTAACATTTCACGACGCATACCTCGTTGAGAGTTATCGCGATGAAAATAGCCGGCCCCGTCAGCGTACACTGTCATATCTCGGCAACATCCGTCAGATAGGCAAAGAATTCCCTGGCATCGAGCGTGAGTTGTTTTTGCTGCGTGCGGAGCTAATCTTGAACAGTTTGCCGAATTTATCGGATGTTGATTGCAGCGATGTGTTGCAGCAATTGCAGCAGCGCGTTCCACCGCTGGCAGAACAAGAAGTCCGTGAGGCGTTTCGCGGCAATCTGCGCTGGTATTTCCGCTGGTGGAAAGAGAACGGCGGCGCACCAACACGTGATGAGATTATCGCAATGATTGATAATGCTGACGACACAGATGGACCAATGCCAATCTAGTTAAAGACATAAATGATGCAAACGAAAGGACATGTATATGACAGCACTGATGCAGGCTGTTCAGCGCAATGATGCAGGTGAGGTTCAACGCCTGATCGACCAGGGTGCGGATGTTAACCAATTGGAAGCGACTGGTGATGCGCCGCTGGTTATGGCTGCATACAAGGGCTATGGGGATGTCGTGCGGCTATTGCTGCAAGCAGGCGCGGATGTGAAAGCCGTAGACCCCAGCATGAAAGCGACAGCATTACACGCAGCGGCTTATGCTGGCCGGACGGAAGCAGCGAGAGTGTTAATTGAATATGGCATTGATGTGAATGCTCAGGGGCCATACAACGGCTATACCGCTTTGCACGATGCCATCTGGCAAAATAACATTCCGACGGCTGAAGTCATTATCGACGCTGGGGCAGATTTAACGCTGAAGTCACATGATGGGCAGACGCCGCTGGAATTTGCGCAATCACGTAAGCGCGACGAGATCGTGGATTTGATCCGAGCAAGGCAAAATAGGGGCTAGTGGGTTTCTTTCTATAGTCTTTAGCCCTCTTGACCGTGCACGTTGTTGGCGTCGGTCTCTTGGTCAGGGTTTTGGGGTGACTCAACGCTATCACGCTCTGCCTGCTCCTGAAGATCGTCCAGTAGGGGATTGAAATTAGGTTGGGTTAACATACGCGGTGCGGGGGTGTCTCTGGAATCCTTGAGGCCCATGCCAACCTGCACATCTTCCCAGTCCATGAAGAACTCCTCGACGTGACCTTCGCGATACGCGGTTTCGATTAGGCTGAGTGTCTCAGTTACCTGCCAATCCGTTAGGATGCCGATGATCGTTGTATTGAGGTCGGAACCGTTTTCAGTGT
This sequence comes from Anaerolineae bacterium, assembly GCA_034437615.1. Classification (GTDB taxonomy): domain Bacteria; phylum Chloroflexota; class Anaerolineae; order Aggregatilineales; family Phototrophicaceae; genus DAOTTW01. The sequence continues at coordinate 2,252 of DAOTTW010000073.1, read as the reverse complement.
AGTGCTCAAGCTGTGCGGTCAATATCTTTACAATTTTAGGGCGTGCATCCGGGTAACGATGACCCAGAGCAGCAAGGGCATAGCTCGCATCACTGCGGTGCATTTCGTCGCGTTCTGTATTTGCCAGGTAAGCACTCAGGTGTGGAATGGCTGTTGGGCCGATGACGCTAAATGTCTCGCTGATGTCCTCGGAAATGAAGTCATATCGGCGCAGTTCATGCAAGAAATCCAGAAGGGTCTGCGTTGCGGCCTCTGTGCCGATAAAGCCTATCGCCCGCAATGCGTGGATCGGTGCCCAGGCTTCTGCTTGCGTGTCTGGGTTTGCGTTGATTAGCGCTTCATCCATTGCCATCTGACGTAGCTGGGGTAAATCAGCATCGTTCAGGTCAAATTCGACCGCGTAATTGTGGCCATTCCACACGTCACCGAGCATCATGTCATCGCCACCTAATTCCAACAGTTTCGCGACTGATCCTGTGTATGTCATTGCGGTGACTCTCCTACTTATCTCGTTTTATCCCGTCTTATCTTGCGTCGTCCAATTTATTCAGTCAACCAGACAATGTGGCTTTAGAGCCGCTCTTATTATGAATGTGATTGCTGTGAATTCAACCGCAGAACAAGCGCCCACCATACGCTGCGAGAAATAACAACTAGGAAGACCATGATTGCCAGAGTAACTTACAATCTAACAGATGTCACTACTAGATTGTTACATCTGTCAGGCTACAAATCTGACAATGTTTAACGAGCCAATCGTTAAATCGTCGCGAATTTATGTTATTTTAAGCTACGCATCAGGGCAATTCAAGCCGTTTTGCGGGCTGAAAACGCATTGAATAATTTAATATTTTAATATGAGACCTGTAAGCAACAAACTGCGCATGGAGCTTTAGATGCCAAACCGCAACAACAGTCTATCAACCGTAAGAACAGCTAACGCAGAGACCTTTGTTTATGTGCCCCCAGAGGCCGCATGGAACGCAGGCCGTATCCTGGTGAAGCCAAATCTCGGCTATCCTGTTGGGCCGCCAGCGACGGTCAGCATGGATGTGTTGGGCGCTGTACTGCGCGGACTGCGGCGAGCAAGCCCCAACGGTCGTATTTTGATTATCGAAGGTGTGTCTTCAAAGCAACCCGTTGAGGCGATTTTCGAGAAAAGTGGTTTGTCAGCGCTACTCGACAGTGAAATGCGCGTTGCCGATGCCGAGTCGCTTATCATGGCTGAATTTCCGAATTTGCTAGCGGAACCCATCAAATACAAACACATGACGGCACCCGCCTACATTGCGGAGTTTGATTGCAAAATTAGCGTAGGCGCATTTAAGCGTACCATGTTGCATGGTGAAGCGTTGATCTCTGCATCGCTCAAGAATCTCTATGGCTTGTTCCCGCGTGATGTCTACCATGCACGTAGCCCGTATGCGCGTGGTCAGCTTCATCGTCCGAGTGTGCCGCTAATCCTGCGCGATATCTACTTCACAATCGGTCATCATTTCGATGGTGCGGTTGTTGACCTCAAAGAGAAGTACGTGAGTCCAGATTGGCGGCCTGATCGTGTACGCGATGTGGCGCATCCTGTTGGCAAGGTCGTTTGGGGCGATGACATGATTGCAGTGGATCAAGCTGCTTGCCGGGTCGCTAATGAGCCTGTAGCATCATATTTACAAGCAATCCAAGCATTGCGAGATGGCTAGCGGTCAAGCAATGCTGGCTACTTTGTTTTTGCCGACAGTTGCGCTACAATTCCGAAAAATACACCAGGGTGCAATTTAAGGAAATAATATGGAGAACCTTAGTGGCCAGGTCGTTAAGTCCTATCAACTGTTTGCCCGTATCGGGACGGGCGGTTACGGGGCTGTGTATCGGGCGATTCAGCCGAATATTGATCGTGAAGTGGCCATTAAAGTTATCTTGCCCGAGTACGCGAATCGACCAGTATTTATCCGGCGCTTCGAGGCCGAAGCGCAGGTTGTGGCACGTTTGGAACATCCTCACATCGTACCTTTGTATGATTACTGGCGTGAGCCGAATAGCGCTTACCTCGTGATGCGCTTCTTGCGTGGTGGCAGCTTAAGAGCGGCAATTGATGAGCATGGCCCCTGGTCGCTGAAGCGTGTCGGACAAATGCTGTATCAGATTTGCTCTGCGCTCGCGTTTGCACATCAAAGTAATGTCATCCATCGCGATTTAAAATCGGACAACATCCTACTGGACGATTCCGGCAATTGTTACCTCGGTGATTTTGGCAT
>DAOTTW010000072.1:0-46954 GCA_034437615.1 Anaerolineae bacterium | reverse complement strand
TGCGGCTGACGCCGCTCGGACACCCAGAAGGGTGTCCCTACAGGGCATCGTTCGTAGGGACACGGCTTGCCGTGTCCGCAAACCGTGTCAATTATTTTGTTGGGATGGCCTGACTCGCTCATCTAGCGGCACACATCAAAGGCGTTCAGGTCGATCAGCCACAGGCCGCCATGCAAGCCATTTGCCGCCAGCGCCAGCGTGTTCGCGTCAGGTGATAGCCAGGTGCGGGCGCGCTCATCGGTATCCAGGTCCAGCGGCAGGGGCGTCAGCGTATGCAATTCTTCGCCTTCGCGGTAGTAGCATTGCAGGATGTCATGCCCGAATGTGTCGGATGCGGGGTCCGTATCCGGGCGCACCACATAGAAATAGCGCGTTTGGCTGTCTCTGCGCCAATACGCCGGAGCCGGATAGTTATTGCCCGGTAAACCGTCTGCGCCCACCTCAAATAGCAATTCGTTTTCACCCGTCTGCGTGGATTTCCAGTAGTAGCCTGTAATCTCGTCGCCGTCTGCATTGCTGAAAGTACCCCCGATCACAGCCAGCGTGCCGTCGTCGCTGATGCCGGGGACGGTCACCGAAGGCGTGTTGTCCCCAATCACACGACTGATGAGGCGGCCACCTGTGCTGGCCGTGATGTAATTGACAGGTTCGCCATACGCACCGTAGTAATACGCCAGAAAATTGCCCAACGGCGACCAGACGAAGCCCTGCAAGTTGTAGGTGTGCAGCAGCGTGTGTACCTGCCGCTTGAATGAGCCGTCCTCGTTGGCTGTGAAAAGCGTGTTGACATCCGTCTGATAGATAATGCGCTCGGATTGCGTCGGGAAGGTCAGGAAGGATGCATTAAACAGCGTCATGTCGGTCTCACGGGTTTGTGTGACCTGCGCCATGCCTGTCTGTAGGATCATGGCATCGGTCACGTTCACGGCTTCGGGATGAAAACTCAAGCGTACTGCCCGTCCGCTTTCCAGGTCATAGCGATACCAGTCATAGGCCGTAAAGACATCCCGCCGACAGCCCACGCCATACAGCAGCGTTTGCTCGTCCTCCCATTCCACCAGCACAACCTCGCCATCGCTAGCACGCTGCACCCCGACTGTATCCGCGTCGAGATCGTTGCTTTCCGGCTCGATGGCGCTGCCTTCGCCATAAATCTGCCAGCGGGCAATTTCGGCATCCGGTTCAAATAGTTCGACATCCAGTTCAAAGCGTAGCAGTTGATCGGGCTGGATGGGGTCTTCGATCAGCGCCGCGCCGCAGGCATCCACGATGAAGCCGAAGCCCTCCCCGATGATTTCGTCATCTGCGCCGTAAATGTCGGCGTAGACATTGACGTTGCGAAAGGCGTTGTCGGTGTTATTACGCAAGCGCCCACTCAGATATGGCTCTGCCACCCCGAATGCGCTCTGCCGTGTGCTGATTTCCGCGTTGAAGGCTGTAAAATCACGGTTCTGTGGTTCGCTGATGTCTTGTGCTTCGGTGGTTTCGGTGTCGGTGCTTTGTGCGTGCGTGGCCAGCGGCAACGCCAGGGCCAGCAGCAACATAATCCAGCGAGTGAAGCGCATCATGAAGTTTACATCGTCCTTTAAAGCTAATGGATGGACCAAAACAAACCGATGTGATCGTAGGGGCACAATGCATTTGCCCCTACGTGGCACCCGTCAGGCTGTCTTTCAGATCACGGGCTTCGATGAAATTCGGCTTGCGATATAGGGCCGCATCGAGGTTCGCCAACCCACGCTCTGTATTGCCCTGCCCTAAATACGCCTGCGCGATGTAGTAGTACAGTTCTTCGATGCTGATCTGCACTTTGAGTTCACTCGTAATGCTGATTTCCGGCAGGCTGGCAATAGTACGGCGCACCTCACGGATCACGTCGTCATAGCGCCCAACTGCCAGATAAGCCTCAAAGGGGCCGAATTCATACCACAACATGCGCCAGGGCAAGCCCATCGACAGCGCCCGATCAAACGAAGCGGCGGCGTCCTCATGCAATTCAAGCTGATTCTCTGCCCAACCCTTATTGAAGTACGTGAATGAATCCGCTGTGCTGTTGTCGATCTCGGCCTGTGCCAGTGAGCGCGTCCACTGGGCGTTAAATGTGGCGTCCCACTGTTGGCCGAGGACCTGCTGTAGCTTTGTTTCTTCTTCGGGCCGATAAATCACCAGATAATCATAATTGAAGGGCCGCCAGCGCTGCGCTACATCGTCGTAGGTCATCGCGTAGCCGCTTTGCTCCTGGCCAGCGCCGCGCAGTGGGTCATAGAAGTAGAATTCGCCCAGGGCGTCGTCGTAACCCATCAAAACGCGGTTATGGCTCATCCAGTCGTTCCAGCCATTGGGACCGTCGTAATAGACGTTTTCGATCAACACCGGGAAGCCATTGGCCACCAACTGCTTGAGCAGGTCCAGCGTGCCGCCACGCCGCACAATCGAACCGAGTCCCTGCGCTTCGGCTAGTGCGCCCATCTCTTCGATACGCACGCTGGCATCACTCAGGCGCGGGTTCAGTTGGCGCACGATCTCGTTATAGGCTCCGCTCAGGTCCGTGAAATCCATGTAATACGAGAGGTGAATCGTCAGCGCCGCCGCCGAGCAGCGGTTGATGTCCTGCCAGACGAGTTTCAGCCCTTCCAGGCGGTGGCTTGCGGGCAGATTCTCCTGTGTAACGAGGGCTGGTGTTTGTGCGCTGACTGCTGTGCTGCTGTTGCTGAATTGCACGGCGACGAAGGCCAACGCAACGACGAAAAATAGCTTGCTGGCTCGATCAATACCAAACATCATGCGTGCTCTATGCTATCCTGTGAACGGTTTAGACAATCGTGCATGGTGATACATCAAACTGCTTACGCTTGTCTATCATCTGCTTCACGACTGTAAAAATCGCAAGCATTCTACAGGATAGCCACAGCCATGCAAAGCCTACCCAAGCGACTATTCACCATTGTCCTATGTCTTGCTTTGTCCCCTTTTATCGCAGCATCACACGCCAACGCCCAAACCGAGCCACCCATGCAGGGGCCATTACTCGCACTGAACACCGTCGCACGCGATGCCATCCTGCTGTATGACGTGGGCACAGGCCAAACGCGCCGCTTGCGCTTCGGTGAGGGGCTGCAACACGTCTGGGATTTCACACCGGATGGCTGCCGCCTGCTATTCACACGGGAAAATGCAGCAGGGCAGATGCGGCTTTACAGCGCGAGGCTAGACGGCAGCGATGTGCAGACGATGGTGCAATACGACGAATTGCCGGAGGAAGCATGGCACATCTGGGAGCCGCAAATCTCGCCGGATGGGGCACGCATTGCCTTCACGATGCGCCGCCAGCAACCCCAGCGCAATAACGAAACGCTTACGACGCATCACATCGCCTGGATTAACGCGACGCCGAACAGTACACCGCAATTTTACAGCGTGACGGGCCGCGAACACTCGCCGCAGTGGTCACCGGATGGGCGCTGGCTGGTCTATACCTCCAGCGATGAGCGCGCAGCCGGGGTCAATGTGTTTGCGACAGCCATACCCACACTGGAACCCGCGCCCGATCAGCAGGTGCGCACAAGCACCATGCTCACGGAGGCTGATCTGTGGCTGGTCAGCGCGGATGGCAGCGATAAGTATCGCCTGACGAATTTTGACACGGGCAGCGCCACCGAGCCGCGTTGGTCGCCGGATGGCGATTTGATCGCCTTTGTGTATTCACCGAGCAACGCCAACGATACGATCTGGATGATTGCCAACCAGCGCGGCGCGATTCCCACACAACTCACGTTTCAGTGGAGCATGGTGCTGGATCATCGCTGGTTGCCAGATAGCGCCTATGTGCTGAGCAGTCTGCGTGAATTCCGTGAGTTGGCGGCGAATCGGCTGTGGCGCGTGCCGCTCGTGGGCGGCGCAGATGCCAACGTGCAGCCCTATCTCGATGATCTGGATTTGACGCACGCGGATTTCCCGCGTTTTAGCGCGGATGGGTCATTTTTGGCGCTGCGCACCGCCTATGAACTGGCCATCGTGGACCTAGCCGCCAATACCGTGCAGCGCATCAGCGCGGTTGGCCTGGGTAATACGCCGCCTGTGTGGTCGCCTGCTGCCTTTCTGGGCGAGGCGTCTTGCGCGTGATATTCAGGTCAAGATGCCCTGCGTGCGCATCCACTCTTGCATGATACGCGCTGTATCTTCCGGCACTTCCTGCGGGAATAGGTGCCCATGATCGGGCACAACCGTCAGCGTGGCATCCGGCAACATGCCCTGAGCACGCTGCACGCACTCGTCGGTGAAAATATCGCTGGTGCCACCACTGGCAATCAGCAAGGGCAGCAAACCGCGCAACTCCGGCAGGCGCTCCCACTGATCGGTGTAGCAGGTGCTGAAGTAATACGCCTCCCATTCGGGGGGCCATGCCAGCGTGACCGCCTCCGGGTTATCTGCTGTGGGGTCCGGCTTCAGGCCATGCTCAACGTACAGGCGCACGGTCTCATCTGGCCACGCCCGAAAGATGCTACGTCCGCTGAAGCGCTCATAGGCGGCTTGCTTGCTGTCGAATTGCCTGCGGCGGCGCTTCGCACCCTGCGCCAACGGATGGGCACTGCCTTCGCCTTGCGCACGGGCGGCACGCATCGCTTCGATTTCTGCTTGTGGGAAGATCGTCGGGTCCAGCATAATAAACGCCCGAAAATACTCCGGTTTAGCCATCGCACTGAGCATCGTCGCGACGCAGCCGAACGAATGCCCGACGGCTATCATATCGCGCAGGCCGTACTGCTCGATGCCCGCCAGCAGATCATCAGCCACTTCTTGCCAATCGTTCGCAGGCGTCAATTCAGGCGGCGGCTGGTCGGTCCACAGAGCACGCGGCGGCAACGACACCACGCGAAAATGCGACATCAAGGGGCGCAGCAGCGGCATGTAAGTCTGTGGGACGAAGCCGTTTGCCGGGGCGATGTGCAGCAAAGGGCCATCCGCAGGCCCACCCAGTTCGATCAGTGGTTGGCGTGGATCAGACATATGCTGCGGTCCTCACTCCGATGCTTGATCGTGGGCTTCGGGCTGTGCATCGGCGTGCGCTGCGGGTTCAGCTTTATCCGTCTGCCGCTCTGATGCGACAGATGGCCGCTTGAAAATGTAATTCTCGCCATCATAAACGACCAATTCAAAGCCGACCTTGCCCAACTGTTGAAAGACCACATGTACCGGCTGATCTTTCCATTGCCCCTGCTTATCCCCGTTAACGCGATAGTTCATGCCGTAGGATTTGACGATATTCAGAATGGCGTAATCCCAGCGTTGCATGGCGTGTTTCCCTTGTGATCTAATCCGAATCATTGTAGGGGCTTAGCGTGCTAAGCCCTGGGCGTAATGCATTGCGCCCCTACGCATCTGTTTTCATATCTCTATGATTTATTTGGCTAATCGCCTGCGCTTTTCTGATTGTAACAGCCTTCATTACCTGCCGCGAGTGCCTCAGTTGATTTGCTGCCGATCCTTTAACAAGCTGACGAGTTGCTCATAGCTGATGCCGTAGCGTGCTGCCAGGTCCAGCGCATAGCTCTTGCTCATGGGTGGACCGGGCACGATTTTATAGGTGCGCTTGATCGGCTGTGTGCTGTTCTCTGGCTCCTGATCGTTTAGCTGCACCTGTGACACAAGGCTGACGACTTGGCTTGTATCGGCTGTGGTGGATTCTGCGTTCAGTGTGGCGGCATCAGCGGCTAATTCATGCAGGTGCGTGGCGAAAATTGCCCGTGCGCCCAGCCGCCGCAACACGCGCACGACATCCCGCGCCAGAAACAGGCCTTCGGCGGCGCTGGTGCTGGCAAAGGTCTCGTTGAGCAATATCAGGCTGTGACGTGAGGCGTGCTGAAAGATCGTATGTAGGCGGCGCGCTTCTTCGCCCAGCCGACCCGCCTCTTGCTCCGGGCGTTCTTCTGTTGCGAAGTGCGTGTAGATGCCATCCACCGGGGCAATTGCGGCGCTGTGGGCTGGTACATGCAACCCGGCCTGACACAGCAATTGCGCCAGCCCAACAGCCTGTGTGTACGTCGTCTTGCCGCCCTGGTTCGGCCCGGTCAGTATGAAAATACGGCCTGTAGCGCCCGCGTCACAATAAAAATCATTGCCGACCACTTCAGCGGATAGATCGTCTTGCCGTTGTAGCAATTGCAGCGCCAGATTGATGTTATACAGCCCGTCGATATGCGCCCGACGCTCTGGCATGGGCACAAGCCGCGGCTCACACATTGGCAAGCCAGCCTGCTGCAAGCGCTGGATCAGGCGCACCGCCCCCAGGTAAAAGCCGATTTGTGGCTTCAGCGCGATGATGAAGCGCGTTGTGATGCCCGTGTAATCCCGTAGCAATTTCACAATCGGCTTGCTGGTGTTGTCCATCAGATTGGACAGGTCTTTGAACAGCGGCGGCATAAACGGGCTATTGCGGTCCTCCAGTTCAACCTTCAGGTCGTTGCGGCCTGTATCCAGTTCACGCGCATCGTGCAGCGGCCCGCCCCCGCTCATGGCTCCTGCACCATTTTCGTTGCTGGTGTCACGCTTGCGCCGACGAAACAGCTTGCCAATCAGCGACTCCGATGTGAACGGCTCGCTGTGCGCGGAGAGCAAAATAGCCGACAGTGGGCGCATTTCTGAATCCAGGTTGATGCCGATGGTGACGCTGCCCACAGCGCGCACTTTCGGCAACAGGTCCGGCAATTCTCGGCGCAGCGCCACGAACATCTCATCCTGTGTCATGGCCTGCACGGTGTCTCGTAGTGCCTGCAAACCCTGTGACTGCAATGCATCGCCCCCGGCCTGTAGCGTTTCGTGCAGGCGCAGCAGCGTATCCGTGTAATTTTCGAGTTCGCTAAGCCGCCACGCCACTTGACGCAGCGTGTTTTTCGTCCATTGCGGCGTCGCCAAGTAGTTTTCTAAATCCACGATGGCTTGCAGCACGATTTCGAGTTGCTGCACGAGTTCGGGCGAGCGCAGCAAATCCGCGATGATGGCTTGACGGTAGTGGATCACGGCGGGGTCTGTGCTCAGGTGCAGCAGCACCTCCCGCACCGTATCGCGATAAGAAAAATCCAGGCACAGGGCGCGTACAAGACGCTCTAAGTTCAGGTCTTCGATTAAAAATGTGCGGGTGGGGGTGTTTTGGGGCGCTGATGCTGCGCCATGCGGCCATAATAAAGACAAACCATCAGGTGTAAATTCGGGCATGAAAACGGCAATCCTTTGCAACAAACGCACCTATGATAGCATGTTGCGTTAGCCACTGAAGAAGCGCTCATACAACATCTCACCCACACGACGATGAAAGGCTGCGCTGGGGTGGGCATCACGCGGCGAAGCCACGACCTCAGCTTGTGGCCACTGCGCGACCTCATCAAACAGCGTCAGCACGTTGTCGCCATAGCCGCGCTCCTCAAACACGAACTTCACGCGGTCCACGTAGGGGATGCTGCCAACCGGGTCCTCCATATTGGGGAAAATCACGACGTAGAGTTCCGCGCCGAGTCGCTCAACCTCGTCTATCAGCGCTTCGATTTCAGCACGGTGCAATTGCCAGATGTGGCCTAAATCATACGTCTCGTATTGCCACTGCCAGTACGTGCCCTCAAAGGTCGTGTTGACCTGCGCCTGCAACGGATACAGCGCCCAGTGAATCGCATTTGCCAGATAGGATGCTTGCACGAGGCGCGGCGGCTGCGGTGGGAAGGCCGCCTCCCAGAAGCGCGACACCCCCGCCGAGGCGTCTTCGATGTCATTCAGGAAGTATTGCAGCAGCACAATATCGGGCTGTTGCGGTGGGTTTTCTCGTAGGATGCGCAGTTGTGCCCGCGTGGAGGTGCCCGGCTTGGCGAGGTTAATCACAGCGTAGTCGTCGCCTAGCTGAGCGGCCAACACATCAGGGAAGCGGTTGTCGGGGTCATCCACGCCCCAACCCGACGCAAACGAATCACCGAGCACCACCAGCGTCGTTTTATCGGCGTAATCATCTGCCTGCCATTCGCGATCCCGGAAGCCGCGTGAATTCGTCTGCCAGTAGCGCTCCTGCCAGTTCTGATGCGCCAGCGTGAAGCCCCAGCCGGAATCCGCGTGCAGATAGCGAAAATAGGCTTCGCCCAGCCCAAGCAGCAGCAGCACTGTGATATATGAGACTAGCAACCCACCTGCCACCTGCCGCAGCTTGCCATAGCGCGGCTGTAGCGCCAAGCCTAGTAAGGCCGCGCCAATCAGCAGTAGGATCACGATCAAGCCGAGCAACGACAGTTCCAGCATGAAACCACATTCCAATGCGTGTACATCATCAGGGCAATTCGCGAAGCGCCATTATGCGCGTTTCAGGGTGTTTTGCAACTGTTGCCTGTTGCCTCTGCCCCTTGTGCCTGCCATAGCACACGCCCTACAATGCAAGTCTTAAACAGGCGTCGATGAGGTTTGAAAGACCCAAGAGGTTTGATTGAGATTAACTGCAAGGCGAGGACGCGATGACTGACGAAATCCAACACAAAAGCGCCGAAGCGCGTGAATTCATGCAGCAGCAGCGTGAACGCTTGCGCGTCTACACCCCGGCATTGGGCAACCGTCTGCTGCTGACGTATCTGGTGCCCATCGTCGGCATGTTAGCCGTGACGACGCTCCTGGGTGTTTTCGGCTCACGGGCCTTGCCAGAATCCACGCTTTCATTGCTGGGGCTGGCCGCCAATATCGTCATCCTGGTGTATGGCTGGCGTTGGGCAGAAAAGCGCTTGCGTGGCACATCGCTATTCGTGCTGTGGTCGCGCTATAACAAAGAACGCCGCGAATTAGAGCTATTGCTGAAGCGTGCCGACGCTAGCCATGAGATGCAGCCCGAAATCATCGACATGAAGCGCGACCTGCTGCAAAACGCAGCCGATAACGTCGTCAGCGCCATGCAGGGCGTCGGCGTCAGCCCACAGGCATCCTAGCCCATGTGCGGCATCTGCGGCGTCGTTTATCGGGATGGCCGCCCCGTAGAATCGGCGATATTAGAGCGTATGAATGCCACGCTGACGCATCGCGGACCGGATGGTGTGGGCTATTTCTATGCTGCGGGTGTTGGGCTGGCCATGCGCCGCCTGAGCATCCTCGATGTGGCAGGCAGCGACCAACCCCTGTACAACGCCGATGCAAGCGTGGGCGTGGTCTTTAACGGCGAAATCTATAACTACCGTGCATTGCGTGACGACCTGCGCCAACACGGTCACAGCTTTCGCACCGATGGTGACGGCGAAGTCATCCCGCACCTGTACGATGCCTACGGCGACGACCTGCCCAGTTATCTACGCGGCCAATTCGCGTTTGCGCTGTGGGATAAGCGCCAGCGCCGCTTGTTGCTGGCGCGGGATCGTATGGGCCAGAAGCCGCTATATTATTACGAGGATGCTGAAAAGCTGGTGTTCGCCAGCGAGATCAAGGCGATACTAGCGCATCCCGATGTAGCGCGACGTGCGATATTCGATGACGACCCGGCAGCGCTGGCGCTGTACCTGGGCTATGGCTACATGCCTGCGCCAAATACAGCCTTTCAGTCAATTGAGATGCTGTCACCGGGCCACGTGCTGTTATATCCTGGCGAGCGCGGCCAGCGCCCCTACTGGCGGATGCCAGGCCACCAACCCGCAGACGACACCCCCGACACACCACCCGAACTCATCCAAACGTTGCGCGACAAGCTCACAGAAGCCACGCGCCTGCGCATGATTGCCGATGTGCCGTTGGGCGCGTTCTTAAGCGGCGGGCTGGATAGCAGCCTGATCGTCGCGCTGATGCAGCGCCACAGCAACCAGACCGTCAAGACCTTCAGCATCGGCTTCGCAGATTCGCAGAGCTTCGATGAGACGCCCTACGCGCAACAAGTGGCCGGTTATCTCGGCACGGATCACACGGCGTTCATGGTCGAAGCCGATGCGCTGGACCTACTGCCCAGGCTGGTATGGCATCACGATCAGCCATTCGCGGATAGCAGCGCGATACCTACGTATCTCGTCAGCCAGATGACGCGGCAGCATGTAACGGTGGCGCTGACGGGTGACGGTGGCGACGAGCTTTTCGCGGGCTATGAGCGCTTTTATGCGGCTAAGCTGTTCGGGCGTTTGCAGGGTGTGCCGCGTCCGTTGTGGCGCATGGCTGTAGGGCTGATAAATTGGCTGCCGGAGGGCACAGGCTACGCGGATAAGCTGAAGCGTGCAGGGCGTTTTGCCCGCGCAGCGTCACAGCCGCTTGAATTGGCCTATTTTGATCTGGTGCGCCTGTTTGATGCAGAGCAAATCCGGCATCTGACCGGGCAAGAAGGCGATAGAGCAGGCCAACACTTTCAGCAGGCGTATTTTGGGCAGGGTGTCAGCGTCGAACGCATCCTGGACGCCAACATGCAGACGTATCTGCCCGACGATTTGCTGATTAAAGCGGACCGTTGCAGCATGGCCGCATCACTAGAAGCGCGTGCGCCTTTTCTCGATCATGAGTTGGTCGAATGGGCAGCAGGCATCGCCTTGCAGCACAAGCTGCGCGGCAGCAGCACCAAGTACATCCTCAAACGCGCCGCAGAGGGCTATCTGCCGCCTGAGATCATCCACAGGCGCAAGCACGGCTTTGGCGTGCCGCTAGGCCAGTGGTTGCGGCAGGATATGTCGCTCGTGCGTGAGATGCTGCATAACTTGGATGGTCGCGGGTTGTTCCGTGCGGCTGCGCTGCAAACGTTGATGGACGAGCATAGCAACGGTCAGCGCGATCATGGTTTTCGGCTGTGGACGCTGCTCACGCTGGAAAGCTGGTATGGGCAATTTATCGACGCTTTTCAGCCCGCCACCTCACCCGCACAAGGCGTATCGGCATGAGCCAGCGACCCCGGCGCATTCTGCGTATCATCACACAGCTTAACGTCAGCGGCGTGGCGCTACATGCTATCCTGCTGGCGGCGCACATGCGCAAAGCAGGCTATGAGACGTGGCTTGTGGCTGGGGAACCGTTCAGCGAGGCCGACAGCCTGCTTAATGTGGCGCAGCGCTACGGCATCGAGCCGACGCTACTGCCCGAACTCGTGGGCATCAGCAGCCCCCTGAAGATGTCCCGTGCGATCCAGCGCCTACGGCCCATGATCCACGACTATCAGCCCGACATCGTGCACACGCATTCCACCTCAGCGGGTTTTCCGGGCCGGATTGCAGCGCGGCTATCGGGTGTGCCTGTCGTGGTGCAGACCTTTCATACACACCCGTTTTTTGGCTATTACAGCCGCTTCGATACGCTGGCCTTTACGCTGGTGGAGCGCTTCGGTACGCGCCTATCGGATAGCATCATCACGCTATCGGAAGGGCTACGCAGAGAACTCAGCGACACGTACCATGTGGCGCAGCGTCGGCGCATCACGGTGCTACCCCTGGGCTATGACCTGGATAATTTAGCGCAGCAGCCGCGCCACAAAGGGGATTTTCGCGCTGCGTGGGGCATTGCAGCCGACACGCCGCTGATTGGGAATGTGGGCCGCTTGCTGCCTGTGAAAAACCACGTGCTGTTTTTGCAAGCCGCCGCACACATCAAGCGAGCGCTGCCAGACGCCGTGTTCGCTATCGTGGGGGATGGGTCGCAGCGTGAGCCACTCGAAGCCTATGCCAGTACGCTCGGCATTAGCGACGCCGTGATCTTTACCGGCTGGCAGCAGCAGATGGCACCGCTTTACAGCGACCTCGATGTGATGGCGCTTACCAGCCTGAACGAAGGCACACCCGTACCCATCATCGAAGCGCTGGTCTCGGGTTGTCCGGTGGTGGCGACTGCTGTGGGTGGCGTGCCGGATTTGCTGGATCGTGGGCGCTTCGGTAAGCTGGTGGGCGTCGGGGATGCCGAGGCATTGGCCCATAGCATCGTAGAGACGCTCAAGCAGCCGCCCGATACCACAGCAGCACGTCAGGCCATGCTAGAGCGTTATAGCATTCAGCGCCTCGTGCAAGATTTGGACAGCCTGTATAGTGGCTTGCTAGCCCGTAAGGCGCTGTAGCATGTCGCGGCGCATCCTATATAACGTCAACATCCCGCGCTTTTTCTATACCCACCGCCTGCCGCTGGCGTTGGCCACACAGGAAGCAGGCTATGATGTGCATGTCACCACATCCGATGAAGATCGGCCCTATGTAGAGAAAATCATCGCGACAGGCTTACCCTATCACCCGCTGCCTCTGGCGCAATACGGCACTAGCATCACAGGCGAATTGCGCACGCTGCAAGCCACGATCAGCCTGTATCGCAAGCTCAAGCCGGATTTGATTCATCATGTGGCGATTAAGCCCGTGCTCTATGGCGGCATTGCGGCTCGTCTGACGCGGGTGCCTGCGGTGGTGAGCGCTGTCAGTGGGCTTGGCATGGTCTTTGTGGGCGATAGCGCCAAATATCGCCTGATCCAGCGCATCGCTTATCCGGCCTTTCGCTTGGCGCTGGGTGGCCAAAACACACGCATGATCCTGCAAAACCCCGACGACCAGCAAATATTCATCCAGAAGCGGCTCATTCCAGCGGAGCGCACGGTTTTGATACGCGGTAGCGGTGTCGATATGCAGGCGTTCACGCCACAACCTGAACCTGCTGGCTTGCCGATTGTTTTGTATGCGGGGCGCTTGCTGTGGCAGAAGGGCATCCGTGAGTTTGTCGAAGCGGCCCGTATGTTGCAGGGGGTAGCGCGTTTTGTGGTCGTCGGCTTCGTGGACGCAAACGCCCCCGGCACCGTCCCTGCTGAGTGGTTGCAGGCGCAGGCCGACGCAGGCGCGATTGAATGGTGGGGCAAGCGCGACGACATGCCGCAGGTTTTCGCGAGGTCGCATGTGGTCTGCTTGCCATCTAGCTATGGCGAAGGCGTGCCAAAAGTGCTGATCGAAGCCGCCGCCAGTGGGCGTGCCCTTGTCGCTACGGATGTGGCCGGTTGCCGTGAAATCACGCAGCATGAGCGCAATGGCCTTTTAGTTCCACCCGATGATCTAGCAGCGTTGGCTGCCGCCCTACGGCGCTTGATTGAAAACCCGGCAGAGCGTCAGCGTATGGGGGCAGCAGGTCGCCAATTCGCCGCAGCACAGTTTTCGCTGGCTTCTGTGCTAGATCAGACGTTGGCTGTGTATCGACAGTTATTAGATCAACATTCGCCAGATAATCAACGCACACGTTGAACCTTGCACGCTTGAATGTTATACTGTGAGAGCTAGATTAGCGCAGTTTTTCACGAATGTTGTATGGATTGTTTGCAGCGTACAACGACAAGCGATTCTTGAAATAATTACTTAACCCATCGACATAAATATAATCAAACAAGGAGAAGTAAACCTATGGCAAATAAAGGTGGTCTTGAAGGCATTGTTGTATCTGATATTAAAACCAGCCGCGTGGATGGCGAAAACGGCAAGTTGATCTATGCTGGCTACAGCATCGAAGACCTGGCCGCGAACGCGCTCTTTGAAGAAGTGGCCTTCTTGCTGTGGAATACGCGCCTGCCCAATAAAGAAGAACTGGTCGAACTGGATCGGCTGTTCGCAGAAGGCGCAGCGCTGCCCTATCAGGTGCTCGATATGATGCGCCTGCTACCACGCAAAGCCGACCCGATGGCCGTTTTGCGCACGATGGTATCCGCACTGGCGCACTTCGACCCGGACGCCGAAAACCTGGTAGATAAAGATATTGCGCAACGTAAGGCCATTCGCCTGACGGCACAGATGGGCGCGATTGTCGCCGCCTGGGACCGCATCCGCTCCGGTGCAGAACCCATCAGCCCCAAGATTGAGTACAACTTCGCACAGAACTTCGTCTATATGCTGAAGGGCGAAGAACCGGACCCCACCGCATCGGATGCGATTAACGCCTATCTGGTGCTGTTGGCTGAGCACGGTATGAACGCCAGCACATTCGGCACCCGCGTAACAACCGCGACTGGCTCCGATATGCATAGTGCGGTTGTCTCTGGCATCGGCACGCTAAAAGGCCCCTCACACGGCGGCGCAAACGCCGAAGCAATGAGGGTCTTTCTGGAAATTGGCAGCCCGGATAACGTGGAGAACTGGTTCAAGAGCGAGGTCAAAGAGAAGGGCCGCCGCGTGATGGGCATCGGCCACCGCGTCTATAAAGCACCGGACCCGCGTGCTGCTGTGCTGAAGGAACGCGCTGGCGCACTGGCGCAGGCATCTGGTAACACGACGTGGTATGACATCGCTGTGGGCCTGGCTGATCTGGCGGCTGCGGATGATTACTTCATCGAGCGCCAGCTCTACCCCAATGTAGATTACTACAGCGCCATTGTGCTTTACACCATCGGCTTGGAAGTAGGTGACTTCACGCCGCTATTCGCGATGTCCCGCGTGGCGGGCTGGACCGCGCACATCATCGACCAGATGGGGGGCCGCCTGATCCGCCCGAAGGCCAATTACGTCGGGCCAGAAGACCTGAGTTATACCCCGGTTGATGGACGTTAGGGCAACCTCGGCTTAGATGGTAGCCTATGACAGGCAGGCGGCTTGCCCTGATTACGGCAGTTCTGCTGGTCGGCGCGGCTCTGCGCTTTCACGGTTTGGGGGCGCTGAGCGCGGTGCTGGTTTTCGATGAAGCCTGGTATGGCCTGGACGCCGCACGTCTGCTGGATCAGCCACAACTCAGGCCGTTCTTCCCCGATAATTTTGGGCGCGAAGGCTTGTGGGTCTATCTGCTCGCGCCCAGCATCGCCCTGTTCGGCGTGCAACCCTTTGCGTTAAAAATCGTCGCCCTGTTCGCGGGCATTCTGACATTGCCCGTAATGTATCGTCTAGCGTATGAGGTGCTGGGCAAATCCGGCGCATTGTGGGGCATGACTGCGTTAAGCGTGCTCTATTGGCATGTGCATTTTAGCCATCTCGCGTTCCGTGTGATTCTGTTTCCGTTGTTTGCTGCGCTGGCGCTGGCCCTGCTGCTGCGGGCCTATCGCCTGAATAAGCCGCGTCTGTGGCTATGGGCGGGTGTATGGCTGGGCGTTTCGTTCTATACGTACATTGCGGCGCGGGTGTGGATTGCGTTGGCGCTGCTGATGCTGCTGGTGTGGTTTGTGCGTCAGCCAGCCAAACGGCGTGGGGCATTCATAACGGCGCTGGCGTCGTTCGTCGTTGGGCTGCCGCTGCTGCTGTATTTTGCCGTGTATCCAGAGGCGGCGTTGGCGCGTGCTGATGCGATTGCGATTGATGGCCTGCTGGATGTGCTGCAAAACATACGCCAATGGCTAGACGCCTGGATCACACGCGGCGACCCACACCCCATCCAGAATGCACCCGATGCCAAGCCTATTTTAGATTTACCGTTGGCGCTTTTGCTGGCTGTTGGTGTGCTGCTGTTGCCGCTGGTGGTGCGCTATCGCTGGCTTACGGTATGGACGCTGCTGCTGCTGTTTTTGTCGTTGCTGCCTGCACTACTGGCGACGGGCAATCCCAGCTTTTTGCGTGGCTTCGGCATGGTGGTGCCGATTGCCCTGCTGATCGGTGCGGGTGCTGCCGCGCTGCAACGCCTCTTATCTGGTGCAAAGGGCCAAATCTCTATTCTGTTGCTATTGCTGTTCGCATGGAGTGCGCTGACATCCTGGTTAGCGCTGGACCGTGCCATCGTGCAGCTTGTCGATACATTGGGCGTGGATCAGCGCATCATCAGCGCGGCGGATTGGCTGGACGCCAACACCCCGAAAGCTAGCACGATCTACTACACCTTTCATCCACACGACCAACCCACGATTATGCTGATGGGCGAACGCTTGCAGCCGCGCGATGTGACCTCATTCAATGCAGCGACGTGTTTCGTGCAGCCAGAATCAGATGTCATGCTGTATTACGTGGTCTTTGCAGAGATCAACGCCGAAACCCGCGATTACCTGCGGCCCTATGTTGACCTGACGCTGCTGTATCGCAATGAGGCTGTGCAGCAAGGCTATCTGGTGTATGCGGGTGACATTCGGCCTGATGCGCCTGATGACCCACAAAGGGCTATCGTGGATGCTGCCGAGGCTTGTCCACCCGTGCCGGGCAACGTGGTCGTGCGGCGCGTCGGCGGCTAGGTGACATCCATCATACTTTGTTCATACGGGTGCATGATCCTTTCATGATTTTCTTCACTAGAGGCGAGTACGGCTCAGGCGTATCCTGGAGTCAGATACCCTAATTCATTAACGACTGTCATCTCTCCTGATGGTCGTTTTTATTTCGCTAGTAGAGCGCGGCGTAAATACATCATTGATGTGGCTACGCCATCCCGGACGCGCTTCGGCGCGTCCGAAAACTGCCACAGTATTTGCGCCGACGTGGGCTAGTTGTCGGTGTCCGCCATCTCCTGCGCCAGTGCGATGAAATCAACCTGATCCAGATCATCGCGCCAGAGTGATGCCGCACTCAGGTAAAAACCGGGTAGGACATGCGAATGAATGCGGCCCTGTGCGTTGGGGTTCTGCTGCTCATAGCGGCCTTCTGCGTTCAGTCGATACAGCATCAAGCCTTTGTGCAGTGGGTCAATCAGCCAGTATTCTGCTACGCCTGCGGCTTCATATTCCTCTACTTTGGTGCCTCGGTCACGGCGTCCGCTTTCCGGCGAGACGATCTCGACCGCGACATCTGCTGCGCCCCGCAAATTACTATATTGAGCACGCTCGCGGTTCTTGTTCAGTACAACCAGAAGGTCTGGTTCACGTGCTGGCTGGTCCTCTTTGATGTACATCGAATATCCGGCTGGGAAAACCTGCCCGATCTGGCGGTATTGCAGGTAGGCCCGGACCAAAGCAATTAGAAAGATGAGTGACATTTGGTGTGTTTTGTTATTGGACATATGCTTAATTACAACCCCCATCAGCCATTCCGCACGCACGCTATCAAAGCGCTTGAGATAATCCGGGTAGCTTACGCCCGTCGCTAAAATCTCCTCACCGCAGTAGTAGGGCGTCACCTTTGCGGGCAAATTGACCTGGGGTGTTTGCGTGGCTTGTTGAGGGGCTGCTGTTGTCTGCTCGGTCATGGTCTAGGCTCCTGATTGCTGTGTGTTGGCCATAGCCTGCGCCATCTGTACGAGTTGTGCGCCGTAGAGTAGCGTTTCTTGCGCCAGTGTATCAGGGTGCAGCTTAAAGCCTGTGAACAAGTGCGATAGGGTCGCGCCATTGGCGTCTCTCGGCAGCGCCTTATAAGCGCCAGCCTCTTGCAAATGATAGGCGAGGATTTCGTGGCGCTTGGGGTCGATAATCCAGTATTCGGTCACGCCTGCGGCTTCGTATTCTTCTACTTTGGTGCCTCGGTCACGTTGTGTGCTCTCCGGCGAGACCACTTCAACCACAAAATCGGCTGGACCATGCAGGTATGTTTCTTTCACACGCTCAAAATTAGCCGCTAGTACCACCAGAATATCGGGTTCGCGTGCAGGCTGTTGATCGTTGATGTACATGCTCGTATTGGAGCCATATACACGGGCATCTGCACCAAAACGAAAACCGAGATACAGGCCCAATAGCTGGATTAAAAAAGCAACAATCCGTTCATGTGTTGTACTGGCTGACATGTGCTGTATCACCGTCCCTGTTAACCACTCTATCTTGCCCTCATCTTTTTTTACATAACGCTTCAGGTATTCGGCAAAGCTGACATCCCGCGCCAGCACGGTTTCGCCCGTATAAAATGCGTCTGGTGATAGCGCTTGTGGCTGCGTTTCGGTTTGCTGCTTGGCTTGTTCCAGCGTGTTGTCGTTCATGCTACGCATCCTGTGAAAACAAAAAGACATCTGCATTTATCATACCGGACAATGCAGATGCCTCGTAGCGTTCAGGTGGATATTGTGTTGTGCGTTGCGGCTAGCCGACGCTCTTGCCTGCGCCGAAGACCTTCGGGCTGAGCTTAAAGCCGTACTGCCGCAGTTGGTCCATGAATCTCGGCGGGAAGCCAGTCGGTTCCAGGGTGCCGCCGCCCTCATGCGAGTAACCCTGCCCGGTGCGGCCAGTGGTCGTATACACGAACAGGTCTTGCAGCGTCACCCGTTCGCCTTCCATGCCCTGCATCTCCGTAATTTGCACGACCTTGCGACTGCCGTCTTTCAGGCGGGCCTGCTGGATGAACAAATCGACGGCGGCGGCGATCTGCGAGCGAATCACGAAAACGGGCAGGTCCATCCCCGCCATCATGCACAGCGTCTCCAGGCGTGCGACGGCATCACGCGGCGTATTGGCGTGCACCGTCGTCAACGAGCCATCATGCCCCGTGTTCATCGCTTGCAGCATGTCCAGCGCTTCACCGGAACGGCACTCACCGACCACCAGACGATCCGGGCGCATACGCAACGACCCCTTTACCAGATCGCGAATTTCCAGGCGGCCTTCGTCCTTCGTGCCAGGGATGGGCGGCGCGGTTTCCAGGCGTACTACGTGCCGCTGCGCAAGCTGCAACTCTGCTGAATCTTCGACGGTGACAATGCGCTCATCCTCCGGGATAAACGAACTCAGCACGTTCAGCAGCGTGGTCTTACCGGAGCCTGTACCGCCGGAGACGACGATATTGGTGCGGGCGACCACGCACGCCTGAAAGAACTGCGCAACCGTATCTGTAAACGATTCCCACTTGACAAGCTGCTCGACGGTCAGGCGCTTATCGGGGAATTTACGGATGGTGATGGTGGTGCCAGCCAGCGCAGAAGCTGACGTGACGATGTGCACACGGGAGCCATCCGGCAGGCGTGCATCCACCATCGGGTTTGCGCGGTTCAAGGCGCGACCAATCGGGCGGACAATGCGCTGTGCCGTCCATCGCAGGTGTTCTTCATCATCAAAAACGATGTCGGTTTCGGTCAGGCGGCCCTTATACTCCGAGAAGATAATCTCTGGCCCGTTGACCATAATTTCCGAGTAACTCGTGTCATCAACCAGCGGTTGAATCGCGCCGAAGCCGAGCAGGTCATCCAGCAGGCCGTTCAGCAGCGTCTCACGGTCATCGGCGGTCAGGTTCACGCCCAGCTTTTGCAGCACGGTGTTCAGGCGCTTGCTGATGGTGTTGATTTTTTCCTGATCGTGGCGGTTCCAGTGGTCGGCCTCTTCGTGGTTGGCCAGCAGCTTGGTGCGCAGTTGCTTACGGAGCGTCTTCAGGTTGTCCGGTGTGCGCTTCTTGGCTGGCACGACATAGCCCGTATCCAGCACCCATGACCCATCCGGGCGCACTTCGGTCACAGTGACTTTGCTGATGCCTTCGCCAACCACAAAGCCGCTATCTGGCTTGGCTTGCGTGTCTTTTGCGTTTTTCGCGCCCTTGCTTTTGGGTCGGGCTGGTGCGTCGTCATCACCGAATAGGCTGCTGAAGTCGTCGCCGTCACTATCAACATCCGCGTCGGATGTCAGCGCGTCGAACAGGTCGGTATCGGACATTTTCTTCTTGCGCTGTGCGTTACCGTTGCCATCCTGGGCGGGTTTTTTGCGGTTGAGCATGTCAGGTCCTTATGCGTCTTCGGTCGTTTTGTGCAACGTTGGGTATCTGCTGTGCTGAACACAGTGTAACGCCGGATGACAAAACATGACAATGCACGCAGGCTTAAGGTTTGCACAGGTTATGCGTGTGGGACCGCCCCCGAATTGAAATACACCCCAAGATACGGCACACTGAATGCATAAACGCACAGATATGCTTGATCGAGTGAGGTTTCATGAGCGAAAACCAACAAGAGGCCCGCAAGCGTGCAAGCTGGATCAACCGCCTACGAGCGCCACAGGTCGCGCCACCCTGGAGCGTGACGGATGTCATCTACACGCTGGTTGCGTTGCTAGTGTTCATGTTTCTGGTCGCGCCCAGCGTCGCATCGCTGACATCCGCTGAATTCTTAACGCCGCGTGCATTGCTTTTCGGTTGGATGATTGGCTTGCTGCTGACCACAGGCTTTGTTCTGCTCAACCGTCAGCGCACACAAGCGAGCCGCGAAGCCCTGCGCATCGTCGGCAACACGCGCCCATCGTTGTTTTTCGTGCTGCTGTATGGCATCGCCGCCGCGCTGGTCGTGGATTTAATCGTCGGCTTGCCTGCGGGTGGCTTCAGCGCTTCGGCTGTTCTCTCGCAGGTCTCGCGTGATCCGGGCACAGAGGGCGGCACCTGGCTGTTAGCAGCTTTGCTGGTGGTGCTGGTGCAGCCCATCGCAGAAAGCCTGGTGTTCTACGGCGTCACGCTGCCGCGCTTGCGGGCATCCATCGGGCCAGTAGGCGGCTATGCCATCACCATCGGGCTATTTACGTCGTATCACTTCGCAGCATTTGGCAGCACCCTGCTACCCGCGACACAGGTCAGCTATGGCTTGATTGTGCCGCTGCTCATCGGCGCATTTTTGGGGGCGGTGCGCACGCGGACCAGTTCTACACTGGCGGTCATCGTCGCCTACATCGGCATCGGCGGCGCACACCTGCTCACGGCATTGGCGCTATCCGGCTGAGCAAACGCAAAGCCAACACAGCAGTAATGCAATGCCAATACCTTGCCTGCACATACAATGTTACAATATTGGTACTTTTAGATCGCATCAAATACCTAGCAGAAAGCAAAAGCTATGAGTGTCGAAGCGCTGCAACAAGAAAATGCTCAGGCGTCTTTCGATGCGGAGAGCCACATCGCATTTATCACCTATCACGGCGTTCTGACGGCAGCCACCAGCATCGCTGTTTACGATTGGTTGGCCGACCTGACAGAAGCCGTTGGCCTGGATAATGTCTATGGTGAGGTGTTCGACTTCCGCGAGGTCGAGCAATTCATGCCCGATAACCTGATTTCCGCACGCAAAAACAGCCGCCGCATGAACATGCGCAATAACGTGAAGAAGCTGCCAGTGGCCATGATCGTCAAAGATTTCGTGCAGGAAGAAATCCTGCGTGGCCCGATGCAAAACCCAAAAGAGAACCAGCGCAAGCGCATCGTGCGCACAATGGATGAAGCGCTGACCTTCATCACAGGCTATCATCAGCAGCAAACCCCCGAAGCCGAGTAGCCCATGCACATCTGCGGGAGGGGCCTAACCCTCCCCTGTGGAATCAACGGGTGCCCAAAAAGCAGATCAACCGCGCAAAAATCCTGAAATTCGTTACAATATGTCGCTATATGCAAATACAGCCGCCAGATGCGCATCTTTGCTGCGTCTTTGCGTCTTTTTATCTTTTAAAGGGCAAGCCAAATGCAGGCGACAAACAAGAACACACTCAACGCGCAACACCAAGCCATCCACGACGAACAGCACTACATCGTACAGACCTACGTGCGCCCTGATTTCGTGCTGACGCATGGGCAGGGCATGACCCTGTACGACAGCGATAACAACGCCTATCAGGATTGGGTCGCAGGTATCGCTGTGAATGCGCTGGGTTATGCTGACCCCGGCGTGGCGCAGGCCATGAACACCCAGCTAGAAACGGGCATGATCCACGTCAGCAATTTGTATCACACAGAGCCGCACGCGCTGCTAGCCCGCCAATTGACTGAGCGCTCTTTTGCGGATCGTGTGTTTTTCTCCAATAGCGGCGCAGAAGCCAACGAAGGCGCGATGAAATTTGCGCGACGGCTGGCTTATAACAACGGCCACATGCAAAAAACAGACATCGTGACATTCACAGGCGGCTTTCATGGCCGCACGATGGGCGCGTTAGCCGTGACGCCGAAGGATAAATATCAGCAGCCCTTTAAGCCGCTAATGCAAGGCGTCAAACTGGCCACATTTAACGATATTGCATCCGCACAGGCAGCCATCGACGCCAACACCGCCGCCGTGATTGTCGAGCCGATTCAGGGCGAAGGCGGCATCAACGTGGCGACACCTGAATTCTTGCAGGCGTTGCGTGCGGCCTGTGGTGAACACGACGCGCTGCTGATCTTCGATGAAGTTCAGTGTGGCGTTGGGCGCACCGGGCAACTGTGGGCGCATGAGGCCAGCGGCGTACAACCGGACATCATGACATTGGCCAAGCCCCTAGCAGCAGGGCTGCCCATCGGCGCGATACTGGTGACGCAGCGCGTGGCCGATGCCCTGAAACCGGGCGATCATGGTTCGACGTTTGCAGGTGGGCCGCTGGTGACGCGGGTGGCCTCTTACGTGCTGGAAAAGATCAGCCAGCCCGCTTTTCTGACGCATGTGGATCAAGTCGGCGCGTATTTGCAAGAACGCCTCGCAGAAATCAACAGCCCCCTGATTAAAGAAGTACGCGGTCGTGGCCTGATGGTCGCCGTTGAGATGACGACTGAGGTCGGCGGCTTCATCCAGCAGGGCTATGAGCACGGTCTGCTGCTGGTCAACGCGGGTAGCAACGTGCTGCGCCTGGTGCCGCCGCTGATCGCCAGCAAAAACGATGTCGATAGGCTGATTGAGCGCTTGACCACCATACTGGAGCAAGCACAATGACGCATTTGCAACAGCATATCGGCCACGTCCTGGGCTTTCGTGCGGTTGGCGTCCATGCTGGCCTGAAAAAAGATAGTGCGCTGGATTTCGCGCTGATTTGTGCGGACCGTGATTGCACGGTTTCAGGTGTTTTCACCACGAATCAGGTCAAGGCCGCGCCCGTCATCCTGAATATGGAGCGCATCGCAGCCCGTCCGCAGGGCATCCGTGCCATTGCCGTGAATACGGTCAGCGCGAACGCCTGCACGGGCAAAACGGGCCTGAGCAATGCGCGTAAGATGGCTCGTACCACTGCCGAAGCGCTGAGCCTGAATAACGAAGCAAGCGTGCTGGTGATGTCTACAGGCGTTATCGGGACGCATCTACCCATGACGGCCATCACACGCGGCATCGAACGTTCGGCGGAGCGCATCCTGCAAGACAACCCGCATAACTGGCAGGACGCAGCCACAGCCATCATGACCACCGACACCTACCCGAAATATGCATCGGTGACGGTGCTCAACGCCGCAGGCAGCTATACCATCGCAGGCATCACCAAAGGCGCGGGCATGATTGCGCCGAATATGGCCACAACGCTCGGCCTGATCTTCACGGATGCGGCGTTGACCCCGCAGCAGGCACAGACCGCGCTCAGCGAAGGCGTGCGACAGAGCTACAACCGCATGACCATCGACGGCGACACCAGCACAAACGATATGGTCACGCTGATGGCCAGCGGTGCCAGTGGCGTTGATATGCGTGGCGACGGCGACCGCGTGCAATTTCAGCGCGCGTTGAATGCCCTGCTGATTTACCTGGCCAAAGAGGTCGTGCGCAACGGTGAGGGCGTGACCAAGCTGATTACGATTGATGTCACGGGTGCGGCCAGCGAAAGTGATGCCGAACGCATCGCACAGACCATCGCGAATTCACTGCTGACCAAGACCGCGTTTTTCGGCAATGACGCCAATTGGGGCCGCATCATCGCGGCGGCGGGGCGTGCCGGTGTGCCCTTCGACCCCGATCAGGCACGTTTGTGGTTTGCGCCGGGCGAATTCGCACCCAGACTAGACCCAGAAAGCAATGAAAATAATGGCCTGCTGCTCTTCGAGGCTGGCCAGCCCAGCGACTACGAAGAAGCGCAGGCGACTGACATTATCCGCAATGACAGCGTGTACGTGACGTTGGATGTAGGCTTGGGGGATGGGGCGGCGCAGGTGTGGACGAGCGACCTCAGCCAAGAGTACGTCGCCATCAATGCGGATTACCGCACCTAACGGATAAACGGATCGTTGTAGGGGCACAGCGTGCTGTGCCCTGGGCCGCAATGCATTGCCCCCTACGACTGGTTTGTTCTCGTTCACCCATAAACAGATGTATGTGGCTGGTGGGTCCATCCGCTGCCCTGGGGCACATCGCACAAGTGCGATTATGAGATATAGACGAATCCCGCGTTGCGGCATGTTAAATCATCGCTATAATGCGTTCGCAAGTCCTTTAAACAATACGCCACACAACCCAATAGGATTTGCGAACACATGGCAGCTAGCCCACAACTAAGCATCAACAGCGAGCGATTGCGCACGGATTTCGATGAACTGGCCGAGATCGGCGCGACAATGGGCGGTGGCGTCAGCCGCCTGGCCCTCTCTAATGAAGACCTGGAAGCTCGCGCCTGGTTTGCCAACCGCGTCGAAGAGGCGGGGCTGCTGGTGCGCGATGATGAGGTCGGCAACCTCAGCGGCATCTTGCCCAGCCAGAACCCCAGCGCGAAAACCCTGCTCGTCGGCTCTCATCTGGATACCGTACCCAACGGCGGCCACTATGACGGCACCATCGGCGTGCTTGCAGGCCTGGAATGCCTGCGCACCATCCGCGAAGCCGCGCTTAACCTACCACATCACCTGGAAGTCATTAACTTCACGGATGAGGAAGGCTCGTGGCAGTCGTTTTTTGGTAGCCTGGGCCTGACCGGAGCGCTAGCGGGCATCCAGGCCAATTACGAACGCGGCGACAGCAGCGCCTTCAAAGCGACGCTATTTCGTGCGGGCATCTCCCCGATGGAGGTCAAGCGCGCTGCTCGCAACCCTGACGACATCGCTGCCTTTGTGGAATTACACATCGAACAGGGCCGCCGCCTGGAACAAGAAGCGGTTGACATCGGCATTGTATCCGGCATCGTTGGCCGCAGCACAATCAAATTCACGTTTTACGGCACGGCCACGCACGCCGCCACCACCGAATTTACCGAACGGCGTGACGCCCTGCGCACAGCGGCCATCTTCATCGCACAACTTTACGACGCCATCCAACCCCAATATCCGGCGGGCCGCGTCAACTGCGGCGAACTGCGCGTATCGCCGGGGCGTCATAATGTCATCCCGTCCGATGTCACCGTGTTTGTGGAGACGCGCCACCCGCAACAGGCTTTCCTGGAGGCGATGCAAAGCGATGTCATCCGGCTAGCGCAGGAAATCGCTAAAGGCATGAACACGACAGTTGGCAGCGCTGTCATGCTCAAGCGCCCGGTTGCGGCCATGTCTGAGGCCATCTCACAGGCCATCATGCAGGCTTGCGCGTGTTACGGCTACAGCCATATGCCACTGACCAGCTACGCGGGCCACGACGCGCAAATCCTCAGCCACTTCACGCCCTCCGGCCTGATCTTCATCCCATCGCATCGCGGCGTCAGCCACCACCCGAAGGAATTCTCGGATTGGTCGCATGTGGAGCAGGGCGCGAATGTGCTGTTGCAGACGCTACTGCAACTGAGCGACCTGTGACGCATCATGAAGTCAGCAGCGACCACAAGCGCCGCAGCAGATAACGGTACTTCATGCCATGCGCCAGAATAATGATCGACAACATCAGCAGCGCCGTAATCGTGACAATCGTCTCTGGATGTTGGCCCCACGTCAGCGGCACAAAATCAAACAGGTTCGGCACGGAGTACAACGCATACATCACCAGAATCGTCAGCGCCGCCAGCAACGTCATCAGGGCGACAATGCCGCGATTTTGCCAGAAGGTACGCGGTTGATAGAAGTTCACGCCTTGAATGCTCATGATGATATACGAGCCGTAAAACGTCAAAAAGACGGTGATGGCGCTGCGCGTCGTGGCTAAATCGCGCTCTGTGCTGAAGTACGTAATCACATAGACGATCACCAGCATCAACGACCCCAAGATGCCCCCTGTCAGGATGAAATCAAGCACGTCTTCACGGAAGCGCCGCATAGGTTTCGGGCGCAGGATGCCGAAGGCGATCAGCGTTGCAGGCAGGTTGACCGTGCCGAAGGTCGCCCAGCTAATCTGTACGGGTGTGATGGGGAACGGCAGCGCCATAAACGCGATGAAGATAAACAGCAGCACGCTATACATGTTCTTCACGAGGAACATCTTCATCGTGCCGAAAATCGTCTGCGTAATCTCCTTGCCCTCACGGAAGGCACGCGGCAACGTGGACATGGCGTTATTCAGCAGCACAATATCGGCCACGTCCTTGCTGATCTGCGTGCCATCGTTCATCACAATCGCCAGATTTGCCCGTTTCAAGGCAGGCACATCGTTCACACCATCGCCCACCATCGCGACGTAGTGCCCCTGGCTTTGCAGCGCTTGCACGACGCGCCGCTTGGTATCTGGCTCGATGCGTGCAAAAACGTTGCTGCGTAGGACCACCGCTTCAAGCTCCGCATCGTTCATCGCGTCGAGTTGCTCGCCCGTGCGTGGCTCCTGCACGTCCATGCCGGATTGGGCGGCGATGGCGCTGACGGTCTCGATGTTGTCGCCGCTGATGACCTTAAGCTGGATGTTTTCATCGCGGAAGGCCTGCAAGGTAGACTGAATATCCTCACGCACCTGATCGCTGAGCACGACCAGCGCAATCGGCTCACAGTAGCCGCGTATATCGTTGCCTTGCGGCAGTTCGTCCGTGCGACCAAAAGCCAACACGCGCATCCCCTGCTGAGAGAGCTTCAGCGCTCGGTTCGCAACGGATTCGTCGGCGTCCGTCTGGGGTAGGATGCGCTCCGGTGCGCCCAACACATAGGTATCGTCTTCTAGCATCACCGCGCCCCACTTACGCGACGAGTTGAACGGCGTTTCGCCCACGCTTTCCGGCGGCGTGTAATCGCTGACCTGCTCATGCACAAAATCCTGCACAGCGCCCGCAGTGCGGTTCAGGTGGCCGAGGTTATCCAGATAGTCGCTAAGCTGCCTGTAGATAACGCCCTTCTCGCTGCCATTGAGCGAAATCACCTCTTTAACCGCTAATTCGTTGCGGGTAAGCGTGCCTGTTTTATCGAAGCACAACACACTGACATTCGCCAACGACTCGACTGCATTCACCTTCTGCACAAGCGTCTGATGGCGGCTGATCTTCACCGCGCCGATGGTCAGCGACAGGATAGCGACCAGCACAAGGCCCTGCGGCACCAGGCTCGTCACGAATACAACCGCGTTACGGATGCCGTCGATAAATTCTAGCGGGGGTTGCCGCACCAGATAGGACGTGACGAACAGCATCGGGATGAACACGAACATGATAACGACTGTTAGCTCCACAATGATGTCAATGCGGCGCTGCGTCGGCGTTTTGTTGCGCTTATATTCTTTGGCAATCTCGGATAGCTTGCTGATGTTGCTGTGTTCACCGACAGCGGTAGCACGCATCACACCCGTCCCCGCGATGCAGAATGAGCCGGAGTAAACTTCATCGCCGGGTTGCTTGAAGATAGCGTCGGATTCGCCCGTTAGCAGCGATTCGTCCACCTCCATCGATTTGCTTGCTAGCACCACACCATCGACAGCGAAGCGGCTGCCCGGTTCGATGCTAATCACATCGTCCTTCACGACCTCACGCATGGGGATTTCCCGCTTTTCGCCTTCTCGCCAGACGACCACCCCCTGCTGCGATAAAGTCGCGAGTTGCTCTAGTTTGCGCTTGGCCTGGATCTCCTGAATCATGCCGAGAAACGAATTGGTCACGACGCTGAAGCCCGCAAAAAAGGCAGTCGCGTAATCCTGCGCGGCGATGACGATGACCAGCAGCGTACCCAGTACGATGTTGAACAGATTCAGCAGGTTGTCGGAGATGATATTGACGTAGGTGCGGCTTACACGCGGGCTATAGTCGTTTGTCTCGCCCCGTTGCACGCGCTGCTGCACCTCCGCCGCCGATAAACCCTGTTGGCTTGCTGCCTGCTGCTTGTTATCACGTTCAGATTCAGATTGTACGCTTTGCGATGAGTGTTGTTCAATGACCATAGTTAACCTGCTTGTGGGCATTTCGTCTATTCTACGCCAAACACACTGGAATTGCCTCAGACAGTCCGCCGAAGACACATCATATAGAAACCCCAATGCCGGTGCAAAAGTTGCAGACATCGTTACACAGGCAGGTGATGGGCTGCAACTGGACACGCACCCGCACATGGCTACAATAGCGGCGATGTGACTGTGTTCAGAGCCGACCTATGGATGTACGCTTTCGGGTATTTATCATCATGGTGGTGGGGGCATTGGCTGCGGCGATGTGGACCTTCCCGCAATGGTGGCCCCTGCTGAATGACGAAACTGTCTCGACGGCCTTCCCTGGCCTAGAAGCAGACGCCCAACCGGATTTTGTCAATCTGCCAGTGAATGTGCAGCGGGCCTATCTGGAATTGCTCGCTGCCGAGAGCGACCCGGAGGAGAACGTTCAACCGGGCACGGCGCTGGCGATGGTGCGTGCACGCCTGCTGACTGAAGATGAGGTCGCGCCGAACGCCGACCAACCCTTTGATGAGCGCGGCACCGTGATTCGGCGCGGTGAATTCATACGGATCGACGCGATACGCGGCGCAGAGGGCGAGGTGACGATTTACCAGCTTACGGATTTATCGCGCCTGCTACGCTTCGAGGATTTTCGTGCCACACATGCGCCGGATACACACGTCATCTTGACGCGCAACCCTGACCCACTGGATGAACGCGGCGTCGGTGTGGATTACATCGACCTGGGACCGTTGCAGGGTAACGTCGGCGCACAGACCTACAGCGTCCCCACGGATATTAACTTCAGCGTCTACCCGATTCTGGCGCTGTACTCCGTCGAATACGATTTTGTCATCAGCACCGCCACGCTTGGCTGAGCTTTCGCACGTTGCAGCAGCGCGGGGGCGTGCTATAATGCCGCGCCGATTACACTGAGCAAACACCGACACGATAGATGCTATGCTGTCATGTACAGGGGCTTCAGGCTCTGCCTGCACAAAAGTAACCATAACCGCTACAGGGTTGCAATGGGGCTTTGTTTGGCTCTGCCTGCTGTCGCTGCTGGTCCTGCCCACCAATGCGCAAACGCAAGCTCAAAATCTGCTGCAAAACCCCGGCTTTGAGGGCGCTTACGAGGCGCGTCAGGTCGGCGTGACGCTGGCGGCAGGCTGGCAAAGCTGGTGGGCGACGACGCCCCGCGAGGCCGATTGGATGAACGTCAAGCCGGTGTATGCGTCGTATAGCGGCGAGGATGTCTACAGTGGGGCCACATCGCAGATGCTGATGGCCGACGACAGCACCTTCACAGCCGCGCTTTACCAGAGTGTGCGCATTACACCCAATGCGCTGCTGCGTGCTGAGGCCGCCATCAAGCTGCAAAACAGCACAGACAGCCGCACACGTGCCCGCGTCGGCATCGGCAGCGGCTTCGACCCGCAAGCCAGCGATATTATCTGGTCCGAATGGGCCACCACGCCGGATAGCTGGCAGACGCTCAGCATCGAAACGCGCTGGAATAACGAGATTGCGACGCTGTTTATTCAGATGGCGCAGGCAGCACCCAATAGCACCAACCGCGTCTATGTGGACGAAGCCGCGCTTGTGCTGCTGGAAGGCGCAGCACAGCCACAAGCCGCTGCACCACAAGCCAGCGCGACCTCCACCCAACCAGCGCCACAGGCAACCACCGACACCAGCACACAGCCAGAAACACAGGTCAGCGCCCCGATCGACACGCAGGCACCACCAAGCGCCACGCAGACGCCAGCCATCAGCGATACACCCGCACCGACAGCACGGCCACGCATCACGCACCGCGTCCAAGAGGGCGACACGCTGATTAGCATTGCGCTGACCTACGGTGTAGATGTAGACGACATCCGCGCCCTGAATGACCTGAGTGGCGACATTATTCAGATCAATCAGGAGCTTATCATCAGCGCAGGCGACCCACCCACACCGACACCTGCGCCGACGATCCCACCGACAGATACACCCGACCCAACCGCCGCCGCGCTAGCACGCATCACACCCATCGACCCCTTTACCGCGCCGACAGCACCCGTTACAGCAGGCGCACAGGTCAACCCGCTGGCGCAGGATACGCTGGTATGCGTGGAGGTGTACGCCGATGTCAACCAGAACCGCATTCGGGACGCAGGCAACGCAGATCAAACGCTGAATGAGGGGCGCGTTTCCGGTGGCACAGTACAACTGCAAGATGCGCAGGGGGATGTCGTGCTCTCATACACTAGCAACGCCAACGCACAGCAAACCTACTGCTCCGCAGAGGTGCCACCGGGCCGTTATGTGGTGCTGGCGCAAGCGCCACAGGGCTACACATTGACGACGCCACGCCGCTTGCAGCTTGATGTACAATCCGGCGTGCGCTTGCAGGTGCGTGTCGGCGTCCTACAGACGGATGCAACACCGACGCCAACCGTAGACGCGACCCCGCTACCACCGATGCTAGGCCCAGCAGATGACGCGCAACCACCCGAATTAGCCGATGTCGCCGGGTTGATTGTGCTGGGGCTGGCAGGCATCGTGCTGTTCGTCGGCACAATCATGGCGCTGATCGCGCGCCGCTTGTGAAGCAATGCACACTCTGTTCATGTACTGAATGCCGTTACAATACGGGAATTATCAAGACATATGCACTAATGAGACGGATTGCCACGTTATGACACGCAAACCGATGCTGTTGCCGCATAGCCTGTTAATCGCTGTGCTGCTGCTATTGCCACAAACACAACACCTGCTCCGTGCGCAAGCCCCCGACACACAAGTTTGTGTGCGCAGCTTTGAAGATCGCAATGCGAACAACTCGCGTGACCCCGGTGAGCCGCCGATTACACAGGGCATCTCGGCGGATTTGGTAGACGCATCCGGCACAGTGATTCGCACAGCGCTGCTCAATCAATCCGCACAGGCGGCATCCGGCATTATGTGCTTTGAGGATGTGCCCAGCGGACAATACACGCTTGATGTCATCAGCGCCGACTATACGGCGGTTGGGGCCAGTAGCTTTGAGGTTACGCTGACAGCAGATAACCCGGTGCAGATCGTCGGCTATGGGGCACAGGTCTTCGTGCCAGCACCAACGCTACCGAATCAGGCTGTGGTGCCCGGCGAAGCGCTCATCGAACCGCCAACGGGTGAGGGTGAGGTGGATACGGAGGCAGATGCACAAGCCGCTGACGATAGCAGCACGGGGCCACTCAATATCGACCTGCTAAACGCCGAACTGAGCGAAGATGAGCAACGGGCGCTGGCCGAACGGCTCTTCTTCAGCGCCATAGGGATGCTGATTATCTTCGGCGGCATGAGTGTCGTCGGTACGCTGCTCTATGCCATCCTGTTCTATCCACGCTTACGCCGCCTGTCTATGCAACGCACCCAAACAAGCAGCATGACGGCTGTGCAGCGAGGTGGTACAGGGCCGCAGGGGGCTATGCACGCCCAACATGGCAACCCTGGAACATATCAGGCGGAACAGCGTCAGAAACGCGCAGAGCGTCGAGATAAGAAGCGCGAGCAAGACAAAAAAAATAAGCAAGACAAAAAGAACAAGCAAAAGCGCGGCAAACCACAGACCAGAGACTCGCGGCCTGGGTCCAACACAAGCGCCATGTATCGCATCGAAGAAGCTAGCAACGTTGGTGGTTTTGGTATGACGCCGCTCGGCCCACCCCCGAAGCCGGACGAAGACACCGGGCCATTGCAGCCACCGCACTAATACACGTCGGCGCAA
The DNA here is from genome assembly GCA_034437615.1 of Anaerolineae bacterium. GTDB lineage: Bacteria > Chloroflexota > Anaerolineae > Aggregatilineales > Phototrophicaceae > DAOTTW01. The sequence goes on along the minus strand of DAOTTW010000072.1, from coordinate 15,576 downwards.
ATACCGTTGCAGTTTTCGGACGCACCGAGGCGCGTCCCTACGAACGATGCCCTGTAGGGACGCCACTCTTGGCGTCCGAGGTGGCGTAGTCACATTGATGATGTATTTACGCCGTTCTCTACCAGTCCCAGGCGATCAGCGCAAACTTAGCGCAGGTTGAAGATGTAGCCAGCCATTGCGTGGGTCGATGCGTAGCGGTCCGACGCATCTTTTGATAGCGCACGCAGGATAGCAAAGGCGATGTGTTGTGGGATGTCCGGGCGGATGTCACGGGGATCGGGCGGGTTTTTGTGCAGATGCGCGAACATCACGCTGGCGGCATTGCCCTTGAATGGGCGCTCCCCCGTCAGCATCTCATAAAGCACGATCCCCAATGCATAGATGTCGGCCTGGCGCGTCACGTTTTGCGATTCCACGATTTGCTCCGGTGCCATGTATTCGATGGTGCCGAGCGGGCCACCTGTGCTGATGTCCAGGGCTGTGGCTTCGTTGCGGGCGATGCCAAAATCCATCAGCATGGCCTCGCCCTGCCCGGATTCAAGCTGGCGCAGCATGACATTCGCAGGCTTTACGTCACGATGGATGATGCCGCATTCATGCGCGTGGTCCAGCGCGGAGGCCAGCGCCTCGAAAATCCGCAGCGCCTCCTGAAGTTCCAGGCGTCCACGCTGCTTGATGTAACTGCGCAGTGTCTGCCCTTCGATGTATTCCATCACGATGTATTGAATATCATCCACCACACCCCAACGATAGGCACGCACGATATTGCGATGGTTCAGCTTGGCTAGCATCTGTTGTTCACGCTGAAAGCGCAGCCGTGCGGTCTGCTGTTCTTTTTCTTCCTGATACCAGCCCGGATTCATCAGCTTTAGCGCATAGATTTTATCATTCTGGTGCGCCAGATAAACCTCAGCCATCCCGCCACCGAGCATCTCGCCTAGATGATATTGCCCGATGTCTGTACTGGTATAAAAGCCCTGCGCAGGCTTGGGCGTGGCCAGGGTCTTTTGCGATTGCTTGAGTTGCGTCAGATCGAAGCGAAAACCGAAGAATTTGCGGTCGATCAGGCGTTGGATGCGCAGGCGCAGCGGGTTATAGGCGATACCAGCGCCCAATGCCGCCAGCAGCACGCCGTAATTCGCCCCAAACACAGCTTGCAAGACAAACGTGGCCACTGCAAAGGCGATGCCCAGCAGGGCCGCCACAGAACCAAACACCAGCGAGCGGTTTACCGCCAACGTAATGCCGTACAGATTGGCGCGGATGACGGACGTGCCGATAGCCAGCCCCACAATCGTCACCGATACGCTAGGCAAGGCATAAATCATCAGCGCCAGCAGCACGCCGAAAAGCAGCAGCGGCGGCTGCTGTACGTCCCGCAGCAAGGGCAGCAACGCTACACCGACCAGATGCAACAGCAGCACCCCCAACCAGTAGACGACACCGCGCCGGACCCACTTAATCTGACGCCGTTGGTGCTGTGGACCATTGCGCGAACGATACAACAGCGCCCAAAGGCCAATCGCCACGAATAGCAGCGTCGGCCAGATGCCAGCCAGCGTCAAGGGCTGCCCCGATAAGATGAAAGTGTGCGTGATGTAGATATTCCACAGGCCGACGAACGGCAGCAACCAGCGCGTGCGCCGCACGAAGAAGCGCCCATCCGGGAAGACCAGCAGCCAGTAAATGCTCAGGCAGGTGTATACGTAAAAGTACACCGCGACAACCCAGCGCCACACAGCGCTCAGCTCCGCCAAACTCGCCAGGCCAGAGGTCAACGTCGGCAGCGCCATAATCAGATACACCGCCGTCAGCAGCGGCAGCCAACTGCGTGAGCGATGATAGAATATCAGCAGCGCCAACAGCACCAGCGGCAGCACCACCAGGCGCTGAAACACGATATGCGACAGCGTGACGGTCTCAATATCCCAATTCAAAGTGGCGATAGCACGGCTAAAAGCGGGGTCGTTGCGTGCTAGCCCCAGGGAGCTTTCATACGCCAATGGCGCAGAGATAAGCAGCATCGCAACGGTGACGATGAAAATTACCACGAAGCCGATGCGTGCTAGCAACAGCGGCAGCGGTCTCTCAATCAGACCTTGCGCAGAAAAAATATTAAAGGCCGTTGGTTGTGATGAAGATGGCGGAAGTGGCGTTTCTCCGGTGCTCATAATTCTCGCTATTTAGCCAGACCTCACAGAGAAATCAAAACGGATTCGCAGGGGCGCAATGCATCGCACCCAGGGCTTAGCACGCCAAGCCCCTGCAACCACACGGGTTCGTTTTCGTTTATCCATTAGCCCAAAACAACACGACACGTAAAAATACAATGTCTATATCTTACAGGAATTTTCAGCCGAGGTCAGCCACAGCGGGCTAATACTCCGTGAGAATGCCAGCCTTGCAAGCGATGTACTAACGTTTCACACGTTAAAGTTGCATTGAAATGAAAGCCCCCGCAACATTGGGGGTTACAGCACGTGCTATAATCAATAGCATATTGTGCAATTGTGCAGCCGATGCTGTACATCAGCAGAGCAGAGAAACTTAGGAGCAGAAATGTCTGACTTTAGCAGTGTAATTCAGTTACTCGCGATCGGCGGTTTTCTGGTTGGTTTTGGTGGCATCGCGTTGATCGTCAGTGCTGCCTCACAGAATCGTTCGGTGCGTGGTGGTGTGATCGTAACAGCCGTCGGCCTTGTCACTGGCATCTTCTTGTTGGTCGTCAGCCAGGGCTTGTTGATCGTAGAGCCGACGCAGCGCGCAGTCGTCTTTAACGTGCTCTCAGGTGACCTTGAGCAGCCGCGTAGCTCTGGTGTGAATATCATCATCCCCGGCGTACAGAACCCGGTAGTTTACCCCATTAGCCAGCAGAGCTACACCATGTCCAACAACCCACAGGAAGGCGACCCCAACCGCAGTGACGCCATCGAAGCCCGTTCGATTGATGGCCAGCAAGTGAGCCTGGACATCACGCTGATCTTTCGCATTGCAGATAATGCCGAAACGCTCAATGAGCTACACCGCGACTGGAGCAACGAACCCGGCGGTTACCTCAACGGGCTGGTGCGTCCGGTTGTCCGCAGTATCGCGCGTGACGTGGTTGCTGGCTTCCCGGCGGAATCCATCTATGGCTCAGGCCGCGAGGAAATGCAGAGCGAGATTGAAGTGCGCCTGAGGACGCGCATGGCTGAGGACGGCCTTGAAGTGCGCGATCTGCTCGTGCGCGAGATTAACTTCTCGGAAGATTTCCTCAACGCGATTGAGGCCAAGCAGGTCGAAGAACAGCAGCTAGAGCGTGCGATCACGCAGGCGCAACGCCTGGAAGAAGAAGCACGCGGTCGCGCGAACGCCGCCCGTGAGGAAGCACGCGGTGAAGCAGATGCCCGCTTGCTGAATGCCCGTGCAGAAGCTGAAGCACTGCGCCTCGTCAGCGAGCAGATCGCCGCCAACCCGAACCTGATCCAGTACAACTACGTGCAGGAACTGGCGGATAACATCGGTCTAGCGCTCGTACCATCCAACAGCCCCTTCCTGTTTGACTTCGATTCCTTCACAGACCTGGGCAGCGATTTCATCGCACCGCAAGTACCGGAAGCTGGCGACATCGAAAGCCAGTTGAACCAGAACAACCGCGACAACGACGATAATTAAGCGTGTGTCAGGGGCGATCATTGTCGCCCCTACATAAAATCCTTCAGGATTTCCGGTAACTGCGCCGCAGCACGCCCCCGATGGCTGATGCGGTGCTTGACCTCTGGCAGCAACTGCGCCATTGATTTGTCGTAGCCCCGCGCCATGAAAACCGGGTCGTAGCCAAAACCATAGCCTGCATCGCGCTCTTCCGTCAGGATTTCACCCTCGCTGTCACCGCGCACCATGCGCAGCATATCCCGTTGCCTATCATAAAGCGCAAGCACACACACAAAACGCGCCCCACGTTGGGCCTGTGGCACGCCCTGCATCTGCTGTAGCAGGTAGGCCCGCCTACCTGCATCGTCCAGACCAGGGCCACCGTAACGCGCTGTGTATACACCCGGCGCACCGTTCAGCGCATCCACCACCAGCCCGCTGTCATCCGCTAGCACCAGCAAATTGCTAGCCTGGCCGTAGGCACGCGCTTTAATTTCCGCGTTGGCCTCGAAGGTGTCGCCTGTTTCGGCCACATCCAGCGTCCCCAGGCCAATATCCGCCAGCCCCACGACCTGCATCTGCATAGCGCTCAGCAGGTCGCGGTATTCAGCCAATTTGCCCTGATTTTGTGTGGCAATCAGTAGCGTCTTGCTCATTCGCGCCTGGCCTTTGCAAGTTCACCCGCAGGCACGCCGACCTTCAGCTTTTCGGGGTCATCGGGCCGCCGCGTGACGAAGATACCGATAGCCGTCAGAGCAGCACCGATACCAACCGCAAGGCCGCCAACCATCGACCAGCCTTCACCGACACGCCGCAAAATTTCGGCAATGGCATCACTGAGCGTTTGCGATACGTCGGCGCTGGCAGGCTGACCAGCAATATTGATGTCGCCCGGCTGCAAGCCGAGCGCCTCCACACGTAGCGCCCCCGCGCTGATGGGCAGGCCCGTCAGCAGCACCAACGCACCGGGGATAATCAGCGTGATGCCCATCCACAGCAAAAAGCCGCGCAGCCCCTTACCCGCAATCAACGACATCACGAACCACATCAGCAGGGCCGTTGCGGCAAACGCAATCAGGCTGGCGTTGATGAGGCCGCGAATGCTGCCAGCGGGTATACTCGCCTGCCAGGACTCGACATTACCCGGCAAGTCGCTCAGGCTCAGCGAATCCGGCAAATCCTGCACGTAGGTCGGCAGTTGGTCGTAGATGACGCTTTCGGCTTCATCGCGGCTCATATCGCTGGGGATGCAGGTATACAGCGTATTGCCAGCGGCTGTCGTCGTCTGCGCATCGGGTATATCATTACAGGAGGGCAGTTCACGCGCCAGAATCGCCGCAATTTCGCTGCGCTGTTCACCGTTCACAGCCGCCTTGAAGGGCGTTAAATCCAGCGAAATATCGAGCGTGCTCGTCTTGCCATCAAACCATGCGAAAATCGCATCCACCGCGCCGACAATCTGTGTGCGCAGGTATTCCGTATCAATTGAGACCTGCACGGCCTGCGTGATCGCCTGCGTCGTCTGCACACTGGCCACGTCGACGCTTTCATCCGATAACATGGCACGGGCAATTTCCGCGCTGAATTCTTCGTCCAGCAACGCATCGTACAGGCGCGGATCATCCAGCACGTTGATGTATAGCTCACGGTCAAAGGCCCAGTTGAGCACGCCAAACGTATACAGCGCACCCAACATCGTCGGGAAGTAAAATAGGATGAAGATAATCACACCAATCAGTGCGCGGAACATAGAACCTCCTGAGGTTCATTCAATATGTGTTGGTATGCGATGTTATGGACAAACCAAATCGGTTACCCATTAGGTTGCACACTATGTACATTCACATAGGGCTTATGCGCTGCTTTCATACTGGCTGTTACGTAAAGTACGCTAATAAGTTTCTGAGGTTTGACGAAAATGCCCAACTCCTTTGCAAAAGGCTTTGAAGCACAGCCCGAGGAACTGACGCTGGTGCCGCTGACGGTCACGGGCGATGTACCCGCATGGCTGCATGGCACCTTCGTGCGCAACGGTCCCGGTCAATTTGCTGTTGGCGATAGCAGCTATCGGCATTGGTTCGATGGGCTGGCGATGCTGCGCAGCTTCACATTTGATAATGGCAACGTCGCGTATAGCAACCGCTTTTTGCGCTCTGCTTCTTATATCAGAGATCACGAGACGGGCAAGGTGAATTATCGCGGCTTCGCAGTAGACCCCTGCCGCAGCTTCTTTCAGAAATTGACCTCTATGTTTGCCACCGAAGCGGACGCACTGCCCAATGCAGTCGTCAGCGTGCAAAAAATCGCAGATCGCTTCATCGCCATGACGGAAAGCCCGATGGCGGTTGAATTCGACCCAAAAACGCTGAAAACGCTCGGTTTGTTCGATTATGACGGCAGCACAATCGACGCGCAGACCGCCACAGCCCACCCACATCAGGATTTCGGGCGTGGCGTCGGCTATAACTACAGCCTGAAGCTCAGCAACCGCAGCGAATACCAGGTTTACGCTATCGAAGGCCGCAAGCGGCGTCTGCTGGCGCGTTATCCGGTGCAGCGTCCGGCCTATATTCATAGCTTTGCCATCACACAGCGCTACGTGGTCATCGCAGAAAACGGCCTGCGCCTGCCGGGTCTGCGTGCGCTGCTGGATTTGGCGCTGATGAACAATCCGTTCATCGAGTCGTTCGCATGGCAGCCAAACGAAGCATCGCGCTTCATCGTCATCGACAAGGACAGCGGCGACGTGGTACACATCGCAGAGGCCGAGCCGTTTTTCGTGTTCCATCACATCAACGCCTATGAGGACCCAGCCACACAGCAACTCGTGCTGGATATGTCCACGTACCCCGATAACGACGTGATTCAGGGCTTTTACCTGGATAACATGCGTGGCAATGGCTACCCGCGCTATTCCGGCGAATTTCGGCGCTATTGCATTGATTTAGCGCAAGGCCAGCGCAGCAGCGCCACCCAGCAGAAAATCACAGATGCCAGCATCGACCTGCCACGCATCAACTACAAGCCGCACAATGGCCAACCTTACCGCTATGCCTATGGTGTCAGCGCACGCCCGAACAGCGACGATTTTGTGGACCAGATCGCGAAGGTGGATACAGACACAGGCCAAGCGCTGACGTGGCATGAGCCGCGCCATTACCCCGGCGAGCCTGTTTTCATCGCAGCACCGAACGCGACAACAGAAGATGATGGTGTGGTGCTAACGGCTGTGCTGGATGCGGATGAGGGCACCTCATACCTGCTGATATTGGATGCGAAGACGTTTCAGCCGCTTGCACGGGCAGATGTGCCGCATCATATCCCGTTTGGCTTTCATGGTCAGTTCTTCGCGTGATACTATTGATGAGATCAACAAAATAAAATAGAGGAGTAGCTTATGTTCAAGCGTTTAAGCGCTATGATTGGCCTGCTGGTCTTGCTAATTGCCCCGGCATCGGCCTTTATCGAAGTCGAAGATGCACAGGTGCAGTTGATGCACCTCTCACCGGACGCGCCCGCCGTTGATGTGTTCATTGATGGCGAACTCGCGCTAGAGGGCTTGCCGTTCCCACAGCTTACAGGCTTCTTGAATTTGCCGCCCGGCACGCGCAACTTCGCACTAAGCGCCACAGGTGATAGCATTGACGAAGCCGTGATTGGTCCGGTGGATGTGGACCTCGTGCCCGGTAATCAGTACCTCATCGCGGCGATTGGTTCGCTGGAAAACGGCACATTCGGCCCGGTTGTGATTGACGCCACCGCCGAAGTCGCAGCCGCTAATATCCCTGAAGGGCGCTACCCGCTGCTGATGCTGAACGCCTATGACGACCCCAACGTGCCAGCCGTAGACATCGCCAATGGGCGCTTGATCGTCAGCGAAAACCTGGGTTTCGGTGAGATCGACGTGTTTGCGATTGAGGCGGGTGTGCTGGAAGCAGACATCACCGCGACGGGCACAGGCGAAGAAATCAGCACACAGCCCACGCTAGCCCTGCCCGCTTTCGAGATTCGGGCGCTGTTTCAGGCCCCCGATGGCAGCGGGCTGATTACATCTGCACGCGGCGACATCCTCGGTAATACGCTGACGGTGCTGGAATTCTTCAATGAGCAGGCGTTTTCGGATGTGGGCACGTTCAACACGCTACTGGCGGCGCTGGAAATCACCGGGTTAGCTGAGGCGCTCGATAGTGACGACCCGTTGCGCCTGTATGCGCCGACAGATGCCGCCTTTGATGAACTGCCAGAGGGCACCGTAGAAGATTTGCTGGAAAAACCGGACGAATTGCGCGAGGTTCTCGAATACCATGTGTTGCCAGGTGAGCCTGTGACTGTATCGGGCGAGGGGCCGTTTGTCTTCGAGACGTTGCAGGGGGCGGATATGTCAATCACGCTGGCTGACGGCGAATTCCGCATCAACGACGAAGCAGGGCGCGTTACAGCGTTCATGACGACCAACGGCCTGCTCAGCGTGATTGACGCCGTGCTGACCATCCCCGAAGAATAACGGCACGCGGACGCCACATGTGGCGTCTCTACGACGGTTATCCGTAGGTTATGTGTAGTGCCTACGGCACCGGGCGACCACATTGGGTCGCCCCTACGACGGTTTGCGTAGGGACAGGTCCATGTGCCTGTCCACGCCCGTAAGGGCATCTTGCCCCTAATTTGAAATGCACGCCTTTGTCCGTGCTTCTATGTATCTATCGTTGATACGCTAGACCGCAACGCGCACACCTGGCCCCATCGTTGAGGTGACAACCAGACGACGCAGGTAGATGCCCTTGATGCTGGATGGCTTCTGTGCATTCACGGCATCGAGGGCAGCTTGGGCGTTCTCAAACAGCATTTGCTGCTCGAAGCTGGCCTTGCCGATGGGGAAGTGCAGGTTGCCCGTCTTATCGTTGCGGAATTCCACGCGGCCCGCTTTCAGTTCTTCGATAGCACGCGGCAGGGCATCGGGCTGCACAACAGTACCGGCTTTCGGGTTCGGCATCAGGCCACGCGGACCCAGCACACGCCCCAAGCGGCCCACTTTAGACATCATCTGTGGCACGGCAATCGTCGCATCAAACTCGAACCAGCCTTCGTTCTGGATGCGTGCAATCACGCTGTCATCTGCGATGATGTCTGCGCCTGCATCCTCGGCGGCTTTGGCGGCCTCACCGTCCGCAAAGACCAGCACGCGCACTGTTTTGCCCAGGCCATGCGGCAGCATCACTGTGCTGCGCACCTGCTGGTCACTGTGGCGCGGGTCGATGCCCAATCGGTAATGCATTTCAACCGTCTCGTCAAATTTGGCCGTCGCCATCTTCCTGACGAGTTCAACCGCTTCTTCCAGCGCATAATCTGTGTCGCGGTCGAATTGCTTCATAAGGTCAACGTAGCGTTTTCCGTGCTTTGGCATGGTGTTTATTCTCCTGTGGTGTTGGCGGGCTGTCGCGCCCTCCCACTGATAATCTGATAGGACCCAGGGCATAGCGTGCTATGCCCCAACGTTTTGAACCATACATAGGGTATCGTTCGTAGTGACGCGCTTCTGCGCGTCCGCAAACCGTCACAGTATTTGCGTCAACCTGTACTAGTCTTCTACGATGTCGATGCCCATTTGACGGCAAGTGCCCTCGACTTGGAGCATCGCACCTTCAATACCGAGCGCATTCATATCGGGCATTTTGCGCTCTGCGATTTCACGCACCTGTGAGCGCTTCAGGCGGCCTGCGGTATCCGTCAGGGGGTTGCCTGCGCCGCTCTTGATGCCAGCCGCTTTCTTAATCAGGAAGGCCGTCGGCGGGCTTTTCAGCGCAAACTTGAACGAGCCATCCTGAAATACCGTGATCTCAGCGGGCACGATGTCCCCAATTTGGCCACTGGTCCGGGCGTTGTATTCCTTGCAGAACTGCATCAGGTTAATACCGTGCTGCGCCAACGCCGGGCCAATCGGCGGGGCGGGGTTGGCCTTACCTGCTGGGATGGCCAGCTTCACAATTGCCTTGACTTTCTTTGCCATGTGGTTGTCACCTCATTAACATATGTATAGAGACGCCGTTTACAGCGTCCGTCAACAATCAACCGAAACGTATATACGACCTGACAGGATGGCCCTAAGATTTCTCGACTTCCTGGAAGTCCAGTTCAACCGGCGTTTCGCGCCCGAAGAAATCCACCATCACGCGCACTTTGGCCTTATCCGCATCAATCGCGGAGACCGTGCCCACAAAATCGTTAAATGGGCCGCCGATAATGCGCACCTTCTGCCCGACCTTGTAGTCCACACGCGGTTTCGGTGTGTCGTTGTTCATGCGCGTGATGATCGTGCTTACTTCGATGGGCGAAAGCGGCGTCGGTTCGTTGCCCATACCGACAAAGCCCGTCACACCGGGCGTATTACGCACCACATACCACGAGTCCTCGTCTAGCAGCATCTTCACAATGATATAGCCGGGGAAAATGCGCTTTTCGGTGATTTTGCGCTTGCCGTCCTTGTATTCGACCTCTTCTTCGGTGGGCACAATCACATCAAAGATGCGGTCACGCATCCCCATCGTCTCGGTGCGCTGCTCGATGGCGTGGCGCACCTTATTTTCGTAGCCCGAATAGCAATGCACGACGTACCATTCCGGCTCCGGCTCGTGCTCTGCGGTGCCTTCCAAGTCGTCGATGACAATATCAATGTCGTCGTCATCAAGGTATGAGTTTTCCGGATCATCCATGAAAACAGGTTCCGGGTCGTAATCATACACCTTGCTATCTGAATCCTCAGATTCAGGCGGTTGATTGTTCAGAAATGCGTTGTCAGACATGCTTCACTCCCTCGGAAGCTCGTCAGCAGATTTAGTAGCCACCGGATGAACCGCCGCGACGTAACAGATACAACGTGCCGCCAGAGATAGCGGCGAAGACGACGACGATAACAAGCGGCTGGCTCAGGCCAAGCGCGACCAACTGGCTAGCGATCAAGCTCAGGGCACCCAGCACCAATGAGGCAACAACCGTTACGACCATGACAATGCGTGACAGACGCCAGGCCTCCGGCCAGGTGGGCCAGGTGACCTTTTGTATCTCGTCGCGCACTTCACCGAAATAGCCCAGGACATTGATAAACGGGCGTGTAAAGGCATTGCCAGCCGATTTTGCATTGCCCTGGCTCTGCTGGTTGCGGCGTCCCGGCGTCGCGATACCTTTGGCTTCGCGCTGGCCCTTAGCTTCGTCCTGCTCTTGCTCTTGTACTTCGGGTTGATCCTGTACCGCAGCATTCGCGGACCCGCCCCTCATGCGCTCTCGGCGGCGGCTCGTCGAGGTTTTGCGGCTTTTGCGCTGCTCTTCAGCGGTGTTTTCAGCCATGCTCGTCTCCTGGTTTTCGTGTGCGTTGTGGTCACAGGCGCATCCTCGCTGTCATAATTTTTACGATGTCGCCTATACGCAAACACCGTCCGGGTGGACGGTGTTTACCTTGCTTAGCAGGGGCGCGAGGACTCGAACCCCGAACCTACGGTTTTGGAGACCGTTGCTCTGCCAGTTGAGCTACACCCCTATGGAAGACCCCGTTGTGCTGTCATATCGCTGACACGTGGGGTTTGTTGCTGATGTCGCTCGTCGCTACTTCGTCTCTTTAAAGATGACATGGCGACGAACAATCGGGTCATATTTGCGCAGCTCTAAGCGTTGCGTCGTATTGCGACGATTTTTCGTCGTGTAGTAGATGTAACCGCTTTCGGTGCTGCGCAGCTTGGTGAGCAGGCGATTGCCTTTTTTGGCCATGGGACACCGTCCGTTTGCTGATATAACAATACTGGGCTTGTGCTAAATTGGTGTTATTGCTGCGCATGGGCATCGTTAGAGAACTGAACTAACGAAGCCTCTGACGAGATTTGAACTCGTGACCTCTCCCTTACCAAGGGAACGCTCTACCCCTGAGCTACAGAGGCGCACGGGGTACGCTCACGCGCACCCCTATGTGGGCCGAGCAGGACTCGAACCTGCGAAGACTCTCGTCAGCGGGTTTACAGCCCGCCCCCTTTGCCGCTCGGGACATCGACCCATCAGAGCCGCCAATGAGATTTGAACTCATAACCCCGATATTACAAGTATCGTGCTCTGCCAATTGAGCTATGGCGGCCTGGTGCAAAGCTCTATCAATATACACCACGCGCCTGTACAGCGCAAGACAGCGTTGGCTCAACGATATAGGATTCTATCCGAGAGCTTGAGCGCTGTCAACAGCCTACAGGCCGTTTGCTTTCGCTACGTTCCATAGGGCGTCCATCTCGTCTAGCGTCATGGCGTCCAGTGTGCGGCTTTGTGCGGCGGCTTGCCGTTCGATATAGGTAAAGCGCTGATAGAATTTCTCGTTGGCACCGCGCATCAGCGCCTCAACGTCGTCCACGCCCAGCCAGCGCAGCCAATTCACCAGCACGAACATTAAATCCGCGATTTCGTGCGCTTTTTCGGTGTTATCGGCGGCTTGCAAGATTTCGTCCAGTTCTTCGCGGACTTTGGCTTCTACGTCGCTGATGTCCGGCCAATCGAAGCCGGCTTGTGCGGCCTTCTGCGTGTATTTATACGCCACCAGCAGCGCAGGGGCGGCCTTCGGGATGCCATCCAGCATCGACTCACGCACCTTGCCCTGTTCGGCGCGTTCGGCTTGCTTGATCTGCTCCCAATTTTGTTTGACCTGCTCCGAACTGCCGTCTACATCCACGTTGCCCCACACATGCGGGTGCCGCCGGATCATCTTACGGTTGACCCGCTCCAGCACATCGGACATGTAGAACTCGCCATCATCAATCGCGATCTGTGTGTGCAGCACGATTTGCAACAACAGGTCGCCTAGTTCGCCCGCGAGTTCGTCCCAGTCGCCTGCGTCAATCGCTTCGATGACTTCAAACGCTTCTTCGATCAGGTACGGGCGCAGCGATTCGTGGGTTTGCTTGCGGTCCCAGGGGCAGCCTTCCGGGGCGCGTAGATGTGCGATAATCTCCTGAAAGGCTTCAAAGCTGCTGTACTCACCCAATGCCGGTACATATAGCGATGTCAGGTGGTTGATGCGCTCGCTGCGGTCAATCTCGTATAGCGGCACCGCTTCTATTTGTGTTTCAGTGGTTTCTGCACCTGCGCTGTGTATCAACTGCACGGGGAAATCATCAGGGTATTGGTTCATCAGCGTCAGCTTGACATCCGACGCAACCTGACGGCTATAGACCTGCGCCACAAACGCCGGAAAACTCGGATTCAGTGGGGGATGGTGCATCGCCGCAACCGTCAGCCCGTCCAGAATTTGCAGCCCGTCCAGCGCATCAATGCCCAGCGCTTTCAGCATCGGCTCGATGAAGCTGATGCCATTGACAATCTGCACCGAGATATGTGCGCTTTCGGCGGCTTGCAGCAGGTGTGTTGTGGTCGCTTCGCCCACAAGTGGATCACCCGGCACGGCATAGACGACATCCGCGCCTGTTGCCATGCTCAGCAGCTTATCGCTAATGGCCGCGTATACCTCTGCAAAATCGTCGTGCTGTTCGTAGAGGTCGTCAAAGCTCTTATAGAGGGTGGTCTGTGGCAGATGCGCTACGCAGGGATGGCGCTCTGTGCGCAAATACACGATGTCGGCGCTTTCCAGCGTGCGCCATGCCTTCAGCGTCAGGTCTTCGATGTTGCCTGGCCCTAAGCCAACGATGGTCAGTGTCATGGGTGTGTCTCAGCAACCTCATTTGCCTATTTGTCGTCTCTGCTGGCGTTTCACGCGCCGGTTGTGTCATGGCGTTTCAGTTTCGCCGTCTGTGATTGACGCGGTGCGCCACCCGGCAGCAGGCCCAGCGTCAGCGATTCCACGTACAGGCACATTTCCCAGGGAATCGCCACATCATCCGGTGTCAGCGCGGCGTCGGATAGCTGAAGCTCGGCGTTCTGGATGATGGCGAAGGGGGTGGCTTCGTCGCGCTCACCCATGACCGTCTGTGCGACCACGCTCAGCGAATCCGCGATGCCTTTTTGCGTGACAGCCATCGGGTTGCCGAACAAATCCGCCTTGCCGCGCTCATCCTGCACGGGCTGAAAGCCATCGGCGGCAACCGCCACGCCTGTCGTCCCCAAACGCCCCGGCACCAACCAGCTATCGGTCAGGATCACGCCGATGCTAACTTTGTAATGCGCTTCGATGGCGTGGCGAATAGCCCGCGCCGCCTGATAGCCGTTCGCAGGCAGCAGCACCGCACGCCCGTTGGGGATATTGGAGCGGTCAATCCCCGCATTGGGTGAGATCACGCCCTGTCGCCATGTCAGCAAATAACCCATCGGGATGCCGCCGAAGATGTGCTCGGCTTCATCCAGCACCAGTTGCGCCATTTTTGCATTCATATTGTAGCGCTGTGCCAGGTCGTGTGCTTGGTCGCTCGGTTGGATGTCGCCCAACTCCACGACGCGGCCTTCGCTGATAGCCACATATTTGCTGGAAATCGCCAGTACGTCGCCCGTTTGGATGGGCTGGTCGGCGGCTGCGAAGGCTTGTATCAGGGTGTCAATTAGATTGAATGGTGCATCGTAAACAGGCGCTTGAATGGGCGTGACGCAGAGCGGCTTTGATGGCATGTTGCCTTGCTTTCTATGGTTATCATGCGGCAATTACGAGGGCGCATGATAGCACAACGCCCAGTTTTTGTCACAATCCCCTGTGCAGCTTGCTGCGTCTGGTTAATAGCCTAGCGTCAGATTGACCTTATGTGGCAGCGGTTCGCCGCGTGCGGCCATGTTCAGCACCTCAGCTAGCGAGGCCATGCGCAGGCGTTCAATATCGGCGTTGCCGCCGCCGCCCGCCCGATGGGGTGACATGACGACGTTATCCAGTTCATGCAGGGGCACATCTGCCGGGGGCGTCTGCGTGCGCTCTGCGATTGAAGTCGGGTAGTTATACCAGACATCCAGCCCCGCACCATGCAGATAACCGGATTGCAACCGATCATACAGCGCGTATTGATCGACCACAACAGCGCGCCCGACATTCACCAGCATTGCGCCGGGTGGCAGCAGGGCCAGCGCTGCGCCGTCGATAAGGTTTTCAGTCTGTGGGGTGCCCGGCAGCGCGATAATCAGCGCTTCAGTGCGTGGCAATAGATCATGCAGACGGTCAATCCCATAGACGCCCTCAGCGACTTCTGCCGGGTCTGCTTGGCGGCGCACGCCCCAGACTTTCATGCCAAGCGCTTCCAGCAGGGGCCGCAGGTAGCGCCCAACCGCGCCATAGCCCAGGATCAGCGCTTGTCTGCCGCGTAGCTGCTGCTGTGGATAGGGGGCATAGCGTGGCGTCCAATCGTGCCGCCGAAAATCACGGTCTGCGGGGATCGTGCGCTTGGCGACGGTCAGCAGTAGCGTCAGGGCGGCTTCTGCGGTGGGTGGCGCGTTGTAGTGCAAGTTATGCACAGCGATCTGTGGAAAATCCTGCATAAGCGCCTGTGTTACGGCAGGTAAGCCCGCAAAGGGGATGATGAGCGTGTGCAGGTGTTGGCTGGTGCTGAGTTGCGCTTCTGTGGGGCGTCCAGCGATGAGCAGCTCGTATTGGGGTGCCTCTGGCATGTCGCCAACGGTCAGCGTGATGTCGTCTGCCAGCATCCCGCGCATGTAATCCAGGGCCGCTTCGTTATTGTAGGGCGTACCGGGCATGTAGGCATTTAGCGGCATAGCGGCCTAATCCTGCTGGTTTGTCTCGTGCTGTGTCTCAGTGTCGTTATCCTTGTTGTTATCCTCGAAGGTGATGCGCTCATAAACCTCTGCCAGCGCCAGCGTACACCCGATAGACGGAATAGCAAGGCTAGCCTCCAGCCCATAAGCGTCTCTGTAGGTCCACGCATCATCATCAGCGGCGGCGGCATTGCGTGAAAAGCATTCAATGTGGGGTCGATCCTGCGCGATGAGCACATAATCCTGCAATGACGGAATCTGCCGATAATAGCGGAA
>DAOTTW010000071.1:0-1898 GCA_034437615.1 Anaerolineae bacterium | reverse complement strand
CGAAGGACTAAAAGCAAGCGAGATTGCAACACAGCTTGCTCTAGATGATCGTAACGTTCGTACGCTTGCAAAGGAGTTGGAGAATGCTGGGTACATCTACAAGGATGGCGTGACCTGGCACTATGACGCCGACGGCGCGCAAAAACTGCGTAATCTCGAACTGGATGATGAAGAGGCGATGTCGCTGTATCTAGCGGCGCGGCTATTTGCCAAGCAAAGTGACAAACGCAACGCCATCGCTGAAAAAACGCTGTTCCGACTGGCCGAAGCACTTAACGTTGAGTTGGGTGTGGGACGTTACATTGCCGATGCAGCAATGGAATTAAAGCAGCGCCCCAAAACAGAGGGCTATCAAGATGTCTTTCAGGCGGTTATGCGGGCCTTTCTGCGCAAGCGTCCCGTGTCCATCAGCTATGAGCCATATCGTGGCAAGCCATTCGAGACGCGCTTTGACCCCTACCTGATCGAACCCTCTGCCATTGGCTTTTCAACCTATGTGATTGGCTACAGCCATCAGGTCAGTGCAATGCGCACCTACAAAATTGGTCGGATGCGCCGCGCAGAGGTCGTCAACAGTGCCAGTTACACGATACCCCCTGACTTCGACGGATTGGCGCTACTGCGCAATGCCTGGACGATTTACTACGGCGATGAAACCGAACATATCGTACTCAAGTTTGCGCCGCATGTCGCCAGGCGCATTCATGAAACGAACTGGCATCCTTCACAACGCATTGAGACAGATGAAACCGACCCCGACGCGATCCGATTACATCTTGATCTCGCTGATACAATCGACCTCAAGCCCTGGGTGCGTGGTTGGGGTGCAGCCTGTGAGGTACTGGCACCCGTCGAACTCCGTGAGGAGATGATGGGCGAGACGCGCAAGCTAATGCGCTTGTATGGCATCGAGAGCGATCAAGCATCCAACAATCGTTTTGGTGACATTTTTGGAGCGTAATGGCATGGCAAACGGTATTCAAGCATACCCACATCAACAACGTGTTCACGACCTGGTTTTGCAAGGCAAGAATGTCATTTTGCAGGCTCCAACGGGCGCAGGCAAGACCCGCGCAGCTCTCTACCCGTTTTTGGATGCTTTTGGTTCTGCGGATTTCCCGCGACGTTGCATATACTCTGTGCCCATGCGTGTACTTGCAAAACAATTCAAACACGAATATGACAAAATCGTTGCGAGCCTGAACCGTCGCTTTGGTCAGGACATCCGTATCGCACAACAAACAGGCGAAAATTCGCATTCGCATGAGCTTCAGCACAACTTGATCTTCGCCACTATCGACCAGACGCTTAGCAGCTACCTGATGAATCCCTACAGCCTGTCGCGTCGCAAGGGCAACCTGAACGCCGGAGCGCTGCTATCGAGTTATCTCGTATTCGATGAGTTTCACCTGTTCGACGCCGCATCGACGCTGCCGACGACACTGCATATGCTCAAGCGCTTCACGGGCATTACGCCGTTTATCCTGATGACGGCGACGTTCAGCCGTACTTTGCTGGCTGGCCTTGCAGAGCAGCTTGACGCGGTGATTGTGCCGGGTGATGACGCAGAACGTGCGCAAATGCTGGCTTTGCCATCACAAAACAAGCAGCGCTACTACCATGCTATTGATGCGGTGATGGACGCGCAGACGATCTTAGATCAGCATACAGGCCGCACACTGGTCATCTGCAACACGGTTGATCGTGCCCGTGCTATCTTCCGGCGTCTACAGGTAACGTCAGATGAGGCAACGGAACTGTATTTGCTGCACAGCCGCTTATTACCAGAAGATCGCAACCGCATCGAAGATGCCATCCGCACATCGTTCGCACAGGGCAACACCACTGGCAGCAAAATTGTCGTATCAACGCAGGCCATAGAGGTCGGCGTAGACATC
>DAOTTW010000070.1:0-4242 GCA_034437615.1 Anaerolineae bacterium | reverse complement strand
GCTATTGATAACGCGCTTATCACGCCAAGGCCGTGCAAGTAGCAAACTGATGCTGCTATAGCCATCACGCCCACCACGCCCGACTTCCTGATAAAAACGATCCGGGTCTTCGGGAAGGGCAACGTGCAGTATGGCGCGTATATCATCCTTATCGACGCCGACGCCGAAAGCTGACGTTGCGATCATCAGGTCGATTTCATCGCTCATCCAGCCCTGCAATAAGGTCTCCCGATCGTTTGATCGCGTGTTGCCCGTGTACAGACCAACACGTCGATAACCGTTCTCGCGTAGTAACTGTTGCCAGGATTCGGCCTCTTTACGGGTGGTTGTATATAGGATTAAAGGACGTGGTAGATGTTGTATAGCTTCGACGACCCGTTCCTGATGGATTTCGTCGTCATTCGTGAGTGACATCCAGTAAGCGATTTCAGGTCGTAGCTGGTTGTGGCGAATGATCGTCGGCTCCTGACTTGCCTGAGCGAACAGTGTCACCAGCGTCTTTTCAACCTGGGACGTAATTGTCGCCGACAGTAGGATTGTGCGCAGTTGACCGTTGCTGGCGGCTAGCAGTTGTCGTTGGAAGGTCGATAACAACTGAAACTCCACCCGGAAGCGTGCGCCCCAACGATCCACTAGGTGTGCCTCATCTATGATGAGGCGTCTCACCTTGCCCTCTTGCGCGGCTCGCTGGCAGATGTCACGGAGTCCCGGACTGAGAAGCGCTTCTGGCGAGATGAACAACAACGGCAAGTCGCCGCTACGCAATCCATCTCGTATTTGCTCGCGCTCTTCATCTGACGTACTTCCTGTCAACGCTTGTGGTTGAAGCTGTGGTTTCGCGTCCTTGTAGAACTCCCGTGCCTTGTTCCGCTGGTCAAACGCCAAAGAGACTGTCGGTACGACGACTAATGTCGCACCACGTCGCTCGCGTGGCAGTTGACCATCAACCCACGCCGGCACGGTGATACATTGGCTTTTGCCACTGCCTGTGGGTAACGATACGATGGTGGTACTGCCAGGCTCTGCAAACACACAAGCGTGGACAGCGTGCTTTTGCCCGCTGGTCCGATATCGCGTATAGCGGCCTTTGGAGGAAGCAACCAACATACCATCGCCAATACATGCAATGTCATCTTCCGCCCGATTACGTCGTTGTTCAAGCTGGTCAATGGCTCCATTCAGACTGGGTAACCAGTGAGGCTGCCAGTTACTGGCCTGCACGCATACGTGTGCGTCGGATTCATCGGTTACATATAGGCTCATACTGCGAGCACGGCGTTCGATCAAGTCCCATAAGGACCGCGGTAGCCATAGCGGCTGACGATAGAGACGCAGCACCTGCCGCAGTAAGCTAGCGATGTCTGCCGTACCGACGATTTGCTCATCTGCACCATGTGCTAGTGCACGAATTAAACGCCTGACGGCACGCAAGCGAATACGTTCCAATGTAGTTAATTCGTCGTCAAGTTTGTGCTTGATAGACGCTTGGAAGTCAGCGTATTGTGGTTGAGGGTCTTGCAGCAGTTGCTGTAACGACACAAACATCAGGTAATGCTCCAGTAGCAGACGGATTCCAGGCGGAGTAAAGGCTGTTCGATCCCCGCGATTAGGGCGGCGTGCATGTCTTTGACATGCTGTAACCGACCATCCTGAGCGCTGATCTGATCGTTGCTGGTCTGCTGTAACCAGACCTCGGATGCCTCACGCCCAAGACGTTGCCAATTGAGGTCGTCCTCTGCTCTACGAGGATCACTGATGCCATGTTGCAGATGTGCTTGTGCTTGTTCCCAGGCCATCCGAATGCGTTGCTGCCATTCGTCCTTTAAATAACGACCAAGGACTTCTTCCGTTGGATGTCGATCATCGCCGAGGTAGGCGTCCTTCTGCGGATCAAATGGATACCGATTAATGTGCCTTGCAATACGATCTCGTTCGTCGATTACTTCGCCGTCTAGTGTTACCAGTAAACGCGCAGTGGGACGTGTGATGTATTGCTGTGCCCGCAATAGATTCAATCGTTCATAGCCTGCGCGAAAGAGATGGCTTGTGTCAATTTCGACGCTAACTAGAAACTCCAGCACATCGACGGGGTCTTCAAGCAACATTGGCGCCTTACGGATGATCGCGCAGCACCGCCCACGTTCAGAACTCAGCGCATTATCGACAACGGCTCGCAACCAGGGATCGTTGCTGCCAGGAGCCATAAAGCGCACATGATCGTGCTTGACGGCAAAGTCGCGATCAAACGTAATCGGCACCATACCTTTTTCCCACCAAAGGTGCTTGAGCGTCGCCTTATCAGCCTCAGGTGGCCTGATGTTGGCCTGTTTCAGCTTGTGTCTGTCAAAGTCTTTTCGGTGAAATGTGGCTACTGGATCACCTGCGCCGTAGTATGGAGCCAAACCGACTAACTCAGCCCACCGAAGGTAAGGCTGTCTAAGTGGTTGATCTGATGCATATCGTTCACGCATAGCTTCGTAGTGTTGTCGCCAGCGATATGTGTCAGCAGCTGGATCCTCAAAGACTATTTCCCGGTTAACTTGTTCGCGCACTTCTTGAGCTGTCGTTTGCATGTCAACATAAACCCGCGTTAAACCGTCATAGACATCTTCTGCAAGCGCATCTAACAACCGTGCCTGCGTCCCTTCAAGGGCGATCTCCATGCCGCTCATTGATCGTGTAAATAGTTCAAAACTGTCTTGCCAGATTTGATATAGGGCCTCTTCAAGTGTGCGCTGCGCATAGGGAATAACAGATAGCACTTCGCCCTGACGACCGAGCCGATCTACACGCCCAATACGTTGCTCGACTTGTGCAGGTGTCCAGGGTAAATCGACATGGATGATGACCTGCGCGATCTGGAAGTTGCGGCCTTCACCACCAAGTTCGTCGCAAAGCATAATCTTGCAGCGATCTTCCCTCTGAAACTTGTTTACCTCGCCCTGCATGTCAGCTTCTTTTTCCATGCCACTATGGAAACGAGCTACAGTTTGTTCACTGAATGTACTGACTAAATGTGTTTCGAGTACGTCTAACGTTGGCAACCAGGAGGTGAAGAGCAGGATTTTTGCATCCGCATGTGTGGAGATATAACGCTCGATGTAAGCCAATACGCGCACTAATCGGAAGGGTGAGTTAATATCCCAGGGTTGTTGCTGGAGTGCATCTTCTTGACGCAAGCGCCATTCTTGAAGGGCATGATGTAACTGCTGTACATCCAACAAGGCTTCGTCTGTACCTAGGAGTGCACTAAATAGCCGCTTGACATAATCTGCCTTATCACGCGGTGATACGGGGCCTAGTGTCACCATCGGCGCTGTTGCATCGCCTTGATGCATCTCAGACTGACGAATTCTGCGACGTGCCTTGAGTTTTTTCTCTGCGTTTTTCCAGCGCACGAGCAAACTCGCCAACGCTTCTGGGCTACTGGCAGCTGCTTGCAGCAACAATTGTGCATAGCTGCGGTGTAGACGTGTTTTTGGATGACGCTGGAACATATCATCCAGGTAATCGTTCAAATAGTCCAGCACGGCATACTCTTCATTGGTTGCCTGGTAACTCAGGTTGGCATTGACGCTCCTTGTCGGCAGATCAACCTGTAGATGTTCGCGTCGATTGCGAATAACGCGGTTTTCGATACGGTAATGCTCCCGGATGTAGCGCAGGAGTACGTTAGCCCGAATACGTATACGACCATCGTTGGACTTTATGCTTTGCCATAATTGCTCATGAAGCTCCGCCAACACCTTATCATGTGACAAAGCTTGCACAAGTCGCTCCATGCGCTCAGCGAACTCACGAGCGTTAAACTCCCCATCAATCTTGCCGTGATAGTAATAAACTTCGTCCCGGATATGCTGCTGATGCACCAGAACGTGCTGGAAATTGTCTACCGAAATACGTTCGTAGCGACTTGGATTAAGTAATTGTAGGAGCGTTAGAAATTCGGCGGTGCGTTGCTGAATGGGCGTTGCCGAGAGCAACAACACGTTTTCGGACTGGCGACTAAGGGTAGCCAAAAACTGAAACAAATGCGTGTCTCTTTGGACATGATGCGCTTCATCGACAATCAGCACATCCCAGGAATAGTCTTGCAACCAGTGCAGCATTTTGGGTGATGTATCTGCGGATGCGAGACTTTCATGTGTGACGATGATACCGGGCTGGTCAGGACCCCAGTCTCGCCAGGTATATTCACGTGCAAATTGCAACCAGAACTTTTCCTTGAGTTCATATTCCCAC
>DAOTTW010000069.1:0-13398 GCA_034437615.1 Anaerolineae bacterium | reverse complement strand
TTCTACGGTTGCTGCAATGACCCTGACGGCGATGGCACTTTTGAAGACCTGGTATGCCAGCCCTTCAAGGATGCGCGTAACGCGGCCTTTGGCTTCTTCGAGCGCCTGGACTTCACACGCGGGGACCGCGCCGCAGTGGTTTCCTTTGCGCGTTCGGCTTACTTGCTGAACCCCTATGTGGATACGGATTCCGGCCCAGGAGTGGAGCAGCGTCCAGCCATGATCGACAGCGGCCCGGTTATCTTTGGCACGGTGCGTGACCTGGTCGGTGTGCGTGCGGAGCCGAATTTCTACGAATGGGAAGTGCTGGAAGACGCCAGCGCTGATGAGAACGACCCCGGTTCGGGCTGGTTACGTGACCCGGTAACACTGCGCAACCAGTTTGTAGCAGGGTCGGATCAGAATGGTGAACCGCGTCGCTTGTACGTCTACGAAGAAGAACCCGATGAAGGCGATGCTGACTACGATGAAGACGACGACACGGCATCCAGCGTCAATTATCCGGTGCGCTTCAACTGTGAATTCCAGAATGTGGCCCTGAGTGGCTACCAGACGCAATACTATGGCAGCTTGCAGAGCATTATGGAGCCGCACAACTACCTGCGTGACCTCGGCTCACCGAGAATCGAATATCGTCCAGACTACTACAACGAAGGCATCCAGTCGGTTGACCTCTACGATCCGACAGCACCAGATGACCTGGACAGGTATTCTAAGCTGCTGGCGTATGAATTCGGTGCTGGTTGCCGTGATACGAACATAGGTGCTGCGCTGCGAGAGGGCAACAACGCGCTGTTGGAAGATGCACGCGCAGAGGGCCGCGTGTGGATTATGGTCTTGCTGAGCGATGGCGCGGCGGGGGCATCCGACCCGGTACGCCGCAACGATGGCCGCGACATCAAGGTGCCGGACCCGCTGTTCGACAATTGTGAAGAGGCTGGTTTTGCGCCGGGGTCGTCCGAATGTGACGCACTGGAGAACCGCTTCGGTGACGCGGGTAAGTATGGCTCCTTGGGCTTGTGTCCGATT
This sequence comes from Anaerolineae bacterium, assembly GCA_034437615.1. Taxonomy (GTDB): domain Bacteria; phylum Chloroflexota; class Anaerolineae; order Aggregatilineales; family Phototrophicaceae; genus DAOTTW01. Next base: position 12,369 of record DAOTTW010000069.1, on the reverse strand, counting down.
GGCCACGTCCCGAACCCGACGACGCTGGCAGGGCCGTTCAACCCGGTGGGTGAGCTACTGAAGGTCGGTGAGCCGGGCAGCGATGAGCAGTTCAACGAGATCGCTTATGGCACAGGTGATGTGGCGACGGGCAATGCGCCCTATTGCCTGGATGAATGGCCGCACACGCGCAGCTATTGCAGTGGCGACTACGCGCTGGGTGGGCCTTACGAAGGGTCGAAGTTCGGCTTCCGTCCGCGTTTGACGGCGCTGGATATTGGGCGTAATGGCCAAGATGCGTCGCGCTGGCTGTGGGATTTAGAGTATGTGGATTACAAAGACCCGCGCTTCCGTCCGTCTTCACTGGGACCGAGCGACCCCTGGGAACCCGACGGTAGCGGCGTCCTACAGTATGAATATCCTACGAATTACCCATCCAAGACAGCCTGGAATTCGGATATGCCGGCACCGCTGCTGACGGAGCCATTCCCCGACTTCGCGGATCTTTTCCCGGATGAGCCAGGGCCGCAAGACCCAGGTGACATCATTGATTGGAATCAGCGCGCCGGCAACTACCTGGATGTTGACCTGGGCGGATTCGAATCGACTGACTTCCTGCCAATAGATGAGGACTGCGCCATGTACGATGTAGACGATTACGCCCGCGATTGGGTGGACGTGGTCGCTTTGCAGGAATTGGACCCCGAAAACGCTGAGGCCCAGGGTAATCGCGCCGCCACGCAACTGCCGATCATCTTCACCATCGGCTTCGGCCTGGATTTCACGACACGCGAAGGCCCGGACCAAAACGGCAACAACTTGACCTGGGAAATTGATAACCCGGACCACGCCGACGACCTCTGCCGCCTGAACCCGCAGGATTGCCTGGGTGAGCAGTTGTTGCGCTACATTGCGGATGCGGGCGATAACAATCGCATCGACAACGACTACTGGCAGGTGTTGAACACTTACGGCTATTCCAGCGCAGGGCTTAGTATGCGCGAAACGCGCTGGGAGGATGTGGCAGATCGGCTGCAGGACGATTTCGATATGGCCAACATCGACGTCAACTACAACTTCCGTTTTGGGGCACGTGGCCCCTGCCAGACGCCCGTCAGCCGGACACCAGATCGTGACGGTGGTAACTACTTCTCGTTGTTCGGTGATCTGTCCGATCTGCTTGAGGCCAATAACCTGAGTGCAGATGAAGCCGAGGCGTTGTGGGGTGCTTCGCCACCAGCGACAAGCTGCGGCAATTACTACAACGCGCCCAGCCAGGAAGAACTGCAATTCGTGTTCGATGACATCGCATCGCGTATGTTTACGCGCATTGCACGCTAGGGGTGTTGGCTCATGTCTTACGAGGGGAAAAGAGAGGGGAAACGGGAAGATAACATGGACGCAAAAGATGTAGATGTGACGGATGGCACGACGCCGTCCAGCGCGCAAAGCGACCCCAACCTGTCAGCGCAGTTAGAGCAGCGGCAAGGCCGTCGTGGGCAAACCCTGGTTGAATTTGCTCTATCGCTACCGATTCTGCTGGCGTTGCTATTCGGCATCATCGAGTTTGGCCGCTTGTTTCAATCCTGGGTCACATTGCAGAATGCCGCACGGACAGCAGCCCGCTATGCTTCGACGGTGGTCTACAATGAGGATAAGTACGATATCGATCTGATCGTGCCCTGCGTGCCGACAGATAACCGAGGCGCACGAGGTACAGCGACGATTACGACACGGGACCTGGACGCCGATGAAGACACACCCGCCCTCACCTACACGGCAGAGATTTATCGGCCCTTCTTCAGCCTGAATTTTTCTAACGAAGACGCCAATGACTTCGTTGATGGCAACCCGGACTATGACACGATTGCAGAGCAACGACAACTGCTGAAAACGCTGCTGGATGAGGCTGCCAACGCAACAAAAAGCGCTGGCAATGACGCCTTGCTCGGTAATGAGGTCTGGCTTGAGTGGTATGGCACAACGGGGAATGCTTATGCAGACATTGACGCTGCCATTGCCATCCTGGAGACAAACCGCATTCGCTTCAATAACGATGTCGTGCAAAGCGAGCATCTGTTTGCGACGTGGTACGGTGGGCAGGATTGCGACCCCAGCAACCCGATTGACCGGCAGCGCCGTGAATCACTGGTGCGCCTCGCATCCATCTACGATCAGGCGCGTATCGGTGCCTCTGGTCTGTCGTTGGAGCGCTCCGATATTCCGATTGGTTCGCCACCAGCAGTCGAAAGCTATTTGTACAGCAGTTGGGAAAACCCGGCCATCGCATCGGACGAGCGTGCCTGGTTTGATGTCGTTGTGTGTAGCGCAGCACGCCGCATTTACGGCAGCCGCATTACAGAAATCGTGGACAACGCCGACGATCCCAACTCGGATACGGATGAAGCCAGCCTGCGCTTTGAATTCGACCCTGGCAGCCCGCAACACCCTTACGGGGCCTGCTTGATGAAGGAGCGTGTCCTCCCGCCCCCGCCATCCGGCCCCGACCCCGCTGGTGGCTTCCGCGATCAGCTCAACGACAACTACAACCTGCCCTGGATGGACCCTGGCGCACCGGGGGATCGTGGTACGCTGGTCGTGACCTACAATCATCCGCTGATTACGCCGCTCGGCCTTGCCCCGTATGTGCAGATTCGGGCGCTGCGTGCCTACGTCAACGAGACGTTCTTAAATGCCGATACGCAACGCGCTCTCGGTCCGTCGCCCGGTGGTGGCCCCGGCCCGGAAATCATCCCGGATACGCCCGTTCCACCAACAGATGAACCAGAAGAACCGGAGGACCCGCCTGAACCAACCCCTGAACCAACCGATACGCCGATTCCGACTAATACACCGGATGTCGATTTTAGGTGTCAGGATTTGCGCTTCAACGAGAACCCGGTGTATACGTCAGATGGTGGTATTCAGTTCCAATTCCGCAATAACAACGGCATCGAAACGCGCCTGTTACGTGTGGAGTACGAATGGGCTTCTGAAGCGCGTGATGACCTGTGGTACGTCAGCCCCGGCGCATACGTCGCGGCAATGGAAATCTTCAACGAGCCATTCTGGGAGGAGACCATCATCCCCAAGAGTGTCGGTGACGTGGCCTTGAGCATAAACACGGATACAGACGGCACGATTGACCAATTGGTGAACCGCAACATCAACGCCGGGTCAACGGCTATCGTGAAGATCGTTTACTCCCTTTCACCGCGTCAGAATATCTCGTCTTACGTGCAGCCCGGTGACCTGGGCAACACGCGCTTCGTCTTCGAGAATAACGACCCGGACGAGGACGATCCGGCAGACTGTGAATATGTAGTCCCTGTTGAGCCGCGCACGAGCAACCCGCAACCGACGCCTGAATGCCCGGTTGATGGCTTGACGCTGGAGTTTAATCGCTTTGATACCAATGGTGATGTGCGCCTGAGCTTCAGGAGCACCTGGAACGTGCCCGCGACACTGATCGGCCTGGAAATCAATTGGCCGGATCGCCTGAACCGACCCCTGAACAGGATCGTCGCTGGTGGCGCAAGTTCGTCGGATATTATTGACCCAAGCATCGGCAATACGTCGGGTGGGCGCGTCGTCTGGCTCAGCGAAGAGACAGGGGCAGGCGGTGACGAAGAGACACCGACATCGGGTGTGGCGGATATTCCGCTCAGCGTTGCTCCTGGTCTGGATTGGACTGGTTACACTGGCCCTGGTGATCCGTTGCCGAACGCTGCCGCCACCAGCCAGGACCCGGCGCTCTGGATGCCTGTGCCGCCAGGGAATACGGATTCGTATGGCTTCCTGTTTGGCTTTGAGCCTGACCGCACGACCAACATTCACCTGGATTTCAACGCCGCGCAGACGTTCGACGCGCTTGGGGGCTTCCCATCAGACTTTAACGACACATCAGTCTGGGTGATCTGTGAGGGGCTTGCTGGTGCGCAGCCTATTGAGGTGGTGATGGAACCAGAGACGGCACCCACCGAAACACCGACGCCGACGCCATTCAGCACAGGTGAGCAACCGCCCACGCCCACGCCCGTCGATACAGCGACGCCAGAACCGACCGACACAGCGACCAATACACCGCCTCCAAGCAATACACCGTTGCCGACTGAACCGCCCGATGTGGACGCGACGAATACGGCCATCGCAGGAACGCTGACCACCGAAGCGTCATATACGGATACACCGATACCAACGAGTACGGTCGCGACACCGGAGAATTCACCGACTCCAACAGACGACCCCTTCGGCGGCGGCCCCGGCGACGGCGGTGGGGTCGGCTAGGTATCACCAGAAAAGTCGTCAATGAGCTGTAACACGACACATAAACAGACCCTCAGCCCTGTAGCTGGGGGTTTTGCTATAAATATAGGCTCATGCTAGACCATAAGCGATTGGCACGCTGACTATATCATTCTCAGCGCTACCATTACCATCAGACGCAAACATACGAATTCGATGTATCAAACCAGAGGGCTGATGTCTAAAACATCCAAGACCAAGCACGACAAGCAAGTACACAAGACAGCGCAAGGTAGGCAGCCGCAGCTTAACATGATGACGGTGGCCGTTGTTGCGTTGTTGATGATAGGTGGCTTTGCGGCTTACACGTTACTGTCAGCGGGCGCACCTTCGGCGGACCCTGAAACATTAGCCGCCGCTGCTGCTGCCGATAACCCCGATGTGCTGATGGCGACAGCGCCGCAGGGCTTGGCTCCGCAGGATTATATGGTGTCATTTCGTGAGGCAGGCGTAGAGCATCTGCTGCTCGATGTGCGCACACCAAGCGAATTTGACAGTGGCCACATTGAGGGCGCGGTTAACATCCCATTGCAGGAACTCGCAGCACGCAGCGACGAACTGCCACAGGGTAAGCCGATTGTGATCTATTGCCGTAGCGGTAACCGCAGCGCTCAAGCTGCGAACCTGCTCAACGGGCAGAATTTCAGCGGCCTTTATGACATGGGCGGCACAATCCATTGGACGGCGGCGGGCTATCCACTGGTATAGCAACCGCAGGCGTTCGGGTGCGTCCAACCCGCTGCGTTAGCAGTTTATGACTCTAGCGGGCGCGCATAGACGAATTCACCGTCTTGCATGATAAATAACTTACCATCAACAGGATCAAATTCCAGTTGCCAATGGTTGATGTTGAGATCAGAGCGAACGCCGATAATCTCGTTTGAACAGTCAAGATATGATATGTCACACTGGCTCAGAACCAAATGATGGCGTTCGAGAGTTGGCCTAGCTATCTCAAAATCCGCACTTTTCGCAAGTGTGTAGCGCACATCGCCGACCTGTATGCTATCGAGCGGTGAGAACGCAATAAACCCCACATATCTTGCCTGTTCAAAGGGCATCCACACGGCTAATAACGTCCCTGCAAACAGCAGCATCGCGGCACCAAAGCGTAGCCAGCGATCCCAGCGCTGTTTGAGCAGCAGGTACAGCGTCAGCAACCACAACATCGGCACCAGCAGCGCGATCAGCGCCAGTAGCAACGGCGGCAACGTATCCACCAACACGAGCGCCGGATACCAGCCTAACCCCGGCAGCACCCATAGCAGCAGGATTAGCACGGTCATCATGCCACTGACGGCGATCAGCCACAGCAGACTATCGCTGGGGGCTGCGCTATGCTTGTTTTTGCGTTTTTCTTCGCGTCGGAACATGATGATTTTAGAGTGTGAAGCCGTTAGATAGCAGGTAGAAGGCGCTGGTGGTCATCAAAGCCAGCGCAGCAGCGAAGAAGTGCGTGCCACGCGGGTAATTGCGCCAGCCCCGTAAGCGTTGTTGGTTGGCCAGCAGCAGCAGAAATGCTTCAAAGCACAAGATCGGCCAGAAAAACATCAGTATGATGCCGGAGAGCGTGCCGTAAATTGGGAATAGGGCCGGGATGCCGATGACGACGATGAGCGCGTAAACACAGGCAGCCATCAGGGCAACGCGCCCGTAAAGCACAGGCCAGTTTGGTTCGATGAAATAGCCGATTTTGGGCTTGCGTTTGGCTTTATCCATGACAGTAAATCCTCACTCTTGATCTTACTTAACCTTGTCTTTCGTTGACTACCTCGCCATCTATGATAGCAGACAGCCCATCGTTTTGCGCGGCCAGTTCAATATTTGCATACGATCCTAAACATGTGGGGGCGTAGCGCCAGTGCTCGACGTGCTCACAGACCAGCCCGAACGCATCGCAAGCGACCAGGACATGATCGCAGACAGGTGCGATGCGTGGCAAATTCTGATAATACAGGTGATAGCGCTTATCTTGCACTTGCACGCTTTGCAGGTGTATTGCTGAGGTTGTGGCGTTCAGCAGGGGGGCAATCCAAGAGAACACGCAGCAAGCCAGCATCAGCAGCACGACAGCGGCCACTCTAATCCAGCCGAGATAACGTGTAACGCGCCGTAAGGCCAACCAAGCGCCGAAAAACAGCACAAAGCCGATGCTCAGCGCTGGCCGATAGCCTACGTTCACATGCGACCAGTAGGCGAATGGCTCGCCTGCGTAAATGTGTGCTGGTGAAGTGCGCAGTGCGATGTCTGCCAGGGCCAGCAATAAGCCGATAGCTGCGCTGATGGTTGAGGCTTGCGCCAGGATGCGTCTCATCATGTGCAGGGTGTATTAATGGCCTGCTTAATTTACGTGGTCTGCGATCATACGGCGAATCATGCCAGGGTTCGCGCCGCTGATGCGTGCCGCAGGTTGGCCACCCTCAAATAAGATAAACGTGGGGATCGAGCGAATTTCGTAGCGCCGTGCGATCACCTGATTGCTGTCTGTGTCGAGCTTGGCCACTTTCAGCTTGCCGTTGTGCTCTTGCGCGATTTGCTCAATATACGGCGCAATCGTGCGGCATGGCCCACACCACTCAGCCCAAAAATCGACCAGCACAGGCGTCTTGCTCTTCAACACTTCATCGCGGAAGGTCTTATCGCTGACGTTCACTGGCTTAGCGGATGCTGTGGTTCGCTGACCATTGCCGTTGCTTGCTTTGTTTTCGGGCAACGGAGCATCTTCCAACAGGTGCGCGACGTGTGCGCGGACATCACTGGGGCGAATGGCCTCAGCGCGGGATTTGATGTCACGTCCGAAATAAGCCGTTGTCAGCGTAAGCAGGGCGGGCAGCGTCGGATTGTCATATTTGGCCAGTGTTGCTGGGTTCTCGTTGGCGTCTACGCGCACTACCAGCAAATCACCGCTATGCTTCTTGGCGACCTTCTTCAGCGCATCCTCTAGTGGCTTATCGGCTTTGCTGCTGTCGTGCAGCACAACCAATGCAGGCTGTTTCTGGCCGAGCACCTTCTTGATGCTGGCGTCGTCTGTTGTGATGGGTGTATCAAAAATGGGCATGGTTCTACATCTCCATGAATGATTCTCACGTATATGACTTTTAGACGCGGTTAAGCGCCTACTTGTTACGTATTGGTAGTGCCACCAATGTTTAACACGCTCTAAGCAGTTAGGATACTCGTATAGGCCACGTGACTAGTTTCCTTTAGGAAGTGTGCAAGAATTGTAAAAATCCCTCTATTTTGGTTTGACTGCCGAGATACGTATGCTATGATGTTTTCAGTTGGGCGTTATTGCCCTCAACGTGTTATCCTTTTAGGAGGCATCATCATGTTATACCGTCCGCAGAACGAAGAAGGCCAGGGCTTGGTCGAATACGCACTAATCCTGGTTTTGGTTGCTGTTGTCGTCATCGTCATTCTGACGTTGCTTGGCCCGGTAATCGGTAACATCTTCTCGAACATTGTCGCTGGCCTGGGTGGCGAGCTGCCCGAAGAGTAAATCGGCGGCGATGTTCAATCAAAGGGCAGCCTACGGGCTGCCTTTTGATTCAGCACCCTAGCTATCTGCCGCATTCATCAGCATCCCTGCCACCTGAAAAGCCCCAACCTCGTTATTCTGCGCCATACCCACAACGATCACACCAATATTGGGCTGCCACCTCTGACGACTTAAGCAAAGCTTGATTCCCATTTTGACCATAAAAAAAGAATAGAAATTTTAGCCGAAATTCGGAAAGCATGTGAGCCATAATTACCCGAATGGCATGACCTATGTTATAGTCTAATGTGCCGTGAGCATTATTGAGCTTACGAAAGAGACTCATTATGACAGACGATAATAGCAATGCAATCATTCCATTCGGGGAAATGGAACCGGAGGACAACGGAAATGGTGTGCAAGAACGTGCACCACACCGTCTGCAATTCTTAGTGGTGGAAACGGGCGATGTGGTTGAAAAACCGGCTCATTCACCGCTTGTGGTAGGGCGTCGGGGCGCAGCCAAGCGCGTCGATGTCGATTTGACATCGTTTGGCGCACACGAAATGGGCGTTTCGCGGCATCACATCCGTGTGGAGCCGCACGGTGAACGCATCATGGTCAAGGACCTGGATAGTGTGAATGGTAGCCGCCTGAATGGTGAACAGATGAAGCCTAATTACGTCTATGAGCTTCATCATGGCGATGTCGTCAAAGTTGGACGGATGCACTTGAAGGTTTACTTTATTTCCCTTCCAGAGCTAACCGGCTAACTGACGAATGAACCCTGTTACGTCACACACAGCGCATGTCATGCGTCAATTATGACCTTGACATGCAGCTTCCAGGCAATGTACAGCGCGCGAAAAAACGCCTTCAGATCGTTGGTGCTGGGGTCCGGCCCGCTGCTGCGGTCCAGCAGGAACGGGTGCTGCTCGTCTGCGTCCGGCGCTGCTGGCGTAAGCTGCATGATTTGCGCGGCGTCCAGTTCACGCGGTATAGCATGAAAGAACAACAGCAGCACCCCGGCATGGTTGGGGATGATGTCGCCAACGGTAAACATCATCTCGAATACCTGATTAGCGTCGATGCTGAATTCACCGAGGCGGCGCTCTGCGGGCTTACGATCCTCAAAGTAAGTATCACCCTGGATGCGTAACGCTGCAATCGTCTGCCCATCGTACAGAAAATTATCCACGCCACGCTTCAGCAGCAACCAAACCAGCGTATCATCCGGCGTCGGCAGTCGGTTCAGCAACCACGCTTCGCTTTCCCCTGTGATCGGGTAGTTAATGGCACCCATGCAACCGAACGGCTTGCCGCTCCGGTTTGCCGGGCAACCCACACAATGCTGCTCCAGCGGTTTGAGTTGCTCTGCTTGGTCCAGCAGGCTTTGCACCACGATGTCCTCAGTTTCTGCTTCGCCTGCGGCGTTGCGGCGCGTCAATTGAAACCCCATCTGGCTAGGGGGGCGCGCGTCCCCGGCATCTCGGAACATCCGAATAATTTCCTGGGCGCGTGCTTGCCCTTTCAGGCGCTCTAGGATGCCGTTTGTGGTCAGGGTTTGCTTAGGGGTGCAGTCGTAATCAATGATATAGTCGATAGCCATATACGTTTTATCCGCGTATTCGTTACCTTGCGTTCTAAGCGACTTGGGCCTTTCCAGTTGAAAAAAACAAGCGATGCGGCTAATGCCGCTCAGACACCCAGCAGCGTTCGTAGGGACGCGCTTTTGCACGTCCGCAAACTTGGTCGATTATCTTGTTAGGGTGACCTTATTATAACACGTGCAAATCCGATGCCTATCCGATGAAAACACGGCTACGATGCAGAAGTAAGCTAGGCGAGGGTGTGAATTTATGTCAGATGTAACGGCACTACGTTTGCTGATCGTGGCCCGCGACATTGTGGCCCGTACCGGGTTGGCGGCGATGCTGGAAACGCGCACCAATTGCGAGGTCGTTGGGCGTTCCGCAGGCGGTGCAGGGTTGGCAGATGATTTGAGGGTCTATGAACCGGATGTGGTGTTACTTGACCTGGGCTGGGCTGCTGATGGCAACTTGGATGATCTCAGCGTACTGAGTGAAAGCGAGGCGGCGGTGGTGGCTTTGCTGCCGGATGCCGCAGACGGTGACGATGTGCTGACACTGCTCAAGCACAACGGCGGCTATGGCTTGCTGCTGCGTGAAAACGAAACCGAGACGCTCGCGCTCGCGCTGGAAAGCGTTTTTAATGGGCTGGTGGTGCTGGACCCCGCGCTGACTGAGAGCCTGTTGCAAAGCGCGAACCCGATCACAGAGCCGATCAATGAGCCGCTGACAGGCCGTGAACACGAGGTCTTGCAATTACTTGCGCAAGGGCTGACAAACAAAGCAATTGCGCATGAATTGGGCATCACGGACCATACGGTGAAGTTTCACGTTAACGCGATCATGACGAAGGTTGGCGCACAAAGCCGCACAGAGGCCGTCGTTCGGGCCACCCGTGCAGGTTTAATTATCTTATGAGTGAAGGCACATTGAGTACAGTTAAACCTATTTTGTCGGATGCTTACAGAAATTCTAACTGCGAAGCCACAAAGAACGCGAAAAACGTGCAGAACGCGAAGAAAATCTCTCGAACCCCTTCGTGTTCTCTGTGTCTTTCGTGGTTTGGCTTTTTGCGGTTCTGTCATGTAGTAGCCAAGACCTTAGTCGTCGTAGCCGTGTGGATGGCTCTTGTGCCAATTCCAGGCGGTTTCGATGATCGTGTGCAGGTTGCCGAACTCCGGGTGCCAGCCTAATTCACGCTTGATGCGGCTGCTATCCGCCACCAACGCGGGTAAATCTCCGTCGCGGCGTGGGGCATCGGCTGCGGGGATGGGGTGACCAGTCACCTGACGCGCCGTTTCGATCACTTCCCGCACCGAATAGCCCGTCCCGCTGCCCAGGTTGTATTTACGGCTTCGGCCATCGGCCAGCGCTTCTAGCGCCAGGATGTGTGCTTCTGCTAAATCCAGCACATGCACATAATCACGGATGCAGGTGCCGTCCGGTGTATCGTAATCCGTGCCGAAGATGCTGACCTGTTCACGTTGGCCAAGCGCCACCTGCAACACAAGCGGGATCAGGTGCGTTTCCGGGTCGTGGTCCTCCCCGATGTGGCCGTTGGGGTGTGCGCCGCACGCATTAAAATAGCGTAATGCGCAGTGCTTCATGCCATAAACACGCTCCATCCACAGCAGCAGGCGCTCCGCCATGTACTTCGTCTCACCATAGACGCTGCCAGGGATCAGCGGCTCGTCCTCACTGATAGGAATGATCAGCGGTTCGTCGTACAGGTTCGCGGTGGATGACAGGATGAAGCGTTGCACGCCTGCGGGCGCGGCCTGTTCCAGCAGGTTCAGCAGGCCCAGCACGTTGTCGTTAAAATACTTGAAAGGCTGCTGCATACTTTCGCCCACCATGATGTGTGAGGCAAAGTGCATAATGCCGTCAAACGTATGCGCGTCAAACAGCGCTTGCAGGTCCGGCTTGTGCAGCAGATCGCCCCGTATGAGTGTCGCTTGTTCGTGCACAGCGGCGCGGTGTCCTGCTTGTAGGTTATCGAAAACGACGGCCTCATAGCCGCGTTCGACCAGCAATTCCACGACGTGACTGCCGATGTAACCGGCCCCGCCTGTAACCAGAATCTTCATGCATGTCCGCCTATTTCACGTCCAGCAATTCGACTTCAAAGATCAGCGTTGCATAGGGTGGAATCGGGCCGCCGGGGGTGCCACGCTCGCCGTAGCCCAGGTTATAGGGGATGTATAGCTCGTATTTCGCGCCGACCTGCATCATTTGCAACCCTTCTTGCCAGCCCTGAATGACCCGGCTGAGCGGAAAGGTAATCGGCTCACCACGCTTGTAAGAACTGTCGAATTCGCTGCCGTCAATCAGGGTGCCGCGATAGTGTACGGTGACGGTGCTGTTGGCGTCGGGTCGTACACCCGCTCCGGCTTCGATGACCTTGTATTGTAGGCCGCTCGCTGTCGCTTCTACATCGTCGTTGAGCATGTTCTGGTGCAGGTAGTCAGCGTTGGCTTTGCGTGCTGCATCTGGACTCTGAGACATCTTGTTTTGCCCTTTTGTACGCTTTAGTAGATGTATAGCATACACTGTAACAGAGGAAAATGCTCATGCCTACACGCAACGGGCAGATCGCTGCTATTCGCGCTTTTGCCGACCAATTTGCGTCTTGTCTGACTTGATCGCCAAACAATTGACGATAGCTTTTAGTTAGACCGTGAGAGGATTTTACCGATCAGGTTTGCTAAGCGCTCTACGTCATCAACGACGCTGTTTGAGCCAAGCTGTGATGTGCTAACGTCCACACTGCTCTTTAGTACCAGTACGCCAAGCACTTGAGCACCCAACAGTGTCGCTGTCAGAATAGGCACAGCTAACAAGGATTGGCCACCGAATTGATTGACCGTATGGTCGAATTGTATGGACTGTTCTTGCCAAGCGCGGTAGGTGGGATTGTCGCTTGCGTCAATGACAACATCAATTTGTTTCAAATCCGGCTCTGACGAAACAACTGCGTACAGCACACTCGCTTTATCATCCACGAGGTAAACGGTTGCC
>DAOTTW010000068.1:0-6641 GCA_034437615.1 Anaerolineae bacterium | reverse complement strand
ATGTAGGGACAGGATATATCCCGTCCGCTGAAGCGGTCACACCCGCCCCTTACACAGATACGCTGCGTGAATATGGTCTGCATCTGTTTAATTTGCTGGCGGCATACATCGCGACGATAGCGCTGCATGAAGTGCTGGATTCACGGGATTATCGCGTGATGGCCCCGCACCTGCTGTTTTCGTTGCTGCTGCTACTGCTGTATAACCGTCGTGCCCTGCTGCTGACGATGATTGCTAGCATGATCGTGTTGTTGCCTGCCGCCGTTGACTTCCATGAATTCGTCAGCAACAAATACAGCGACATGACCCCGGCACAATACCAAGAATGGAATCCCACAGTCGATGCTGTTGTGCAGTACGACCCTGACGCAGACAGTGCATGGTGCAACACGCTGCTGTTTTCACTGGTGTACATGCTGGAATTCAATCGGCCCGGCTTGCTGTTGGCGTTTGATCCTGGCGTCGGCCTGTCGTGGCTGAACAGCGTCGATCAGCTAAAGAGGCCACCACAATCACGCTATCTGCTGCTGACGCACGAGCACGCCACAGCTTTACAGCAACAAGTGCAGATGCAGCGCCTATTCCCTGTGCCGGGTGGTAATCTGTTTATCAATCAGGACGCCCCGTGTTAGAATAGGCATCATAATTATGCTGTGAGGTCGCTATGGTTACGAGCGTTGAGCGCATCAGCGTCGAAGAATTTGCGGCATTCGTGGATCGGCCAGAAAACGCCGACCGGCTGTTTGAGTTCATCGGTACAGAACAAGGCGGCTATCAAATCGGTGGAGAACGCTACGTACAGGCGAGTGCTACCTGGCTTCGCCGTGCCGATTAAGAACATCTTTGAGTTTTGATTGGGATGCAAGATAACTGCCAAGCAGCACCAGCGTATAAGCCGCGAACAAGAATAGCAGCGGGTCGCTTGGGACGCGGTAGCGCGTAGATGGATGAAACAGCACATACATGAGCGTCATGCTGATCTGCACAAACCACAGCAACGACACATCGCGCCAATAGCGCCACGACAAGCCGATCCCCAGCAGCGATAGCAGCAGCAAACCCCCGAAATACAGCACATGCAACGGGCGTGCCAGCGTATCGAACCAGCCTGCATCATAAGCCGCGTTTGCCTCTGTCACGCCGCTGATGGTGTCATCAGCACGCAGGACCATGATTGCGCCTGTGTCACTTAATTGCAGCGTCTCGCTCGGTTGTGGATTGCGGCGCGGCATAATTTCCACGCTCCAATGCACCAGGAACTTCGTCCATAGCAAGTCGGGGATGGCGTCGGGGTTTTCGCGCAGATAATCCAGCCCTGCTTGCGTCAACAAGCGGTTGCGCTCTACGCGATCTGTGACGTTTTCGACGCTGGCAGGCGGCTGTGACCACTGCGCATCATAACCCGCACGGAATAGCGGCACCGTCTGCGGATTGTTGCCCTGATAGATATTCTCGCCACTGTTGAGCGCGACAGGCACAAAGGCATCGTACAGGCTGTAACCACGCATAATCCAGGGCACAAGCAGCAGCACGCTAACAAGCGCCACAGGCAACAGGCGCAACACCGTCTGCCACAGATTCAGGCGAAACAAGAACCAGAACGCAGCCAATACAGCCAATGGTGGCAGCAGCGCACGCGCTAGCGTCGTGACCCCAAGCACGGCACCAGCCGCCAGCGCCAGCAGCAGCGTGCGCCGATTATAGTCGGGTTGGTCGCGCAGCAGGATCAGTAGCCAGACGAACAGGTGCAGCAGCAGGATGAATAGCGGCGTGTCGATCAGCGTGAGGTTCTGAAACACCAGATAGGGATAGAGCGCCGTGAACAGCGCCGCCAGCACACCGACTGCTTCAGCGTGACGACTGCGTGCAAATAAGCGCTGCCCAATGTCGATCAGCAACCACAACGATAGCGCATCCAGCACGGTATGCAGCAAGCCGACCTGCCAGTAACCACGCCCAACCAGCGCATACACCCCCGCCAGCAGGTAGCTATACAGTGGCGGCAGCAGGGCATCCGGCGTGCCGGCTTCGCGGCCATAGACGCCCGTTTTCAGCAGGTTTTGTGCATAGATGTCGTAGGCTTCGGAGCCATGCACCGCGCTCTGTGTAAAATCCAGCGTAGCGGGCAGCAAAGCCAGCAATGTCAGGCGCACGAGCACCGCCAGCGCAATCACGCTCAAGCGGGGGTGTGCGCCGAACCAACTCATCAGGTTTTGCTCACGACGAAGTTGCCCATTGCCAGCGCATCCATTCTAGTACGCACGAAGCAATCAACCGCCTCATGGGGTGTGTTGACAATTGGCTCGTTTTCGTTGAAGGACGTATTCAGCACCACGCCCACGTCGGTCTGCTGCTTGAAGGCGCTAATCAGCGCGTGGTAACGCGGCGCGTTCTCTGCTGAGACGGTCTGCAAGCGGCCTGTGCCATCGACGTGCGTCACGGCTGGGATTGCCGTCTGTGCGGCTGGCAGGATGCCGTAGACCTTCAGCATGAAGGGGTCCGGGTAGCTCTGCTCGAAATATGCGCCAACGTCCTCTAGCAACACGGATGGCGCGAACGGGCGGAACGGCTCACGCTGTTTGATGCGGGCGTTTAGGATGTCTTTCATGTCTTTGCGGCGCGGGTCCGCCAAAATGCTACGATTGCCGAGCGCACGCGGCCCCCATTCGCTGCGGCCCTGAAACCAGCCCAGCACATCCCCGGCGGCAATGCGTTCGGCGGCACGCTGATAGAGCGTCTCGTCGTCCACTTCGTCATAAGCCAGGCTGTAGGCATCGAGCGCTTGCCGCATGTCATCCGGCGACCACTGCGGCCCAGTGTAGGCGTGCGTCATGGTGTAGCAGCGCGGTTGTTTCAGTAGATCGTGATAGATGTAGTAGCACACGCCCAGCGACGTGCCCGCATCACCAGAGGCAGGCTGTATGAAGATGTCCTCAAAGTCGGTGTTGGGCAGGATTTTGCCGTTGAAGGCGCTGTTGAGCGCGACACCACCTGCCAGGCACAAGGTCTTTTTGCCCGTCGCCTGTTGCACTTTTTGGATTAAGCGCAGTTCGGCCTCTTCCAGCATGGCTTGCATGGACGCGGCCACATCCATCACCTTTTGCGTGATCTGTGTGCCCGGTTCACGCGCCGCACCGAGCAGGCTCAGCAGCTTATCTGAATACAGGCGGCCAACCGTAGGCGAACCGTCACCCCATGTCATCTGTGCGCCTTCGGCCTGATGCACGAAATAATCTAAATCCAGTTCAAAGGTGCCGTCAGCTTGCACGCGCACGATCTTACGCATTTCATCCAGATGCAGCGGTTCACCATAGGGCGCGAGGCCCATCGTCTTGCCTTCGTCGCCATACTTGGGGAAGCCAAGCCACTGCGTCAGCGCGTTGTAGAAAATGCCCAACGAATGCGGGAAGTAAATCAGATCATCGACGTGCAGCGCGTTATCGCGGCCTGTGCCCCACATCGTCGTGACGAAATCGCCCGCACCATCAACCGAAATCACAGCGGCATCGCTGTAGGGTGAAACGTGAAAGGCGCTGGCCATATGCGCCCGGTGGTGCTCGACATTGTGAAACGTGGCGCGTAAATCCGACGCCTGAACGCCGATATGCTGGCAAAATTCCTGCTTGAGCGACCCCACACGTAATTTATTGCTGAGACGCTCTTGGATCAGCTTCAGGCTAGGCCGCCGCCGAAGTGCGAACCACGCCGCTTGCAGCAGGTGCGCGTTGGGATTGCGTGAGATGCCGATATGATCGAGGTCTTGCGCCTGAATGCCTGCTTCTTGCAGCACCCAGCGAATGGCCTGCGTCGGGAAGCCAGCCCAGTATTTCTGGCGGCGGAAGCGTTCTTCCTCTGCTGCCGCAATCAGGTTTCCATTGTGGATCAGGCACGCTGAAGCGCCTGCGTGATAGGCATTAATCCCTAGTATGTACAATGCTCACACACTCCTAAATCGGCTGTTAATGGCAAGAAGCGCTTATAATAGCCCAGCCTGTGAAGCGCGTAAAGCCCCACACAAAAGCCTGTGGTCATGTTGTCATCTGGCGTCATTTGTTCAAATCGCAGTAAGAATAGCGTATGGAAGTCGTGCAAGTCGTTTGACTGCTAACGGGTTTTTTGTGGTATACTCTTTTCTGACCGTTCGATTGTATGTAGCTCTTAGGGATTAACTGGCTCATGTTCTACAAGCAGAAGCCGAAAACCTATCCGGGGCGTGGTTTTGTCCGTGCCATCGAAGCCATGTTAGTGATCGCCGTCGTCTTGGTAGCCACCAACGCAGTGATCGACCGTTTTACACCTGAAGAAAACCGCAGTGCAAATGTGGATGTCGTCCGCACCGAAGTCATGCCGTTTGTTCAGCAGGAACAAGCGCATGTTATCCCGTCTGGGTTGTCGGTTTACGAATATTATAATACTGCCCTTGATTATCATCTTGATGACGAATACGAGCGTGCAATCCAGTATTACAGCGCTGCCATCGAGACGAACGATAGCTATGCCGTGCCCTTCCTGAACCGTGGTGTTGCCTATGAACAGCTTCAGGATAGCTACCGCTCTATGCATGACCTGCACACCTATATCGAGAAGAACAGCGGTCTCGTGCTGACGCGCCTGGATTACAGCCCTGGCGAAACCGTCACCGTTGAAATGGCTGAAGGCCGCGTTTATCGTATGCCATTTACTGCTGAAGCAGGCCAGAAGATCCGCGTGAGCGCGATGGGCCAGGGCGATGAGATCGTTGATCCGTTGGTCGTGGTCGTGGACAAGTATAATCAGCCTGTCGTCAGCAACGATGACATCATCGTTAACGGCAACCTGATGTCGATGAGCAGCTACATTGACAGCTTCACCATCCCGACGCACGCGAACTGCTATGGCCGTTCCAACGAATACACGCTGATCGTCAGTCACGCAGGTGGCGGCAGCAACGGCCTGATCGACGTGACCCTGGATGTGATGAACTAGGTCGGTACGCATCGTTTTACGAAATTAGAATTAAAGAGCTTGCTTCGTGCAGGCTCTTTTTGATTTCTATCTCTTTTTGGTTTCTATGCAGATTCAGCGCGATAGGTTGTGATACTTGCGGTTCGTATCCGAGATTTCACGCTCTAGCTTATCCACTGCCTTGCGCAAATCGCTGATCTCGTCCTTGCCGCGCTCGATCTCTTTCTTCAAGCCGCGTGTAATTTCCAGGTCCGTGTCGTTATCCCATTCTTCAAGCTGCTTTTCGAGGTCACGGATTGCCGCAGTAACGTCTTCAATGTCTTTGCTGGCTTTGCGAATCTGATCGCGGAATTTCCGGAGTGCGCCCTGAACTTGCCGTGTACTTGCCATGTTGTATGCATCCTCTCTAAAGGCATTTGATAATTGAACGTATCGTATGGCCGCTCGCGCTGCCCTGGACGCCAGGGTAACTGCTTAGCCCTCACCCCAAACCCCTCTCCCTCCACGCCCAGACACAGATGGAGAGGGGCTTTAAACGGCTTGCTTCCCCCTCTCCTAGCCGCGTAGCGGCGGTTGGGAGAGGGGGATTGAGTTCTCAGGGGTAGGTATTTTAGATTTGTCGTCGTCTTCGGTAGCGGACGCAGCAAGCCGCGTCCCTACACAACCGTTTTGGACCGTAGGGACGCCATTCTTGGCGTCCAGGGCGGCGTCAGCCGCCACAAAATACGGTCAAACATCAAATACCTACCCCTGTGAAGGGGGATTGAGGGGGTGAGGGCCAATTCGCGGGCAAAATGGGCCTGGCTGAGCAATGCGGCTGACACCGCTCGGACACCCAGAAGGGTGTCCCTACAGGGCATCGTTCGTAGGGACACGGCAAGCCATGTCCGCAAACCGTGTCAATTATTTTATTGGGATGGCCTAAAACAAATCAGCAGTTGGCTGACAGGCGGACAGGCTATATCTAACGCAGCACCAGCAACGCATCCGACAATTGGCGCTGCACCGTGCGAGAATTGAAATGCGCCCAGGCTTGCGGGAACCGCGTGAATTTTTCGTCTGTCTCGGCCTGAATGACCTGGAAGTAGCGCCCTAGTGCGGCTTTTGCATCATCGGATAAGCCGGAGAGCTTGCTGAGGGTGGCCTGGGCCACCTGCACGTCATTCAGGCGGCCAAGATATTCTTGCAATGCTTTGATCTCATCAATGAAACGCTCTGCGGAGGCACCGAGCACCGCCTCAAAGAAGGTCACGACATAGCGCAGGCGCTTGAATTCGATGCGCAGCGCGTGCAGCGTCTCGATGTCGGCCTCTGCGATGACGTTATCATAGGCCCGCACCGCCGCTAAATGCGCATAGAAGATCACCGGGGCGACGTGACGCACCTGATACGGTTCGGCGGCGCTAGCGGGTTCGATGGCCGCTTTGCCCTTGCTGTTGCCCTCTACGTGCACGAACCTGGCAAAATCCTTCACGAAGCGCTGAAACTTGTTTGTATCCAACCAGGCAATCAACTTGACGCGTGCCAGCCGATTTTTGCGCTTTAGCTTGTCGATCACCTCTTGCAGTGCGCTTTGCTCTTGCGGCGTTTGCTGCGCCTGATACGCTTTCAGGTCCGCAAGCATCACATCGAGGTCACGCACATCGCCCAGCACCTTTGCTGTGTCCTTAATCATCTGCTCGTAGGGCCGCAGTACC
>DAOTTW010000067.1:0-7042 GCA_034437615.1 Anaerolineae bacterium | reverse complement strand
AGCCAAGGCCATGGCGTCGGTCCGGCACGAAAATGTGCTCCAGATCTATTCCTTCGGCCGCTACGGCTCGGCCGATTTCTTCGTCATGGAGTACGTCGAGGGCGAGACGGCCGAACGACTGCTGGAGCGAGCCCGGCAGCAGGAGCTCTTCCTCCCTCTCGACCGAGCTCTCGAGATCCTCTCTCACGCCGCCTCAGGTCTCGCGGCGATCCACAGCGCCGGCGTGGTCCACCGGGATATCAAGCCGGCGAACATCATGATCGAGTCTCACACCGGCCGGCCGGCCATCATGGACTTCGGCATCGGCAAACGATACACCTCGAGCGATGCCCGACGCACTCACTCGCCCAGCGGCCCCGGCGCAACCAATCTGATTACTGGGCTGGCCACCGCGATGATGGATTCATCGCCCGTTGTCGCCATCACAGGTCAGGTACCTGTCGATTCTATCGGCACTGACGCCTTCCAGGAAACAGACGTGACAGGCGCGACGCTGCCCGTCACCAAGCATAACTATCTGGTGACGGATGTCGCGCAACTGGCCTACACGATTAAAGAGGCGTTCTACATCGCACGCGCTGGTCGCCCTGGTCCGGTGCTGATCGACGTGCCGAAGGATGTGCAGAAGGCCGTTACAGAGTTCGTGTATCCCGAAGAGCCGATCAAGCTGCCCGGTTACAATCCAGCGCTGCGTGCCAGCGATGAACAGATTGCCGACGCACTGAGGCTGATCGAAGAAGCCGAACGCCCGATTATCCTGGCAGGGCACGGCATCGCGCTATCAAGGGCGCATAACGAAGTGCTGGAACTGGTCGAACGCGCACAAATTCCAGTGGCCAAGACGCTGCTCGGTAAGGGCGTCGTGCCGGAAAGCCACCCACTCGTGGTCGGCATGATGGGGATGCACGGTGAAGCCGCTTGCAATTACGCCATCCAAGAGGCCGACCTGCTGATTGCGCTGGGGATGCGCTTCGATGACCGCGTGACGGGCAACCTGAAGACCTATGCGCCCAACGCCCGCAAAATCCACGTAGACATCGACCCCTCCGAACTGAACAAGAATGTGCGCGTGGATGTCGGCATCGCGGGCGACCTCAAGACCGTACTGATGCAACTGCTGCCCGGCCTGAAGGCAAAATCACACGCTGAATGGCTGGGCCGCATCCGCGATTGGCTGGAAGACAGCGACGAACGCGACATCTTGCACCATGAGACAAGCGACAAGCTGCTAAGCGCACAGGTCATTAACGACCTGTGGAAATACACGGAGGGCGACGCCATCACCGTCAGCGATGTGGGCCAGCACCAGATGCTCGAAGCGCAGTATTACCCGCATCAGCGCCCCGCAACCATGCTCACGAGCGGCGGCCTGGGCACAATGGGCTTCGGCTTCCCGGCGGCCATCGGCGCGAAGTTCGCCAAACCAGATGAAGAAGTGTGGGCGGTTGTGGGCGACGGCGGCTTTCAGATGACGCTGTGTGAATTGGCAACGGCCAAGCAGGAAAACGCCAACGTCAATATCGCCATCATCAACAATAGCTTCCTCGGTATGGTGCGCCAATGGCAAGAACTGTTCTTCGATAAGCGCTACCAGGCGACGCCCATGTTTAACCCGGATTTCTGCAAGCTGGCCGAGGCTTACGGCATTCCAGCGATGCGCGTCACCAGCCGCGATCAAATACAGGCATCGGTTGAATTTGCACGCAGCCACGATGGGCCGACGCTGATTGAATACGTGGTCGAGAAGGAAGAGATGGTCTACCCGATGGTGCCAGCCGGGGCCGATTTGCACGATATGAAGCGCCGCCCCAAACGCGATGAAATGCCAGAAGCCACCGCAGACGCAGCACAATAAATTAACGAGCTAACCAGACTAGGCGATGCAAACCCTATGAATCCAGAAAGCGACACCAAGACGATTGACACCCAAACCAGAGATGACAAAACGACGATTGTCGCCCTGGTCGAAAACGAACCCGGTGTGCTCAACCGCATCGTGAGCCTATTCCGGCGGCGTTCCTTCAATATCGACAGTCTGACCGTCGGGCGCACCCACAAGCCGCACGTCTCGCGTATGACGATTGTCGTGGACAACATGACGATGAAGCCGCGCATCGTAGCCGAAAACCTGCGCAAGATGGTCAATGTGATTGATGTGCACATCCTGGATAACAGCCCACACGTAGCGCGTGACCTCGTGCTGGCGAAAGTGCGCTCCGATAGCCCAATTTCCCGCAATACGCTGACGACCATCTGTGAGCGCTACCCGGCACGCATCATCGACATCGGCCCGGAAGTAGCCATCGTGGAGATGACGGGCACCGATGATTTCGTTGAAGAATTCATCGACGCACTGCGGCCTATCGGCATCGTGGAGCTAATACGCACGGGCTTGGTGGCGATGGGACGCGGTACGCGCATACACGATACGGATTTTGAGCGGCCCATAGCGCTGCGCAATGGTAACGGCAAGAAGAAGCCGAACGTGATTTAACTACATCACCACCCTGTAATGACGCGCTTTTGCGCGTCATCGGACGCCAACAATGGCGTCCCTGCGCTGTTATCTGCTATTTCATCACACCACCTATCACCACCTACGAAGGGGACGAACGACATGCCAGCAACAATGTACTACGACAACGACGCTAACCTCGATTTACTCAAGGGCCAGACGATTGCCGTCATCGGCTACGGCAGCCAGGGCCACGCCCACGCCTTAAACGCCCACGAAAGCGGTATGCAGGTCGTGGTGGGCTTACGGGAAGGCAGCAGCACCCGCGCAAAGGTCGCGGCGGATGGGCTGGAAGCGCTATCCATGGCCGATGCGACCAAAGCCGCCGATGTGGTGATGCTCCTTGTGCCGGACGAACTGCAACCGCAGGTCTACGCGGAGCACATCGGCCCGAACCTGAAGGACGGCGCGATGCTGATGTTCGCGCACGGCTTCAACATCCACTTCGGCCAGATTCAGCCCCCGGCGAATGTCGATGTCGCGATGGTCGCGCCAAAGGCCCCCGGTCACCGCGTCCGCGAAGTGTATAAAGAGGGCGCAGGCACACCAGGCTTATTAGCTGTACAACAGGACGCCACTGGCAGGGCCAAAGAACGCGCTCTCGCCTATGCAAAGGCCATCGGCTGCACCCGCGCTGGCGTGATCGAGACCAGCTTCAAGGAGGAAACCGAGACCGATCTGTTTGGCGAACAGGGCATCCTCTGCGGGGGCGTGACGGCGCTAGTGCGCTCCGGCTTCGAGACGCTGGTCAAAGCAGGCTATCAGCCAGAGGTCGCCTATTTTGAATGTATGCACGAGCTAAAGCTGATCGTGGACCTGCTGTATGAAGGCGGCCTCAGCTACATGTGGTATAGCGTCAGCAATACAGCAGAATACGGTGGCTACGTCACAGGCGACCAATTCGAGGAGATGGTGAAGGAAGAGATGGCTGGCGTGCTACAGCGCATCCAGAGCGGAGAATTCGCAAACAACTGGATTGACGAGGTGAAATCAGGCCGCGCTAAGTTCAACGAACGCCGCGCCAAAGAGCATGATCTGCTGATTGAACAGGTCGGTGAGCAACTGCGCGATATGATGCCCTTCCTAGATGCCAAGAAGATCAAGCAGAACCAAACGGACTAGCGAGCACAGACTTGATTAGGAGTAATTCATGGCAACACGCACATACGACGAGAACACGGTCATTATCTTCGATACAACACTGCGCGATGGCGAACAAAGCCCCGGCGCGACGCTTTCCAGCGCGGAAAAGCTAGAGATTGCGCGTCAGCTTGCACGCCTCGGCGTGGATGTGATCGAAGCAGGCTTCCCAGCGGCCTCACCGGATGACCTGAAGGCCGTGCAGCGCATCGCCCAGGAAGTCGGCACGGCAGATGGCCCCGCGATTGCAGGGCTGGCGCGTGCTGTCGAAAAGGACATCCGCACCGCTTGGGAAGGCGTCAAGCAGGCCAAGAAACCGCGTATTCACACATTTTTGGGCACATCACCATCGCATCTAGCCATGCTGCGCATCGACCAGCAAGAAGGCTTAGAGCGCATCCGCAACGCTGTAACGCTGGCCAAGAGCCTGTGTGATGATGTGGAATTCAGCCCGATGGACGCAGGCCGCACTGACATCGAATACCTGATTCAAGCCTGCACCGTCGCAGTGGAGTGCGGCGCAACCACACTTAACATCCCGGATACCGTCGGCTACGTCATGCCCAAAGAATGGGCGGAAAAGCTGGAATACCTGATCGCAGAGACCCCCGGCGCAGGCCCCGGCAGCGGCGTAATCTGGTCGGTGCATTGCCATAACGACCTCGGTATGGCCACAGCCAACACGCTAGCGGCTATTCAGGCCGGGGTACGCCAGGCAGAGGTCACGATCAACGGTATCGGTGAGCGTGCAGGCAATACCAGCCTGGAAGAGGTCGTCATGGCGCTGGAAACGCGCAAGAGCGTCTACGGGTTGCGCACCAATATCGACACCGCGCAAATTATGAAGACATCGCGCATGGTCAGCAACTACATGGGCATGGCGATTCAGCCCAACAAGGCCATCGTCGGCGCAAATGCGTTTGCGCATGAAAGTGGCATCCATCAAGATGGGGTGCTGAAAGACGCGCAGACCTTCGAGATTATGACGCCGGAAAGCGTCGGCCTGAGCCAGAGCCGCCTTGTACTCGGCAAACATAGCGGACGCCACGCCCTGAAGCAGCGTTTGGCCGAACTCGGCCACAAGGTCGAAGGTGATGCGCTGATGCAGGTCTTTGCCCGCTTTAAGGATTTGGCCGACGCCAAGAAAAACGTCACGGATGCCGACCTCGAAGCGCTGATTGCCGACGAATTCCACAAGCCACAGGAATTTTTCAGCCTGGATGATATTCAGGTGGCGTGCGGCACGATGGGGATGCCGACGGCCACCGTGCGCCTGACCAATGTGCGTGGCGAGACGTTTATACAGGCTGCCGTCGGCACAGGCCCGGTGGATGCCTCTTATCGCGCTGTGGATGCCATCGTGAAGCTGCCGAATGTACTGCTGGAATACAGCGTGCATAGCGTTACCGAAGGCATAGATGCACAGGGCGAGGTAACCGTGCGCATTCAAGAGCCGAACACAAAAAAGACGTTCGGCGGCTACGGCGCACACTATGACATCATCGTATCCAGCGTGAAGGCGTACATGGCCGCAGTCAACCGTATGTTGGCGGCTGTCGGCTATGAAGACGTAGAGCCAGAAGGCGAAAGCGCTACATTGGGCGTCTCCGCGCAATCATAATGTTGGTAACTACTCAGCCCTCACCCCAAACCCCTCTCTCGGACTATTCCAGACACAGATGGAGAGGGGCTTTGATTGCCTCCCCCTCTCCTAGCCGCGTAGCGGCGGTCGGGAGAGGAGGATCGCGGGGGTGAGGGCCAATTCACGGGCAAAACAGGCCTGCCTGAGTAGTTACTAATGTTGGGCAGCCACCGGACACACGATGGGATGTCCCTACAGTTCACAACATGTGTGTAGGGACGCGCCTCGGCGCGTCCGAAACTCAACTACGTAATCACAACACCTAGAAACCTAAAAACCTAGAAAGAAATGGTAAATCGCATGACTGCAACCAACACACCCCGCACACTCTTCGAGAAAGTCTGGGATAACCACGTCATCAAACCGCAAACGGATTCGACGCCTGCGGTCCTATACATTGACCTGCACCTCGTGCATGAGGTCACATCGCCGCAAGCCTTCACCACACTGCGTCAGCGCGGCCTGAAGGTGCGCCGTCCACAGCAAACGCTCGGCACGATGGATCACAGCACACCCACGACACCGCGTAACGCTCAGGGTATCATCCCCGTGCTAGACGTGCAGGCCAACAAGCAGCTTGACCAATTCACACAGAACTGCAACGACTTCGGCATCCCGATGTATGCGCTCGGCACAGAAAATCAGGGCATCGTGCATGTCATCGGGCCGGAGCAGGGCTTGACGCAACCGGGCATGACCATCGTCTGTGGGGATAGCCACACTAGCACACACGGCGCATTCGGTGCGCTGGCTTTCGGCATCGGCACCAGCGAGGTCGGGCATGTGCTGGCCACACAAACACTGCTGCAATACAAGCCTAAGACGATGGCCGTGCGCGTCGATGGCCGTTTGCGTGAGGGCGTCGTCGCAAAGGATATTATTCTGGCCGTCATCGCTAAGATCGGCGTAGGTGGCGGCACGGGCCACGTCTTTGAATATATGGGCGCAGCCATCCAGGGCCTGAGCATGGAAGGCCGCATGACCATCTGCAATATGAGTATCGAAGGCGGTGCGCGTGCGGGCATGGTCGCGCCGGATGAAACCACCTTAGAGTGGGTGGCGGGTCGGCGCTGTGCGCCACAGGGCGAAGCACTAGAAGAAGCGATTGCGGCTTGGCGGCAATTGCCGACGGATGAGGGCGCGACGTTTGATAAAGAGGTCGTGCTGAACGCTGATGACCTGACGCCGATGATTACCTACGGCACCAACCCCGGCATGGGGATGCCGATCAATGGCCATGTGCCGGACCCGGACCGGGCTGCATCGGTGGCGGAGCGTGCCGCACTGGATAAAGCCCTGCGCTACATGGATTTGCAGCCCAATCAGCAGTTGCTCGGTAAGCCTGTCGATGTCGTTTTCATCGGTAGTTGCACGAATTCACGCATTTCGGATTTGCGGCAGGCCGCGAAGCTGTTCGAGGGCCGCAAAACGGCTGAGAATGTGCGCGTGATGGTCGTGCCGGGGTCGCAGCAGGTGAAGAAGCAGGCCGAGGCCGAAGGGCTGGACGAGATTTTCAAGGCAGCAGGTGCAGAATGGCGCGAAGCGGGCTGCTCGATGTGCATTGCCATGAACGGCGACCAACTGGCACCGGGGCAGTATGCGGTCAGCACCAGCAACCGCAACTTTGAGGGGCGTCAGGGCAAGGGTGGTCGTACATTCCTGGCCAGCCCATTGACTGCTGCCGCGACTGCCATCAACGGACGCATCACCGACCCGCGTGAGATGTATGTGCCGGAGATGGCCTA
>DAOTTW010000066.1:0-19088 GCA_034437615.1 Anaerolineae bacterium | reverse complement strand
TAGATACACTTACGCTTGCCCCTGGGCGATGTGGGCCATGCGCTGCCGGATGCGTGCTTGGTCTGCGGCGCTGTAGCGCTCAAACGCCCTGGGCAACTGGCTGTAATCGCTTGCATTACGAAAACGGCGCGTTGAGGTCGCGGTCTGGTTATACGCCGGATTCAGATCAAACACGATCTGCGCGTTAGCCAATAACGGCACGACAATGCGCGGCAAGGGGTCATCTACGTGTGAGCCATAGAAATACGTCCGGCTATCGTCGGGTGCGAGCTGAACGTGTGTGACCGTAATCACATAGGGGAAAGCGTCCGCGTCGCCATCAGCATATGAACGCGCACTCGGCACAACAGGCTGATACTGATGCAGGTAATCAATCTCGACCAGATGCAAGCCGCCGCGTAGCGCTTCAGCACGCTTTTGCAAATAGCGCTCATGATATGACCCATGCGGCAAATTAGCAGGCGATAGCAATTCGAGGCGCGTCACTGGTCGGGCACCGTTGGCCAGATCACGCACAATCACGGCGCTCAAGGGCTGCTCAAGCGGCAAAACCTCTGCTGCTGCTTCGATCAGGTAGGGTGTGGTCGCATCCGCTATAGATGAGGCTGTGTTGCTCACAGACGGTTGATCCTGATACAACAGCACATCCGGTTGCACACGTAGCGGCTGCAAATACGTTTCTGCCACCACATACTGAATAGACTCCTCTGCGCTGGCCCCGTAACCGTCCGGCAAAACCGCATCCAACGCCCGCACTAAATCCGTGATATGCGACCCGTGAAACGTTGACCACAAGCTCGGCGGATTCTGCAAATAGCTATTCAGGTGCGGGTTGACGCCTGCGTACAGGTTGCGCTCACTGATGACCGGCATGGGTTCAGCCTGTGCGCTTCAGGACCACCAGCGTCTCGTCGTCAAAGGCGGCTTGTCCATTACAATGCTGCTTGACGGAGCCAATGATCTGATCTGCGATGCTTTGCGCGTCCAGCGCCGCATGTTCGATTACGATGCGCTCAAGCCGTTCTTCGCCGTATTCGTCATCGTCGCTGTTGATGGCCTCCGTGATGCCATCCGTATACAGCACCAGAATGTCACCCGCTTCAAGCTGCAAGTCGCCCTCATCATAGACGGCAGTGGGAAAGACACCCATAGCCACACCGGGCACGTGGATGTATTCGACAGCGCCCGTGCTGGCACGATAGAGCAACGTCGGGTTGTGGCCACCGTTGGCAAATTCCACAGCGCCGCTAGCCGGTTGCAGGTAGGCGATGAAGGCGGTCACGAACATGCGCGATTGCTGGTTGCTGATGATGCTGGTATTGGCGCGGTCCAGTAGCTCACCTGGCCTCAAGTTCAGGCTGAGGGCGAAACGCAGCACCGTCACCGTCAGGGCCATGAACAGCGCCGCCGGAACACCTTTGCCGCTGACATCCGCGATCACGACAGCAAGACGACCATCCGGCAGCAGGTTAAAATCGTAGAAATCACCGGCTACCTCACGGACGGGCGTCCACACTGCGCCGATGTCCCAGCCTGCTAAGGTCGGCAGCACCTCCGGCAGAAAGCTCTTCTGGATGTTGTTGGCGGTCTTGAGTTCCTGATTGATAAGCTGCTGCTCGATTTCGGCTTCGTGCAGGCGTGCGACCTCAATGCTAATGGCGGCCTGGGCTGCGATAGCTGTCAGTAAGCGCTCATCACGCGACGAAAAATTACCCTCGGCCTTATCCAGCAATTGCATAACGCCGATTACGGCTTTTTGTGGGTTATATAACGGAATAGCCAGCAGCGATTGCGGGACGTGCCCGCCGATGGTGTCAATTGCTGCATCATAGCGCGGGTCGGCGGCTGGTTGCTTCAGGTTGACTATCGCGCCCTCGGCGGCGACGTAACCCGCGATGCCACACCCCGGCTGAAAGCGGATCTCGCTATGCAGCGCATCACTGCCCACCACCACGCGGGAGACGAGTTGCTCTGTTTCGATGTCCAGCAGATATAAGATGCCATATTCGGCGCTGACGACCTCTAGCATGTTGTTGATAATCACGCCGAGCAACTGATCCAGGTCGATGCTGGTCATCATGGATTGGCTGATGCGCAGCATGGCGTTCAGTTCACGCAGCGCACTGGGCAATAGTGCACCGGCTTTCAGGCGCTCAACCGTTTTCGTCAGCGTCAGCGTATTTTTGCCGCCGGGTTCACTGGCGGATGTGTAGCCTACCTCGTCCATCAGAGAGCGGATAAAATGTACGCCCATGCCGCCCTTGCTGCGGATCTCGATGCCGGCGTCATAATCGAAGGCTCCACTGCTGCTCGGATCATAGGTGTGGCCCCAATCAGACAGATAGATATACAGCTTATCTGGCTCCCTAAAGCGCAGTTCAACCTGCATATCCCCGCCTGGCAGGTCTTCGTAGCCATGCATGGCGATATTCGTCACGGCTTCCTCAACGGCCAATTCCAGGTCAAACAGCATCTTGGAGGTCAATTGCAACTGTTGGCCCACGCTTTGTATGAAGGCGATGATGGTACGCAGGTTTTCAATCTTGGCCGCAACCCGCAGCGAACCCAGTGATTTCATAATGGCTGCTGTCCTATTTACACATAAAACGTCAATCTGTAGGGGCGCGGCGTGCTGCACCCAGGACGCAATGCATTGCGCCGCTTCAGCTTGTGTATATTAGGGCGTTTCATCGAACGCCTGCACCGCTTCATCCAGTGTATCGTAAATCGAGAAGAATTTGTCGAAGCCGACAATCTGCAAGACACGCATCACTTTGCTATTCACGCTGACCAGCTTCAGGTCACCGCCTGCGTCTTTGTTTTGCGTCAGCACATCGGCCATCGTGCGCAAGCCGTTACTGCTGATGTACCTGACCTTTGCCATATCCAGCACCATCTTGTGTTGGCCGCTTTTGGTGGCTCGTTGTAGCGTTGCGTCCATCTCAAACGCGCCTTGTGTGTCGATGCGGCCTTCGATGGCCACCACATAGACATCGCTGTGTTGATTAGCTGTAATTTCCATTGCCATGTGTACCTCCATCCCCTTATTTGCATCTGGCTCATCTATGGAATGTATGAAATTCGTGTGTCGCTATACTGGGCGCAATGCATTGCGCCCCTCCAGATCACGCTTTTTGCACATGAGCCTTACATCTATATCTACTATATCTACGCCTGCCGTTTAATCAGGCGCTCGTCGCGCTCGTCCTGACCCACAAGCTGCCCGTTGCGCACTTCTTCCACACGCGGGATCATGCCCGCTAAATCATGATCGTGCGTGACCATCACAATCGTCTTACCAGCGTCAACCAGTTCTTCAAACAGCGCAAAGACCAGCGCCGCCGAAACGCTATCCAGGTTGCCCGTCGGTTCATCGCCAATCAACACAGCGGGGTCGTTGACCAGGGCGCGTGCAATCGCGGCGCGTTGCTGCTGACCGCCGGATACCTGTGATGGATAATACGCCGCGATTTCCGGCACGTCTACCAATTCTAACACCTCTAGGGCGCGTTCGCGTCGCATTGCCTCGTTCTCATAAGAGCGTGTGTAATACATGGGCAGGATGAGGTTTTCCAGCACGGTCAGCGTCGGCAAAAGCTGAAAGAACTGAAAGACGATGCCCACATGCCTACCGCGCCACCGCGCCACCGCGTTCTCGCTCATTTTAGTCAGGCGTTGGTTGGCCACGTAGACCTCGCCTGTGGTGGGGCGGTCAATGCCGCTAATCATATTGATGAGCGTGCTTTTGCCGCTGCCGGATGGCCCGACGATGCCGACGAACTCACCGCGATCAATCGTTAAATCCACGCCCTGTAAGGCCCGAAACACACCCGCATTCGTCTTATAGGTCTTTTCGACGTTTTCCAGGCTGACCAGTGGGCGCTTGTGTGCGTCTTGTTTGTCTCTACGTGCGAACATGCCGCGCTTCCTATTCACTGGTCTGGTTACTGATAGCGGATAATCTCGCTGACGGTCTTACGCGCTGCGTTGAGCGCAGGCGACAGGCTGGCCACGATACTGATTATCAGCGTACCCATGAAACCCACAAGCAGCGCCTCCGGTGGATAATCGAAGTCACCCAGCCCCAAGCGGCTGATAGTAGCCTTCAGTACCTCGTTGATGGCGATGCTAACCGGGATCGCAAGCAGCCACGAGACCAGCCCGATCAGCAGGCCTTCGGTCAGGAATTGTGTGGCGATGGTGCCAGAACTTGCGCCGATGCTGCGCATCACGCCGATCTCTTTCTGGCGCTCATACACGCTCATCGACAGGGTGGCCAGCAAGCCGACCATGCCAACCGCCGCCATCACCAGCGCCGTCAAGCCGAAGATCAGGCCCAGCGTCAAACCAAGCTGCGCGGTCTGCTGTGCTTGCTCAATGGCATTCGTGAAGCGGCCAGAAAAGCCCACCGTGCGCAAGCCTTCGCTGATTGCTGTGATAGCGTCGTCAATCTCGTCTAGCGTATGGCTGTCGCCCTGCAATTGCAGGTAAATCTGATTGGGCGCGGGTTCGCCTTCGAGGTCGCGGCCCTCTAAAGCCGCTAGCTCCTGCCAATTCATGCCGATGCCATCAGCCGGCACTTGCAGTTCATCCGGCACAAGAAACAGCAGCGGCGCTACGTCAATCACGTCTGCAACAGCGTAAGTGCGGGTGTCGTGCTGTGTGCTCAGCGTCAGGTCGTCGCCCACAGCGTAAGCGCCTGCTTCGGCTAAGCCTTCTGTGATGATGATTTGTGGCGGCTGTGCGGTCAGGGCGTCGGCGGCAACGGTCACACGCTCCACAATGGCCGCCGGCAAGCCGCCTAGCTCCACGCCCAACACGGCAACACTGCCATCGGTGCTATTGGCGCTTTCGTAACCGTTTACGGTGGCTGCGGTCAAATATTGGTTCGGAATCGGCGCACCTGCAATCGAGCCGGACAATTCAGCCAGCGTGCGCCAATCGTAGACCGCATGACCGCTGGCACTCTTATAGATACCGATGAGTTCGACTGTGTTTTCTTCACCAGCGAAGCGCACCCGCACCAGATCACCGACCTGCTTAGCCATCACCTCGGCTTGTATTGTCGTCAGGACCACGCCGCGCCTATCGGGGTCATTCTGCCAGCCTTCACCCGCGACCAAATCCAGCGCGAATGCTTCGTTGCCCGTCTCGAAGCCACGTGAGAAGATTTTCGCGCTGCCCGTCTGTGGATTGCTGAATTCAGGATAGATGCCCTCAGCGTTGACGCCTGGATACACATCTGAGGCCAGATCAGCGAAGTTCTGCGTGATATACGTCTCTATTTGACGATAATCGAAAGCCGAATTAGGTGTAATCTGAATCTGATAATCGTAGCTACTGAAGGCGTCGTCAATCCATTCGTTGAGCGAACGTACCATTGCAAAGACGCCCATAAAAGCAGCAATGGCCATCGTCAGCGTGAGCACAGTCAGCAGCAGGCGGCCCTTTTTGCGTGTGACGTTGCTCAGGGCCATCTTCACCGTGCGATTGAAGGGTAGGCGCTGAATGAAGCGGGCAAGCGGTCCGCTGCCGTAATTGCCGACGATGCCCAAATCCGTCATGGCTTCCAGGATGCTGACGCGGGTGCCGTTGATAATGGGCACAGTTGCCGCCAGCAAAGGCACAAGCACGCCCATCGTCACACCCAGCAGCACACCCGGCACACTGATCGTAAATGCTTCGATCAGGCTATTGGCCTGTGTCGCCACCTGCTGCGCCATCAGGAAGCCCAGCGGCACACCCAGCAGCACACCCGGTATCATGCCGATGATGCCATAGCTGAGCGCCACGCCGATATACATCTGCAAGCTATCAAGCCGTGTCGCGCCGAGGGATTTCAGCACGCCGATCTGATTTTTCTGCTCTAGCATGATGGTATTAATCACGTTCGTCACGAGAAAGCCGCTAACGACCATCGCCAGCAAGCCAAGCAACACCAACACCTGCGTAATCTGCTGTACGGTGGTTGTAATCAGGCTGCTTTGCGGCGAATCGTTGACGGTCACCGCCGGGATGTAGGAGGTATCGTCGCTGACCGTCTGCAAGAGTTGATCTTGCTGCTGTAAGCCTGCAAGATAGTCGGTGTAGCGCACGTAAATCTGACTGAAAGCGCGTGACGCGGTGATGCGCTGGGCGTCCTCATAGGCGACGTAGGCCGTGTTATTCGCCGGGACGAAGCTAGCGCCGCTACCTGTGCCCAGGTTCAGGGTGGGGTAGGGCTGGAACAGAATGCCGACAATCGTCCAGTCCTGCTGTACGACTTTATCTTGTGTATCTTGTGCATCTTGGTCTTGGGGTTGGGGTTGGTCGGCTGCCGCGCCCAACATGCGCAACGTCAGCGTATCGCCCACTTGCAGCCCATAGCGGTCTGCCATGCGGCGCTCTACTGCGATTTCATTCTGGCCTGGCTGCGGAAAGCGTCCCTCGACAGTCTCGCGCAGTGGCATCAGTTCGACCTCATCAAAGGGCTGATACGAGGCCAACAAGAAGCTGCTGTTAAATGCGCTGTCGGGCTGCCCCGGCAACTTCCAGCTAAACGGCTCGATGCTGCGGCCTTCGGCATCCGTCACAAAATCCAGGTTGCGCAGCAGGTCAATCGTCAGGTCGTTGTCAATCGTGCGATCACCGGATGTCGTGACGAACATATACAGCATGGGCAAATCGGCGGCGTCGATGTCCTCATTTAAGCGTTGCGTCAGCATATCCGCTGTGGAGACCAGCATCACCACGCCCAGGACGCCGATAAAAATGCTGATCGACGCCAAGACCGTGCGCCCCAAGCGCGACGAGACATCCCTGAATATTTTACGGCCTTTGGTTTTCATGGCTGCCTATTCAACATCCTATCAAGCGCCCAGGGTGCAATGCATTGCACCCCTACAGATTATTTTCATGCATCCGTTAGCCACGCGGGTAGCGCGGGTCGTCGCTGGGGTCGCTATCCGCTGGCGGCGTGACCACATCATTACGATCCCCTGCGGCTTCGTCACCGCGCAACGCGGACGGGTCGCCATCGCTGACGCTACCCGATGCACGGTTGCCGGGGCTGATGTCGGGCACGCTCACATCATCCGTGATGCTGCCCTCGCGTGACATCGCGCCACCGGAGGGCACATCTTCGCGCTTGGCGGCTTCTTCAGCAGGGGAGACCGCTTGCATGGCCTTGTCGCGCAACTCACGGAATTTGTTGCTGAGGCCGTCCAGCCGTTCTGTCATTTCCGGGTTGGGGGCCATGTCCTGCGTCTCGCGGTGATAGGCGGAGATCATGACCGCAATCGCGAAGGCATCACCGATGGCCACTTTGAGCAAGTAGGCCAGAAACAGCGCGAGAATGATCGACCAGCCCGCCAGCGTCGGTGAAATCAGCGCGAGCAAGAGGCCCACCGGAGCCGCCAGCAGGATGAAGCCCACAACGGAGGGGACATAGCTCAACAGCATCAGCACAACCGCGTTCATCAACAGGGGTTGCCATGCCTGCGCATAGAGCACCACGCCATCACGGGCATTGGCCCACACGTTTTGCTCTGTGCCCCAGAAGCTACGCGCCATGATCGCCTCATCAATGTAGTTCATCGCAAATTTCACCACGCGGTTAATCACACGCGCTAACGTCTCTAGCGTTTCACCGGGCAGGAAGTTCGCTGCTGCGTATACCGTATTTGTAAAAGCATGTACGACGCCGTTAACCAGTTCATCCACGACGAACATGCCGTTGACCTCACCAAAACGCTCTTCGACGCGCTGACGGCCATACGCCAATTGATTGACGCCTTCGGGCAGCTTGCCATTGACGATGAGTTCGCTATAGACGGCGATATGTGCGGCCTTAATCATGAAGAAAACGTAGCGATAGGCCAGGTTATACAGGGGTACGACGCCAACCAGCGCCACGAAAAAGATGATAATACCCAGGATTTCGATTGCCTGGGAGACGAGCAGGGCCACAGCGCCGACAAGCGCCAGATACACGATTGCGACCACCCAAAAGAGCAGCACCGCGCCCAAGCGCACCAGCGTTAGCGGCAATGTCTTCATCAAGAGGCTGAAACCCGTGTTTAAACGGACGGATTGCAAATTCATTGTGTTACTCCTGTTTTTGTTTGCTGCTTTTATTATGGCCCAGATTACAGATTTTGCGAATTGGTAACTGCTTAGCCCTCACCCCAAACCCTTCTCCCGAACGTGCCTTTGGCACTGGGAGATGGGCTTATAACAACGTACCTACCCCTCTCCATTGTTGTCTGGGTATGGTGAGAGAGGGGGAATGAGTTTTCAGGGGGGTTGGACGTGTGGCAGACGCTGGCTTTAGCCAATGGCGACACACACAGACTGGCCTGAGTCGTTACGCGAATTGTCACATGGAACCTAGCACATCATTAACGGCGTCACTTCACAACCGGGGTTAGCTGTGTCTCGCGTGTTGTCTCCTGGCGATCATATAGCTGGCCGTTGCGGATGTGCAGCACACGCGGCACACCCTGCACAAGTTCGCGGTCATGCGTCACGATGACGATGGTATGGCCTGCATCCTGTAATTCGTAGAAGGTGTCGAAGACGACAGCCGCGCTCATGCGGTCCAGGTTGCCGGTTGGCTCGTCACCGATGATGATGGGCGGCTCGTTGGCCAACGCACGCGCAATCGCCACACGCTGCTGCTGACCGCCACTGAGCAAATCCGGCGTTTTGTGAGCATGGTCGGCTACGTCGAAGTTATCCAGCAGCGCCAGCGCCCGCTCTTGCCGTTCTGTTGGTGGATGCACAGCGCATAAATCCATCGGCACCATGATATTTTCAAGCACGGTCAACGTCGGCAGAAGCTGAAAGAACTGAAAGACGATGCCCACATTGCGGCCACGCCAGCGCGTCAGCTTGCGCTCGCTGGTGTTAACCAGGTCGATGCCATCGGCCAGCACATGGCCGGAGGTGGGCTTATCGACACCTGTCATCATGTTCAGCAGGGTGGTCTTGCCGACGCCGGATGGCCCCAGGACCGCGACAAAATCGCCCTTGTGTACATCCAGGTCAACACCTCGCAGGACGTTCGCGGTCCCCGCCGGTGTGGTAAACGATTTGTGAAGGCCACGCAGCGTAATCAAGGGGTCTGCCATAGAATTCCTGTTGCTCGTTTACGATGTCATGCACGTATTGTACTGGAATTCAGGTGTGGCGCATACGCTGTAAGGCAATCGTCGCAGGGCGTAAAATATGCAGATTGGTCGTGCGTTGAATCAGAGGAATTTTACACGGATTTGGTGGGTCAGGATGGGGCAGGAGATAGCATTTTTACGAAGTCCAAAATTTAATGTTGCGTGCAAATGGCGTCCGGTAAGGCTCTGTGGCTTTTAGCACAATGGAAAATGCGAATCGTACAAAATTGGCTACAGAATCGGCTTGCATTATGCCACCATGCGTTGTATAGTTATGAACATAAGACGGGATCACTGCTACCAAGTAGAATGCATACGCTAAGTTTCTTACCAAGTCGTAAAGCGGCAGAACGAAACCCATTTTCCGCATAAAAAAAAGGAAAAACCTGGATAAAAATTCCAGGCTGCCCAGCTAGCGTATGTAGAATTATCCATCTACACCCCAACTACCTTTCGGTAGCACACGTCAATGATTTTTAGGGTGATGCTCTAAGGATAAGCTCGCAGCACCGAAAAATCAAGTGGCAATGTGGGGTCAGGTAGGCTAAGCGCAGCAAAACAGGTCAAGTGACCCGGTAAGTGGACCAGCGCGAAGCAGACAAACAGCACAGGATAGTGCGGTAGTTGGACAGCAAAACGTCGTATGAACAAGATTATAACCGAACACGCAATATAAGTACGTTCGGATTACCATAGAATAGGCTTTCGCAGTTGTGTAGTGGGCGGCAGGTGGCCACCAATGCGCAACAGGGGATACAGCGAGAATAGAACGATGCTCAGCAGGTACACACAGACAGACCTAGCAAACCGTCAAACACATTGCGCTATGGGCCAAGCTGACCGGGGTTGGACGCGACACGTGCTTATTAAACAAAAAAAGGTGGACGAGCTATCATCGCACCTTTTCCGCACGAGTCAGTTACAACACGAAGTTGCCTGCCTCATATCCGTTTACCTTTGTAACCAACAACAGACGCTTAGCGGATGTCAGCAATACTTCCAAAGCGCTTTGTGTTGCGGTTAGGTCACAAAAACATACGAGCATTTTAGCACAGTCAAGCCTGGTTTTCCAATCGAGAAAGGACAAATTAGCAGATGTTAACCCAAAAGCCACTCAAAGAACGCGCACAGGATGTCAAAGACCGCACCGATCTACGGCTATTGGCTGCTTCCCTGATCGGCGGCCAACGGAAGCGTCAGGCAGCACGCTATGACCAATACTTTTCTCCCTTCCGCGATGACGGCCAACGCGCTTCTTTCACAGTCTACGCCGATGGCTATTACGACGAGGTAACGGGTGAGAGCGGCAGTTGCATTGACTTCGTGATGAACCTGTATCGCTACGATCTGAAAGCAGCCGTCGAATTTTTGGAGGCGTATCATGGCGGTGTACCAGCGATAGAGGCAAAACCCATTATCCGCAGCAAGCAAAGCACACAGGACAAGGTGGCAGCACCGGATGCAGGCTGGCAGGCGGCGATGCAAGACGTGATCGAGACTGCCCACGCCAATTTGTTAGCGAATCCGGCGGCGTATGCCTATTTGCACGATGTACGCGGCCTGAGCGACGACACGATTAAGCAGTACCGACTCGGCTATTTTGAGGACTGGCACCGGACTGGCTATCGTGATGCTAACGGCGAGGTCGTGGTCGCGCCCGGCATCCTGATCCCCTGGCAGACGGACGGGCAACTGTTCGCGTTACGCATTCGCTGCCGCACCGGAAATCTGGCCGAGGCGCTCGGTATCATCCCCGATACGTTTTTCGACAGCAAATATGCATCCGTGCGCGGTAGCCGCCAAAGTGCGACGGTTTACAACGGCGACGTGTTGCAGGCGGGGGAGCCTGTGCTGCTGGTCGAGGGCGAGTTTGACGTGTTGCTGGCACAACAATATAGCGACATGGCGGTAGTCACACGCGGCAGCGCAGGCAGCCATCGCAATATGCCCGCGACGTGGTTGGACCGCCTGCAAAGCTGCTCAGAAGTGCTATCGCTGCTGGATAACGACGATGCAGGACGTAAGGCAACGGATGCGCTCAACGAACAGCTAGACGCACCCTTGAAACTGCTGGAATTGCCACAAGGCAAGGACATCAGCGATTATTTACTACTGCACGAGGGCGATTTTGAGCAAATCACAGCCCAGCCTGACAAAGCTAACGAGGTCGCTGATTCAAAGCCGCAAACGGCCACGTCCTACGTTGTGATAACCGTACAAAATGAAAAAGCAGAGACTACAGGAAGCACGCAGCAGGTCATAACGACAACACTGGAAGCGGAGTCAGCAGCGTGGTGGGAACAGGGGATGCCGGATAGCTGGCGTTCGATGTTGTTGAATCACTTCCACAATAGCGCCGCCGTCGTCTTTGATGCGGTCAACGCCGCACTACAGGCTGACCTGTTAGACCCTAATGCACTGACCATACAGGACGTAGCCGAGGTCACAGGTATCTCGTCTCGTGTCGTGGATGACGTATTCCGCAGCCAAGACAACGTATTTTTGCAAAAGCTGGGTACTGTACCGCCAACCGATTCGCCCCCAGTTTTCGCAAAAAAGGCTGGCCGCACACCGGATTACTGGCAGGTGCGCTCGCTGGATGAGATCCTGCCCGATGCGCTGGATGTGGTCTACCGCTTGACGTTTGAGGAACTGCACGTCGAACTGATTGCACGCCCGACTGAGCGCATGGCGAAGGCGCTGAACCTGACAGAAGAAGAACGCAAGCAATGGGATGCCTCGCTGGAGGATGTGTACATCGAGCAAGACAATCAGCAGGATCAGGCGGCAAATCGTGCCGCGTATGTGACGTATACTGTGTGGGCTGGTCGCTTGCGGGACCCGCACAGCACGCCGTTGGCTGAAGATCGGCCAGCAAATAACACCGCCAACTATCGCGCAGCGCTGTTGCGTGGGCTGGTGAAGAATAACCCCGGTGCTCATTCACGGTCAGCGCTCGCCAGTCTGCTCGGAATGTCAGATTCTAACTTAGATGCGGTGTATCAGCGGGCAGGTGTCGTCACTGAGCAGCGCTTTGTGGATGTACCGATTGTTGACCCGCAAAACATCCCGCAGGCTATCAACAAGGCACGCCGGGAAAACGGCGGTGGCTACCCGCTGAAGATGGTGTCTATCAGCCCGGAGGGTGACGAAGCCTACATGATGTATTCGTCGGAGTACGCCGCTAGCTATGCACAGTCCGAGATTGATGAAGGCCGTGAATTGATTGTACGCTTGCAGTTGACTTCGATGCAGCGCATCGCGACCCCTCAAGAAGAAGCCGAATGCGAAGCGAAGCGCCAAGCCAAAGCCAAACGCGACCGCGCCAACAGACTACAACGCGAGAGCAGGGAGTCAGAAAGAGCAGCGTTGGCGAATATGCGGCGTGCAGAGCTTGAGGCCAAAGCCGCAGAGGAGGCAAAATCATCTGGTAGGCCGCCACAGCGCCCCATACAGCCCCAGGCCACGTATACCCCATCCAAGCCGCCTGAAGTGCACTACGGCCCCGATCATGACCCGCTGTGGCTGTTCCGCCAATTACAAGACAGCCTGGACGCACTGCCGCAGTTTATGTGGTTCAGGGGGAATCTGTACGATGCAAACACGGGTGAGCTTCTGATTGTGATGCCATCGCTGCGGCAAATGGTGTACATCCTGTGCGGCGCAGACCCGCGAACCATCCACGAATATGAGCCGCACGACCATATCGACGAGCGGGCTAAGCGATGTGATAGTTTTGACGAGACGCACCCGCTGTTTGATGAATGGATGGCGGATGTCTTGGCGGATATTGGGGGTGTGCTGGGTCCACTGGAACCCTACGAATAGCCGCCCTGGACGCCAAGAACGGCGTCCCTACGGTTTGCTGTTAGCTTTCGATCTGCAAGCCACGCGGCGTCAGCACGTATTCGATGCGCCCCAAGATGTAGTCAATCAGGATGGCCAGCATCGCAGCAGGCAAAGCGCCCAACACGATGAAGGCATCCACCGTCATAGATAGGCCGGACGCAATCGGTGTACCCAGGCCACCAGAGCCGACGAAAGCGCCTAGCGTCGCCGTACCCACGTTAATCACCATGCTGGTGCGGATACCCGCCATGATAATGCTGCTGGCGATGGGTAGCTCGATGCGGAACAGGATTTGCGCGGGGGTCATGCCCATGCCGCGCCCGCTGTCGATGACGCTGGCCGCGACGCCTTCAATGCCCGCGATGGTGTTGCGCAGCACCGGCAGCAGACCATAGGCCACCAGCGCGATAATCGCGGGCCAGAAGCCGAAGCCCAGGATCGGGGCCATCACCGCCACAATCGCAATTGTGGGCACGGTCTGACCGCTGTTTACCAGGTTATTGACCAGGGGCAGCAATTCACGGAAGTTTTCCCGCGTCACCAGAATCCCCAGGGATAGACCCAGCGGAATCGTAATCAACGACGAGATGACTATTAGCTCCATGTGCTGTGCGGCGAACTGGACCACGCTTGAGCTAGGGTGTACAAGCTGTGTGGCATCCGGGAACAGGCCGGCGAGGATGTAATCCCATAGTGGCTCATGGCCGAAGATCGACCAGAACAGCAGGAAAATGCCTACTACACGCACCAATGGCCGGATGATCTTGTCTTTGCTGCCCATCAGGAAGTAGGCCATCAGCGCCTCGATGCCGGCGAAGGCCAGCGTGTACACCCACAGCGGAATCTGTGTGTTTATCGGCTCGATGCCGATGACCGTGCTTTGGGAGCCTTGAATGGTCAGCAGCCAGAAGTCCATGTTCAGGTTTGCACGTGGGAAGTAGTTGAACATGGCATCCTGCACGCGGCGCTGCACGGGCGCGGGCTGCGTACCCTCGCTCATGGTCACAATTACGCGGTCTGGCTCGATGGTCATGGCCTGGATAGCCTGCGAGTTGCCGATGATGGTCCGCGCCAGCAGAGAGCCGTTTTCGGCGGCCTCGCGTGAGTCGTATACTTCTGGCTCATCGACCAGGGCAGGCACAAACGTATTGTAGGTGAAGGCGTCGTCCGTCGTCGTCAGCGCGATGGCGTTTTCGTCCTCAAGCGCTGTAATCTCAATCGCAGAGCGTGAATTGAGCAGGAAGCGCACGAGGCTACGGTTAAGGTCACGCTCGACCTGTTCTAAGTCTGCCCCTGGTTCAAGCTGCACGACGATGCGCTGTGTATCAATCTCTACGGCAGTTGCGGCGCTGACCTGCTCAAAGACGACCTGCGCTGCGGGTGACGCATTGGCGGCAGCATCCGCTGTGAATGAGGCCGCTTCGACGTTGGTCGGCACCTGCGGATCGACCTCATATTGGAAGAAGCCATCGGTCACATTCAGGATGATGCGCTGTGGGTCGTCCGTCGCTTCGATTTCCAGCACGATATTCGGGCTGAAGCGTTCGCGGTCCTGCAATGTGGTCTGCACGCCGCTGAGCAAGAAGACCGGGATGGTGATGATAACCCAGGCAATCGCAGCGATGGGGAAGAAGCCAGGGCCGCTGTTGCCGCTGTGTGTGTTTTCGTTTTTGGGCTTATCGGGTGTTGTATCTGGCATCAGTCACCGTCCCCTGCTGGCATAGCCTGCGCCTCTGCGTTGCTGGCTGTGCTGTTGCTGTTACTGTTAAGCGCACCTTCGGCCTGATCGTCGGACATCTCGAACATGGCCAGTTCTTGCAGGGCCTTCAGCGTCACGCTGCCGACCAGCACGCCTTTTTGATCGACCACAGGTGTAATGCGGAAGCCACGCGCTACCATCGCGCTGAGGGCTTCGCGGGCGGTGGCGCGTTTGCTGATGGCGATGTCGCTGACAGGGGCCTCAAACATGGCTGCAATAAGCGAGCTATTGCGTTCGAGTTCTTCGCGGTCCACCCAGCCTTTAAGCTGATTGGTGTGTTTGTCGATGACGAAGATAGAGCGCACACCGCGTTCTTGCAGCTTGGCGCGTGCCTTGTCAATCGTATCTTCGAGGTACACATAGGGCGGGTCGTCGTTCATCAGCGTCTCGATGCGCACGAGGCCCAGGCGCTTCAGGGCGCGGTCTGTGCCCACAAAATCGCGCACGAAGCGGTTAACGGGATGCGCTAAGATGGTATCGGGCGTATCGTATTGTACGAGGCTGCCATCGCGCATGATGGCGATGCGGTCACCCATCTTGATGGCTTCGTCGATGTCGTGGGTCACGAAGATGATGGTCTTGCCGACTTCGTTTTGGATTTGCAAGAACTCTTCTTGCAGGACCTCACGGGTGATGGGGTCCACCGCGCCGAACGGCTCATCCATCAGCATAATTGGCGGGTCTGCGCCCAGGGCACGGGCCACACCGACGCGCTGTTGCTGGCCGCCGGAAAGCTGACGTGGGTATTTGTCGCGGTTGATGTCCGGGTCCAGGCCGACCAACTCTAGCAGTTCATCGACGCGGTTGCGGATGCGGTTTTCCTCCCAGTTCAGCAGGTGGGGCACGATGGCGACGTTTTCGGCAATCGTCATGTGTGGCAGCAGGCCGATCTGCTGGATGGCATAGCCGATCTTGCGGCGCAGTTCCTCGGCCTCCATCTCCATACTATCCTGGCCATCTATCAGGATATGGCCACTGGTGACGCTAATCAGGCGGTTGACCATGCGCATAGAGGTGGTCTTGCCACAACCAGAGGGGCCGATCAAGACGCAGATTTCGCCTTCGGGTACGAACAGGTTCAGGTCGTTGACGGCCCGAAAACCATTCGGGTATTGCTTGACGACGTTCTTAAATTCAATCATATGTGCTTGCTCCTTTAGCTACTCGTGACGCGCTTGATGCCCGGCGAGGTCAGCAGGCTTTCGATCAATTGCAGCAGGGCATCCAGGGCCACCGCCAGGAAGATCGCTGGAATCGCGCCTAGCAAGATCAGGTCGATAGAGGTGGTGTTGATGCCGAGCAGGATGAAATCACCCAGCGCACCTGCACCGATGATCGACGCGACGGCGGCAATACCCACCAACGCGATGCCCGCGTTACGCACACCCGCCATGATGATCGGGAAGGCCAGTGGTAGCTCGATGTTGAAGAAAATCTGCGCGGGGGTCATGCCCATGCCGCGCCCGCTGTCGATGATGGCCGGATCGACGTTATTCAAGCCTGCATACGTGTTGCGCACCAACGGCAGCAGCGAATACAGCGTCAGGGCGATGATGGCCGGGGCTGTGCCGATGCCAGAAACGCCCAGGTCACGCACTGTCAATTCGGCTAGCGTTTCGTTGGCCAGTTCACGCTGACCGGAGATAAGCAGCAGGGCTAGCAAGCCGACTGCACCGACTGCCAGCGATCCCAGGTTGGCATAGCGCCAGACTTGCTGGCGTGTGTCGTTTGTGCCACGATTGCCAAGCACCGCCGCAATCAGCGAGAAGGCAAACGTGCCCATCACCAGGAAGAACGGCGTCAGCAGGTCATCGGTCTGTAGGATATTCAGCAGCACGCCGAAGCCGAACGTGATGGTTATCACCACGAACAGCGCCGCCGGAATCAACAGGACAAGCAGGCTACCGATCAGGCCAGCAGCCTGCAAAGTGCCCTGTAAGCGGTTCTGAATGCGGCTATAGCCGACTAGCGACGCGATGCCGAGTATGAGCGTCACGAAAAAGACAATCAGGACGTTACTGAAAGGCTGATCGCCTATGCGTGCCAGCGGAACCAGCAGAATACCGAATAGCGCAAGGCTGGGTATCGTCTGGATGATGCCGACAGCGTAGAGGATGATCGGTTCAACCCGTTCATCACGAGCGGCCCACAGGCCCAGCCCGATGCCGATAACCAGGCCAGCTACCAGCGATAGCGACACAAACACGAAATGCTCTACGAGCCTTTGCCCTAGCGTCGCGCCGCGTGCCTCAAACTCGACCAGAATCGAGTAAACATCAATGCTGCCAGAGGTGAAGATCAACACGACGCTGAGCAGCATGAAGAAGCTGATGGTGTTGCGTGCCCAGCTTGCGATGCCTTCTGACTGCAAATCCAGCAAACCCGCGAACATCACGATATAGCCACCGAGCAGGCCCAGCGCCATCGCAGATGACGTGAGGACACGCGGGTTACGCAGGCTGACATCCGGGTCCAGCAGCGCTTCGGCGTTGGTCAGCAAATCCTGTGCGGCTACGGCAGGTAGCAGCAGCGTCAGCAGGATGACCAGCACACCCACCCCGACCAGGCTCCAACCGCGACGGTTGCGGATCTTCTGGAAGGCCAGGACCAGCGGCAGCAGCGCTAACACGAACAATGCAATATAACGTGCATCGCCTTGCAATTCAAACAAATTGTAATTAATACCAGAGGCTAAGCGGTTAGGCTTTAGTTGGATCAGTGGCAGGAAAAAATAGCCGAAAGCCGCCACCACGCTCCCTAGTATGGCAATACGATTAGCGATAGGACATCCCTTCTACTTGTACGCGGCCTATAAAACGCATAAAGCAGGTGACAAAG
This sequence comes from Anaerolineae bacterium, assembly GCA_034437615.1. Taxonomy (GTDB): domain Bacteria; phylum Chloroflexota; class Anaerolineae; order Aggregatilineales; family Phototrophicaceae; genus DAOTTW01. The sequence goes on along the minus strand of DAOTTW010000066.1, from coordinate 1,493 downwards.
CCTGTCCCCTGCTGCGTAACTGATGTCGGGCTAGATAGATTGTCGCGCTGTGTCTCAGGTTTTGCTGTGGTGTGGTAGGTGAGCCGTAGCTCAGCCTAACACATGTGATGGTGCAGAGACGCGCTAGAGCACGCCTGCTGTGTATATCTCAACCCGACTGAGCGTGCTTAGCCTCCGATGAAGCCGTTTGTCTCCAGCCAGTCAGTCGCGACAGTGGCAGGGTTTTCACCGTCCACTTCAACGAGGGCGTTGAGCGTCTGAAGGGTCTCGTTATCCAGCGCTGCGAAGATCGGGTTCAGCACGGCTGCGATTTCCGGGTTGGCACGCAGCACTTCACCGCGAATGACGGGGGTCGGCGCGTAGATGGGCTGGGCACCGAGTGTATCTTCCAGCACAACGAAGTTGTAGGCCATCAGTGCGCCATCTGTACCGTAGGCCATCGCCACATTCACGCCACCGGAGCCTTCGTTCAGGGCTTGCTCGGTCTGCTGCGGGGTCGCACCAGCGATAATCAGCAGTTGTTCTTCCGTCAGGTCGAAGCCGTACAGGTTCTCAAAGCTGGCGATACCGTCGGGGCGCTGTGCGAATTCGTCGCCTGTCGCCATGTAGACATCGCCACCGTCATTGACATAAGCGGCGAAATCCTCAACGGTGAACAGGCTGTTTTCCTCAGCGAACTGGCGTGTTACAGCGAAAGCATACGTGTTGTTGGCGGGGGCGGGTGCCAGCCAGATCAGGTCGTTGGCGGCGGCATCGTAGGCGCTCACGAGCGCGATGCTGCTCACGCGGTCCTGCGATGTACCGTCCGGGAAGCTCACCCAGGGGACCTCATTAAAGTGGTTCGTGACGCCTGTGCCGGTGTATTCTGCATACAGGTCGATCTCACCATTGACCAGCGCGTCGCGGTTGACGGACGTGCTGCCCAGGTTGGTGCGGTCTTCTGTGCTGTAACCAGCGTCTTCCAGGGCGGCAATCATGATCTGACCCAGCACGATTTGCTCGGTGAACTGCTTGGAGCCAATGCGGATCGGATCATCCTGAGCGGCGGCGTTAGCAAAAACGCCCAACAACAATACAGCAACAATTGCAAAAGATAGGAACTTACGCATTTTGTTCTACTCCTCTAATTGAGTAATCCATAGGATAGCGTCCAGTAGCAGAGCGATAGCGCTCGTCTGCAACGCTAGTTGGTAACATCACAGGGTCTTTACGTCTTTGTGTTTCTTGGTGCTTCTGCTTGTCCAACGTGTGTTTGTCACGTGCCAAGTGATTGCACAGAATGCAATTCGCGATGGCCTCTACGCTGTGTTAAATTGCGGATGGGTCGGCCACTACTGCTGCTTGCCTGTGCAAGATATGACCCCCGTTTGTGATGTGGATAATGCCGCAACCATGCGGTATTTTCCGTTACCGCAATGACTATAGAGAATTTTCAAAGAAAATGCAAACGATTCGCTTTAGATTTTTCTAAAAAAGCGAACGGTTTTGAGTGC
>DAOTTW010000065.1:0-2412 GCA_034437615.1 Anaerolineae bacterium | reverse complement strand
TTCCGCATTGGATGTGGATGGCATTGTTCGAGATGTTGAAGCGCTCGGCGCGGACTATGACATGGAGATGTGGCGAGAACAAGCAGGGGAAATTGGCATTACGCAACAGGCACTCGATACGTTGGACGTACACAAGCCGCCTGTGTCTTATCCGCTGTACTTCTGTCGCCCTGCTGATCTGGTGCGTGAGCCGCGCTTGTTGTTGTACTACCGCAACGTCGCCATGATCTCCAATAAGGTGATGAACAACATCGGATTGGATACCACACAGCATGAAATCGGCGCAGCGCTCACTACCCAAAAAGCCACAGCAATCGCCCAGCACCTGAATCGGATCATCAGTGCGCTGGTGTTGGAGATTGATCTATATGGGCAACAGCGGCACCTGGAAATGCTGTATATCAACATCGGCGCCAGTTTGGATGGTGGTTGGCGCAATGAGGTTGGCAGGTTGGCCTATGTTGCCGTGATTTCACCGCTCGTATTGCATTTGCATCGGCTTGGCAAGCTAGAGAGCATCATTTTCAAGACCAAAGGCCGTATCGTGCTAACGGATGATGACGATAGCAACAACGGCAAACCGCAGGAATTGAGGCTTACAGGCCGCGATGAACAAGAGGTCACTGCATTGCTAACTGACCTTGAAGAGCAACGACTCGTTTATCGCCAGATAAACCTGACCAATGGCAATCGCGTCTTGCTCAACAGGCAATTGTACTGGCAAAGTGCTGAGGCTGCTGAACGCTTTCGCATTGGTCCCGATATCATTACACAGACCGCGACCGAGACATTTCCCTGGGCCGCTGAGCTAAAGGGCGGTGCCGATCCTGCTGGCTCGGACGAACATTGGAAGACTGCGACGCAGGCGTTTAATCGCATTATTTTAGCTGCCGAACGGACGAATCGGCACACACCAAGTTTGTCGTTCATGGCGACGATTCTTGTGGATCGGGTAGCACAAGAAGCTGCCCTCTGGCTGCAACAGGGCAAATTAACGAGCGTGCATAACCTCACGAAAATTGCCAACGACCCTACGATGCAGACGCAATTCATGGATGAGATGGTTGCCTTCTTTGAAGCAACATCACCATAGATCAGGATAGCCATTGTGAAGCAACTTCCCTTATTCAGCGACGACCAACTGACACCGTTTGTATCCGGTCAAGCCGTTGTACGCAGTACATTTTCACATGGTGGCATTGCACCGGAGTCAGAACGGCTTGCGCTCGAAAAGCGCTACGAAACGCTGTTTGAGGAAACGGATAAGTTTGATCGGCGTACCGTAAGTTATCAGGGCAACAAGGGGCAGTTGCTCCACAGCTGGATCAAGTACCGGGAAGGCTTTTCCGCCGCGTTAGTGAGCCGATTGCTCAATGAATTCGGCATTCAACCGGGCGATACCGTGTTGGAGCCATTCAGCGGGTCAGGCACAACGCTGCTGGTCGCTAAAAGTCGGGGTATTGATGCGATCGGAGTCGAAATCCTGCCGAATTGTCACCTGACCTGGCAGGCGAAATCGCTTGTGTTTGACTACGATCTAGCAGAGTTGCGCGATATATACGAGCAGATTAAAGCTTCTAAACCTGGACAAGCCACACGTTGCTTCCCACATCTTGCCATTACGCAAACAGCTTTCCCACCCGCCACCGAAAATGCCCTGATGTATTACACAGATTGGGTTGAGCAAGGGAATTTCAGTGAAACGGCGAAAACACTGCTGCGTTTGCTGTTGACCAGCATTCTGGAAGAGATCAGCTACACACGCAAGGATGGTCAATATCTGCGTTGGGATCGGCGCGCCGAAAAAGTGCAGGCTCGCAATCGAAGACGCCAGCAGAATGGCAAACCACCGCTCAAGGGTATGGAAAAAGGCGACTTGCCCGATGTTAAGAGCGCGCTGCTGGCTGCGTTGCATACGGTTATCGAAGATATCGCGATTATCCAGCAACAGCCCGCGCTTGCAAGTCAACAACGTCTGCTTCAGGGCAGCAGCCTAAACATCCTGCCGACGCTGGAGGCTAATCAGTTTGCAGGTGTGATTACATCGCCACCTTACTGTAATCGCTACGATTATACGCGTACCTACGCTCTAGAGATCGCCTATCTTGGTACGGATGAAGCAAACATTCGTGACCTACGCCAGGAACAACTATCGTGTACTGTCGAGCATCGTTCCAAAGTCGAAGATTTGCGGGCATACTACACTTCACTGGGTCAAAGTGACCGCTTTGAACGCATTCTCAAACTTGTGCAAACGCATCCGGTCTTTTGCGAGATCAACCAGGCGTTACAAATTCGTTGGGAACGCGGTGAGATCAACAATCGTGGGATTCTGCCGATGGTTGAGGGTTATTTCATCGAACTCACCTTCGTTTTTGCAGAAATACTGCGCACGACGCGTCATGGTTCCAG
>DAOTTW010000064.1:0-28902 GCA_034437615.1 Anaerolineae bacterium | reverse complement strand
CCATGATTGTTTACTCTATTGATCGTCTACCATGATTGTTTACTCTATTGACGGGATGACGACTTCGCCCAGGAATAAACGCCCGTCCGGTGATATTTCGTAGACGTTGCTTTCAGGCATCAGTCGTTCGTTCGTTTGCGGATTATAAAAGCCGATAGCGAGTTGATACACCCCCGGCGGCAGACCACTCGTGAAAATGGTAAAACGTTCGCTTAAAATCCCGTGCAGCAAATTGCCCACAGGCACATTACCCCAATCCAGGTAGCGGTCAACCTGCGCAACGGGTGCTTGGTTGACATCATCGTACAAATGTGCGAAGAAGCGATAATCGCCACTGGCGTTACCCTCACTGTACCACCCCAACTCTAGCCAGAGCCGGTTCGGAAACTGAACAGCTTCCCCTTGCAAGGTTTGATCGACGCTCAATAGTTGCAGGGCTTCGTCCTGATATGTGGCTATCGGCGCGGCTTCTCTTGCTGGTGGCTCCAGGCGCATCTGTAACAAAGCATGGCGTGCTGGCTCATAAGGTTGATCCCCACTTATGTCTGCTTCAACGCGAATAGTCGTCGTCTCGTCAATGTGGGCAGGTGGAATCCACGTTCTGACGTCCTGCCAGAAACCCGGTTGCTGTATCACGATACTTTCATCGACCAATGCCCCATTCGCAAAGACGCGCAGTTCACCCGCCGCAATGGAATGTAACCGCGTCGTCAGCAACAGCCCATAAGTCGGGTCAAGGTGCGAAATCGTGAATTCCTCAAAGCCATCCAAGCGGCGCACCGCATCCAGAACAGGCCACTCATAGCTGCCGATCACGTCGGGGATCAGCGCCACCGGATAGCGCCATTCATAGACGCTGGTAGCATTGCCCCCAACGTACCCATCCCAGGTATAACCGACACGCGCCTCTGAAGCGGGATCAGCTACATTGATCGTCCGTTGTGGCGGCTTCGGGTCAAGCGTGCGCCACCAGTCTTGCTGTGTAACGACGAAGTATTCGTTCGCCAGCTTGTCGGTTGCATAAGTGGCCTCTGGCATTTCCGTCAGGAAATCCGGCTGATAAATCGCCTGAAAAGCCGCCGCCAGTGCCACATTCAAATGCGGTTCTATATCCACCGGAAAACCCGCAAGCTGATTCGCGTATAAATCGGTATCCGCCAGCATCCCCAGCCCATAGCCGTGCCCACGCCCATACGACGCGATGTAATCAGGCTGTTCGCGCATGATGAATTCTGCTACAGCGCCGGGACCATTGCGCCAATATTGCGCCGCGCTCGCTGTCGTCAGCCCAACGATGTCCAGCGTGCGCCGTTCACCTATATAGCGCATCACGCCTACGTCGTGCACGGCCACCGTCGCATCTTCCGGCGTGTTTGCCGCCAACCAACGCGCCATCTGCAAGGGTTGCGCCTGCACATAACCGACGTTGGCCGCGTGGTAATGCACAAACTGCGCGAATAGCGGCAGCAGAAATGCTACACTCAACATAATCGCGATAATTATAGTATATGCATGAGCTTTAGAAATATTAGTTTTATAAATTGCAGGGATGCGCTGAACGCTTATCTGTTCGTTTGTCCGAATGCTAATAATGGCGTCTCTGCGCTGCACAAATCTCACAATCGTAAATATTGCATAAACAGCCAACGGTAAGAACAACGCCATTAGTGGCACCTGATAGCGCTTGAAGTGCCAAAAAGTTGTATCCAATGTGCTAATTGCGCCAGAAACGACCACAAACCAGCCCAATAACGCCAAACCCACCGAGCGCCACTCACGCCGGAATAGCAGCAACACAGCCCCCAGCACACCCAGCAGCCCGCTCAGCGGCGGCAGATACCAGCCCTGTAGCGGGCTATAACCCGTAATAAATTCCAGCCACATGCGGCTAAATTGCCTGATGATGCGGCTCACCACAGCGCCCAAATCGAACGGAATGCTACCGAAAACGCTTTTCGCCTGCGACCCGGACGCTACGACTGTGCCCGTAATCAGGTAATTCAGCGCGGGCTGCGCGAAAATGGCTACCACAGGCAAAAACACAACCAGCAGATACCAGCGCCGCGCCACATGCCGCCACAAACGCGGCAGCATCAGCAACGACGCTATCGCCGCCATGATGCTGCCCTCTGGCCGCGTGATCGCCAGCAACGACCCCGCCAGCGCAAATCCCCACAGGTTGCGCTGCACGACCATCAGCAGCGTCAGCAGCGTAAACGCCACCATCAGCCCGGTCTCCATGCCGCTCATAAAATGCCACGCAAAGGTTCCGGTCAGGCCAAACACCAGCGCTGTGAATAAGCTCAGGCTACGCGGCAGACCCAGCGCCAAGCACAGCCAATACAGCGCATTCAGCGAGATCAGCAAGGCCACAGCCCCAAGCAGCAGCGCCCACCAGCCCAGATTCAGCCCCGTGAAGCCAAGCCAATACCCCAGCGCCAACAACCAGGGATAAATAAAGCTCGTCGCGCCGGATGTCGGCGGGTCGCCAGGGTTGTAGATATAAGGCTGACCGTTCGCGATTTGTTTGGCATACTGAAAATGGATATACACATCATCCAGCGGCATCAGCAGTTCACCGCGCCCACCAGAGATGCCAGCCAACGTGAAAATGCAGAACACCAGCGCCGTCACAACGCTGAGTGCTGCAAAGATCATCAGATTTTGGCGGTGGTGTTGCTTACGCTGCATAGGCCGTCTTGGATGACGCTAAACGTTGGTTTTGGTGGCGAAGGTGTCGATCATCATTTCCACGTCATCACCCAGCGGATACAAAATCGGACAGGTTGCGCCTGTGCTGGTGTATTCCTGCACCTTCGCACGTACCTCATCCGGCGTGCCCGATGCCGTAATCATCTGCACGACATCATCCGGCACAAGCTGCATCGCCGCTTCGATCTGTTCTTCCGTCGCTGGCCACGTCAACACCTGGTTAATCTCGTCTAATAAATCCTGGCTGACGCCGCTGGCCTTCATGATATGCGGTTGCTGACCAAGATACTGCGTCACCAGCTTGCGCGCACCATCCAACGCCCTCTTGCGGTCATGGTCCACCGAGCACACCACCAACTGCGGGCGGTCAATCTCGTCTATGTGGCGTCCAGCCTTCGTCGCGCCGATTTCAAGCTGCTGCATGGCCATCTCGTTATACTTGGGCGACACAAGATAATTCAGCACAACGCCATCGGCAATTTCACCCGTCAGCGCCAGCATTTTAGGCCCGGTCGCACCGATGTAGATCGGCACATTGCGCGGTTCCTTGCGGCCATGCACCACATCTAGCTCAATATCATCCAACTGCACGAATTCACCTTGCATCGTCACGCGCTCACGGTTCAGCAGGCGGCGTACAGCGGTCACGACCTCACGCATGGCCAGCAGGTTCTTGCTGCGCTGAATGCCGACCTTTGCCGCTAACGGGTCCCACCATGCGCCAATGCCGCACAAAATGCGATCCGGCGCTAAATCGTCCAGCGTCAAAAATGTGGAGGCAATCACCGCAGCGTTGCGCGTCCAGTTGTTAATCACCCCGGAGCCGACCTTGATCTGCGTGGTCGTCGCAGCAAAAGCCGCCATCGGCACAATCGCATCACGCACCAGGCGACTTTCAGCCTGCCAGACCGCTTCAAAGCCGCGTGCCTCGGCATACTGCACGTATCGAATCGCATCCTGTAGCGAATGGGCATCCTGCAAATAAAGCGCCACACGTTCAGCCATGATAAAAACCCCTAACTCGATTGATCCGGCAAAAATGGCGTCAAGACGCCAGCATAGTCGCCTGCTTGCACACGGCGATTATATTCTTCCAGGTCTTCCGGCACATCAATATCCAGTTGCAAGCCGCGTGACTCGTAAATCTTAACCTCTGCCCCAGCGAGCCGCGCTGCCACCCGATGCCGCTCAAAGCTACCCGGTCCATACATATAATCGAACAACCCCAACGGCTTCACCAGCATAGCGTTTGTGCCATCCCGATGCTGATCGCCCGATAGCACCACCCCCGGCGCATCCGGTGCCGACTCCGCCAGACCCATGACATCCTCGCGGGTGATAAACGGCAGATCAGCAGGCAGCACCAAAACGGCACCGGCTTGGCGTATCCGCAAGAGTTCCGTCGCACGCATCAACGCCGGGTTCAGGTCTGATGGCGATGTCTCTTGTAGCGTCACCACGCCGTAATCGCGGGCGATACCAAGCACACGGGTATCGCGGCTGATAATCAGCGTGCCAGCCACCAACGGCACCTCACTTACGACTTGCAGCACGCGCCGCAGCATCATCTGTGCCAGTTCGTAGCGCTGTTCAGCGCTCAGCACGTCTTTCAGGCGGCTTTTAGCACGATTCAAGGGCTTAACAGGAACAACGGTCCATAGTTTTAAGAAGTTTCCCATTTTAAATTCTGTATCCAATCAATAAGTTGACGAGCCAAACGCATTTTATCGGCGTCTGATCTCATAATTGTATCCAGCGCAACGACCTTCAGGCCATCAACGCGCCCTGCGCTGGTATCGGCGTCCTGTGCATCAAAAACAAAGCCGTTCAGCACGTCACCATAATAGGCCGCGACAGTCGCTGCACTGACCTCATAGCCGAGTTCGTGCATCAGCTTTGCCGCCGGACCCTTCAGCGCCTTACCCCGCACAATCGGCGTCACGGCGACACGTGGCACATCCCGTGAGCGCAGCAAATCGCGCATTCCCGGCAAAGCCAGGATCGGTGCCAGCGATAACCAGGGGTTTGACGGGCCGAAGAAAATTATATCTGCGTTGGTGATAGCCTGACGAACCGCATCTGTGATGGCCGCCTGCACGATACCAGCATAGCGCAAGCCTTTAACAGTCGGTTGCCAGCGATAGCGCACGAAATACGTCTGAAAAGCCAGTTCGCCATATTCGACCGTATCGACAATGGTGGCGACTTCAGCATCGGTCATCGGCAAAACCGTTGGCTGAATGCCCATTTGCGCTGACAGATGGTGTATCACCTGCGTTAAGCTGTGGCCACTGCGCAGCAGGTGCGTGCGCAACAGATGCGTGGCAATGTCTTGATCGCCCAAACGAAACCACGTATCCTCGCCGTATTGCTGTAGGGCTTGCAGCACATTGGTTGTATCGTCTTGCAGCCCCCAACCATTTACAGGGTCCACGCGCTGGGCCAGCGTATACAGCACTGTGTCAATATCCGGCGTGATGCGCAGCCCGTAATGCCAGAAGTCGTCACCCGTGTTCACGATGACCGTCAGGCGCTCTGGTGGCACGACCTGCTGCAAACCAAGCGCGAGCTTTGCGCCCCCAACACCACCCACCAGCACCACAATATTTTTGTCCTGCGAATTTAGCGCCATAGCACCCTCGTCTGTAGTGGTTCACGGGTTTTGCTGCGCTGCTGCGCCGGGTAGCCCATTGTAATCGCGCCTTGTGGTTGCCAGTCATCCGGCAGAGCCAGCGCTGCACGCACCACATCCGGGCAGAACAACGGCGCGCACATCCAGCAAGCGCCCAGGCCATAGCCATGCGCCGCCAGCAACATATTTTGGCCAGCCATCGCCACCCCCTGCACAGCCATCACGTATTCATTACGGCTGCGTTTTTCGTCGGGGTAAGTATCCATGTCGGCCAGCGTCAGGCAGACAACAATTACAACCGGGGCCAGCGTCAGGCGCTCGTAAGAACGTGTGACATCTTTGCTGATAATCGCCTCTGGCACGTGGTCAGCCTCTAAATCGCGCCGCAGCCGTGCCCCCATCGCACGCGCCAGCCCGTCCTTCGCATCAAACGTGGTCAGGACCACAAAACGCCAGGGCTGGCGGTTATGCGCAGACGGTGCCCAGAGGCCCGCCTCCAACACAACCTCGATGATGTCATGCGGCACAGGTACAGCCTGATAACGCCGCAGTGAACGCCGCTCATGTAACGCTTGCAACAGCGCTTCATGCTGGCTCATCTGACGGATAGAATCGGTCATGGCTGGCTCGCTAACGGTAGAGGTCCTGTTCCGGCGGTCGATACAGGTCGCTGGCCTGGCCGTCGCCCTGTGGCAACGTGAGGCCACGCAGCAACACCAGCGGGCGGCCCTCTGCGCCTTCACCGCTCAGCAAATGCGCCGCCGATGCGACCATATCCGCATAGCCTTGCATCGTAATGGCCAGCGGACGCCCGTACAAGTCCACATTTCCGCGCAAGTCAACCAACGCACGCATTCCCGCCACCCCAATCGCAACACCGACATTGCCCAGGCGAAACGGCCTGCCGTGTGTGTCGCTGATGATAACAGCAGTCAAGGCCCCTGTTACAGCACGCAGGCGTTGACGAATATCCCGTGCTGAAGCGTCCGGGTCCGTTGGCAGCAACAGGACGCGCCCTGTATCGCCATCGGGTTTATCATGGTCGGCGCTGTCGATATTGGATTGGTCGATGCCTGCATTGGCCGAAATAAAGCCCAGCCGATGCTCGACCACCAGCACATGCGGGGCCTTGCGTGAGATTTGCCTGCTTTCACGCAGCACCAATTCCACCACACGCGGGTCTTTGCGCGTCTCTGTGGCCACCGCTTGCGCTTCTGTGCTCGGTGTCACATCTGCCAGCGACACATAGCGGCCTTCAGCCTTCGATACGATCTTAGATGCAATCACCAGCACGTCATTATGCTGCAATGCAAGGTCTGCTTGTTGTAACGACGCCAAAATCACCGCAACCAGATCATCGTCGGGTTGTATCAGCGGCACGTCTGGCAGCGCCACCGCTGTAAAAGCTGTACCGTCGGGTTGCACGTCCATCATTCGTCAATCATTCCACACCGGTAATACGAATCCCGGCCCCTTTGACACCGTATTTCTTATTGATGTACAGCAGCACAGGCGTCAGCGATTCCGCAGCGACTGCGTTGGCCAGCGGCCCCGCATCAATCGGGCGCAGGTTCGCCGCCTGTATCAATTGCATGACCTCGGTTTTGGCTGCGTCGTCGTCCGCGCAAACCAACACATCGCAATCCACCGGATTATTCGGGTCTTGCAGCTTCACCGCGCTGACATTCTGAAAAGCCGACACAACACGGACATCATCACCGAGCAAGGATTGTGCTTCCAGGGCTGCGGCTGCGCCTTCCGGCAGGTTCACGGTCCGCACAGCAGGCGGTTGCAGCGGCACGGTAATATCCACCAGAATTTTACCCGCTAGCTGCGCCTTGACGCCTTCCAGCGTTGCCCGATGTGCGCTGTAGGGCACGCTCAGCACAACGATGCCTGCCTGCTGCGCCGCGTCCGCGTTCGCCATGCCATACAGGTATTCACCATCCAGCGTTTCGTTCAGTTCTTTCACGCGGGCTTCGGCCTTCGCAGCCTCACGCGAGCCGACCAGCACACGATAGCCAGCCAGCGCCCAGCGCACTGCCAGCCCGGAGCCTTCTTTACCAGTCCCACCCAATATCGCAATTGTCTTAACCAGCGCGCCATCAGTCGGATTTGTCACCACGCTCTCTTTTCTAGCGTATTCGCTTTTCGTCCATATGCATTTAATTAATAACGATCCGTTTCGATTGATTTTTGGCGGACGCCGTTCACGGCGTCCCTACAATCGCGTTCTGTGTAGGGACGCGCCTCGGTGCGTCCGAAACCCAACAATACATTGTAACTGAATTCGATACACAACCATACATTTTAACGCATCCAGGTAGCTTCAGCATAGCGACGATAACGTTCCCAGACTTTCGGCGCGATGGCCAACGCCTCGGCCATAACCTCGCGTTCATCCAACGTCAGCAATTCGCGCTCACGCATCAGCCAAACGCCATCGACCAGCGTGCCCGTCACCATCGACGCCTCGACGCCGAACAGGATATGCCAGGGCGCATTGCCAGCGCTCAACGGGGTATAGGGCTTGTAATCCAGCAGCATAAGGTCAGCACATGCGCCGATACGGAGTTCACCAAGCGGCGCATCCGGGAAGAATTTCGCCAGCAGAGCCGCGTTATGCTGTGTGGCCATGCGTGCGATGTCGGCACCATTGGCGCGGCGTGGGTCACGATGCACGGCCTTTTGCAGCAGATAGGCTGTTTTCCACTCTGCGAACATATTATTGCCCATGCCATCGTTACCCAGGCAAACGGGCAAGCCCTGCGCCAGCATCCCGTCAATATCCGCAGCACCCACACCGTTATTCATGTTGCTGCGCGGCTGATGCGTCAGCCAGACCCCACGCTGCTGCAATAAGTCGCGTTCGCTGTGGTCGACGTGTACGCCATGTGCTGCAAGCGTGTTCTGCCGCCAGATGCCGTAGGCATCTAAGCGTTGCACCACACGCTGACCACTGCGGGATAGGCTATCGTTTTCGTCTGCTTCGTGCTCTGCCAGATGAATGTGAAAGCCGGCATCATCAGGGATCGCATCCGCGCACGCCTGTAGCAACGCATCGTTCAGCGTGAAGCTCGCATGAAGGCCAAACGTCCCCCGTACACGCGGATGCTCGGCGTTTTGCGCCATGAAACGCAAATTCTCTGCGATGCCCTCATGTGCTTTGTCGTCACCACCCCGGTCGCTGACCTCATAACACAGCACAGCGCGTAACCCAGCCTGATCGACTGCATTGGCGATGACATCCAAGCTGCCATCAATAAAATTCGGGCTGGCGTGATGGTCTATCAGCGTGGTGGTGCCGTGCTTGATCGCATCCACCAACGCAACCAGCACACTCGCACGCACGCTTTCAGCATCTAGCGCCTGATCCAGCGACCACCACAAGCGCCGCAAAATCTGCGGAAAATCCGCCGGAGGGTCGCCGGGTGTGGCCAACCCACGTGCATAGGCCCCGTAGAAATGCGTATGCGCGCACGTATTCCCCGGCATGACAATCTGCCCGTTCGCATCATAGCATTCTGCCTGTGGGTAACGCGCCGCGAGTTCAGCAGATGGCCCCATATCGGCAATCAGGCCAGCATCAATATACAGGGCATAATCGGTCAAATAGGCCGTATCAGCGCCCCAGGTGAGCAAGTTGGCGTTTGTAATCAACATAGCATGTAAACTTGTGTATTCGTTAGATAATTCAGTAGATAGGCAGGGTAACCGGGCCACCATTGCGGCTGATCTGATCCGTGATAGCACGCAAAATCTCATCCTGATCGGCGTTTACATCCAGCATAACGCCCACATCGGCCCCGCTTTCAGTGGATGCCACCACTGTCGCACCGTTGTCGCACAGCACCCGTATCTGTGGGGCATAGCCCGTGTCGCGGCGTTCCGGCTCCCAGTAACGCTCAATGCGATAGTGCTTATCCTGCAAAGCGTGATAGATGCGGTCCACAAAATAATCGGCATCACTGTATAAATCGCGGATTGTTTGCGCCTTTAGGAAGCGGTCCCAGGTCGTGTGAATGAACGTGATGTTGCGCTTGCCCACATTCGTAATTGGCGGGACACGGTGAATCACCTCACCAACCTGCACCTTGTAATAGACTTCATCAGCTTTTTCGTTGTCGGCTTCATCAGGCAGCAAATCACGCCGATAGGCCAACTCGACGCCTTGCCTGCGAGCATAATAGTGTATGCCGCTACCACCGTGCTTTTGGCCGATGTAGCCACTGAGGAAAAACGCCAGATATTCAGCATAGACGCCACGCGACATACGCTTTTGTGGGATGCGATACCACCGTTGTTCCTTGAGGGTCACAAGGTCCCGTTTACGCCTGATGACACCCACCAGTACGCGATCATCCGGGTACATAGCCTTATCCGATTATCCTGTTTGACGGGCTGCTAGGGTGTTACGGCCTCACGTTGTTGTCTAATCTGTGCGTCAATCTCTGTCACGAGCGCCTGATGGCCCTGCCACCATGTCGGGTCGCGTTGTGCATCCAGTTCTTCAACGCTCTTGCCCTGCTGTTCAACCCAGGTGTAATACTTCAGGTTATGCCAGCGTTCGCGGGTCTCCGGCGTGCCACGCAGGACATAATCCAGCCCTGCGCCCTTAAAGACACGCTCAACGGTGCCGACGGCGTGCGCTTCATCCAATGCGCCATATTGCGCTTGCATCTGTGACATCACCGAATGGTAACGCTCCATCGAATCCGTAGCAACGGTCACAATCGTATCATCTGCACCCATATTGTAATACTTAGCCGTTTTTATCGCGCCGATGATATTGCATATGCCACTGATACCGAAAATCTCACCGTAGCAAGACGCCTCACCAAGAGCAAAGCCATAATGCTTTTCCAGCACCTCGCGGCCTGCATCCTCAGCAAAAACGCGCAATCCATGCACAGACGCCATATCGTCAATGCACATCAGCGCATCCATATTCCATACGTTATGAATCCATGTGACGTGCTTATCGCCAATGCCCTGAATTTCATGCGAGCCGTAGCCGTTATTATACAACGTCGAGCACTGAATCGGCTCTAGCCCGACGATTTTATGCTCCGGCCACACCTGCTTAATACGGTCCCCGGCGGCGATGGTACCAGCGCTACCCATCGCAGAGACATAGGCGCTGATTCTGCCATCCCCGATGCCCTGCTGCTGCAATTCGTCGGCCAATTCTACGATGGTATTGCCCGTCACATGATAGTGAAAACGATAATTGCCCATCACTTCAAATTGGTTCAGCACGCGGATGTTGCCATTCTCAGCGCTCAGGCGCTTAACCTCGTCGTAAATCTCTTTGACGTTGCTTTCGCTGCCATAGGTGCGGATGATACGCGCCCCGTAGCGTTCAATGCGTTCATAGCGCTCGGCGCTCATATTTTCCGGCAGCACGACAATGCTATCGTACCCCATGCGGCAGCCGATAAACGCGCCGCCGATGCCATAATTGCCCGTTGAAGGCCATACCAGCGTGTGTGTTTGCGGGTCTACGCCATCCAATAGCTGCTTTTCAATCAGCACAGAATAAGCCGGACCGACCTTGTGGCTACCAGACGGAAAGCCCATGCCATACAGCACGACGATGTTCGCATCAACGCCCGTAAATGCCTTCGGCAACACCACATGAAACACCCGATTATTCGCGTCTCGCCACGTGATGTTATGCAGGTTAATCGGATTCAGCGGGTCGTTTTTGAGGGCATCCAGTGCGAGTGCACGGGTATCAGGGGCGATAGTTGTGGGGTGTAGCATCTCTTCAAACGTCGGCCCGGTAATCATAGCAGCATAACTCCGATGTGGTTTCATGGCAATTGTGTCAACGTGGCCAGGTGCAGCGGTTATTCTTCGTCGAATAAAATCTGCTCTAGAATACGCATCTCGTTCAGCACCTCGGCCCGTTGCTGAAATAAACTGCGATAGCGTGCCAGGTCGTCCGGTGCTAAGCCACCCGTGTCCGTCTGATGATTTGTCAGCAGGGTATCAATCGCGGCGTCAATGGCCTCATAATGCAATTGCAGGTCTCGGTAATGCTGCACCTGCGTCAGCATGTCGTCGTTGTTTTTATCCATCACCGCGAGACCGCCCCTTGCTTGTGCCTGCACTAGTCTGTGTTTCTGTCGCTGCCGATGCGTCGAAGCCGCTTGTGGAAGCGACAGCGTAAGAGCGCTCAGAAGCGTTACGACGTGTCGGGATGGTCTGTTGGTCGATGCCGTGCGTGTCGCTAACGACGTACAGGGGACGTGAGCGCGTTTCATCGTAGATGCGTGCGACGTACTGACCGATGATGAACAAGAAAAAAAGCTGAAACGAACTCAGCAGCAGCAGCAAGACAATCGTCGTCGCCTGACCACCGAAGAACTCCGGCCCCATCGTGATGCGCAACGCCGAAATAATCACACCAGCCAACACCGCCAACACACCAAGTATCAGACTCATGTAAATCATGATTTGCAGCGGGAAATACGAAAAACTCGTCACTGCATCCATCGCAAAGCCAAGCATCTTGCTCAACGGGTACTTGGATTCACCGCCGCCGCGTGGTTTGCGCGTATAGCCGACGCCCGTCTGCTTAAAGCCAATCCAACTGGTCATGCCACGAATGAAGCGGTTGTGCTCCCGCATACTGCGCAGCACATCAGCAACCTTTGCATCCATCAGGCGGAAATCGCCTGTGTCCAGCGGAATATCGACATCGGTAATGCGGTAGATGATGCGATAAAACATCTTGGCCGTCGCTAATTTGAACCAGCTTTCACCCTCACGACGCTCACGCACAGCATACACGACCTCGTAGCCTTCGCACCATTTGGCGATCAAATCCGGGATGACTTCGGGCGGGTCTTGCAAATCTGCGTCGATCAGGATAACGGCTTCACCCGTCGCGTAATCCACACCTGCTGTCACCGCAATCTGATGGCCGAAGTTACGCGCAAAGGTCACCACCTTCACGTGTGCGTCCTGCTCCGCCAATTTAAGCAAAATTTCCTGCGACGCATCCCGGCTGCCATCGTTAACCATCACGACCTCCCAGGGTTCGCCCAGGTTGGTCATGACAGCGCTAAGCCGCCTGTGGAACTCCGGCAGGACTTCCTCTTCGTTGTAAACGGGCGCAACAATGGAATAAACAGGTCTCGTCATCTCGGTTAGTGTCTTATGCTGAGTGCTTGTCGGATTGCATCCAGGTCCGGTGCCACACGCAGACCGCCCGCAACCGCTTGTTGGGCACGGCGCACGTCCTTAAGGCCATTGCCGGTGGCCATTACCAGCACACTGTCGTCTGCATGAATGTAACCTGATTGTACTGCACGCCGCGCCCCAACGAAAGACGCGACTGCGGCTGGCTCCGCAAACACCCCGGTCAGGCGTGCAAATTCGGGGATGCCTGCGACAATCTCTTCATCGCTGACAGCGACATAAGCGCCACCTGTATTGCGCACAGCCCGCAGTGCTTTCACGCGGTCACGCGGCAACGCTGCCGAGATGCTATCCGCCAGCGTGTATACCTCAACAGATTGCATATCTTCGCCGCGTATGTCGTTCTGCCAGGCGTGCACCAGCGGCGAACTGCCTACTGCTTGTACACCGATGATACGCGGCATCCGCTCTATCCAGCCTAGTTGATGCAAATCCCAGAAGCCCTTATAGGTGCCGCTGATAATGCTGCCATCACCGACACTGACGACAACCGCATCTGGAACGTTCCATTTTCGTTGCTCGGCAATTTCCAGTGCCACAGTTTTCTTGCCCTCAGTCGTGAAGGGATTCACGCCTGTGTTGCGGCTGTACCAGCCCTCACTCATGCACATCTGCGTGCACAGATCAAACGCGACGCCATACGTATCTTCGACCAGCAGCACCGTTGCGCCATACACCAGCAATTGCGCAATCTTGGCCTCTGGCGCGGTTGCTGGCACGAAGATCACCACGTCTATCCCTGGTACAGAGGCCCCCACACCGGCTAATGCAGCGGCAGCGTTGCCTGTGCTGGCGGTGGCCACTGTGGTAATGCCCTGCTTCATGGCACGCGCCACCACCAGCGCACTCGCACGGTCTTTCAGTGATCCTGTGGGGTTTGTGCCCTCGTCTTTCACCCACGCCTGACGTACCCCCAGCGCAGCGGCCAGACGTGACGTGTCATATAACGGCGTGAAGCCGACGCGCAAGGGCGGCACTGCGTCGTCGGGGTCTAGCGGCAAAATTGGCTTGTAGCGCCACACAGACTGCTCGTTGCTGGCGCTGATGGCATCGCGGTCCAGCGTGGCACGTAGGTTATCGTAATCGTAGAGCACATCCAGCGTCCCGGCTTCGCCAGCAACAGGACACGTGTATTGCACTTCGCTCGGTTGATAGCTCAGGCCGTTGACGACACAGCGTAATTCTTTGATCTCTGCCATAAAACGTCATCATTTCAACTCTGTAAAATTAGCGCATGGTTAGGGCCATAGCTGCCTTCTGCACGTGCAAGCGATTCTCGGCTTCGTCATACACCACGCTCTGTGGGCCATCAATCACGCTATTGCGCACCTCAATTTCACGGTCCGCAGGCAGACAATGCATGTAAATGGCGTTGTCGTTCGCACGCGCCATGCAAGCATCATCCGTGATCCAATCCATATATTGCTGGCCGATACGCGCACTTTCTGCATCGTCAGATGTGGTCAGCAACGCGCCCCAACTTTTAGGATAGGCCACGTCTACGCCGTCAAACCCAGCCTTAAAGTCGTCCACCTGCTCGAAGGCACCGCCGGATTGACGCGCATTGTCTTCGGCTTGCGTAATGATGTCCGGCATCAGCTTGTATTCCGGTGGATGCGTCAGGCGCACGTTCATGCCAAAGCGCGTCATCAGCAGAATCAGGCTTTGTGGCACGCTGATCGGCTTCTGATAGCTGCTGGCATAGGCCCACGAGACGTTAATCGTCTTACCGCGCACATCACGCCCGAATTTCTCCATGATCGTCATCATATCCGCCAATATCTGAAACGGATGATAGACATCACACTGCATATTCAGCACAGGCGCACGGCTTGCGTCGGCCACAGCGTTGATGTACTGGTTGCCGACACCCCAATCACATTGGCGGATGGCGATACCGTCTGTATAGCGCCCGACGATCTGACCGATTTCACGCGCTGTATCACCATGACTGATCTGCGTCGTGGTATGGTCAATAAATTGCGCGTGGCCGCCAAGCTGCGCCATACCTGCCTCAAAGCTGATGCGTGTGCGCGTGCTGGTGAAGAAGAACAGCATGGCCAGCACCTTATCGCGCAGCAGGGCATGGGGTTCGCCTGTCGCACGCTTGCGCTTCAGGTCCCAGGCGACATCCAGCAATGTCTCGATTTCTTCCTTCGTCCAATCCTGCGTACTGATGAGGTCACGACCGCGTAAATCCGTCTGCATGGTGGTTTTGTCCTTGTGGTGAATGCATTGCTGCTGCGGTGAATAAATAAATACAAGCTAATGGATCACCGAAAACAGACCTACATGGTCGTAGGGACACGGCAAGCCGTGTCCGCCATCTGCGGACGCCAAGAATGGCGTTCCTACAGAAATCATGCGCACCTGTTTTCATTTGTCCATAAGCAGCATGGTGTGTTGTTATAGTGGCTTTGAGGATGTTATGCAAGCCAGCACATCACGTATTGAGATGATCGACCAGATTCCAGGACCAGCAGATGAAGCGGCGGGTGTCGTAGCGTTCGAGGATGACAAAGCCGCCCGGCGTCAGTGGATCGCGCATTTGCAGCGCTGCCGCGTTGACGCACAGGTACGGCACCAGGCTATGAATCAGGTCGTTGTGGGAGACCACCAGTGTCTTTGCATCAGGGGACAAACGGTGCAATGCAATCTGCAAGCGGCGCAACACATCCGCGAAACGATCCCCGCCGACGAAAGCCGCGTCACGTTCGCCCTGCTTCCAGCGTTCGAGGATAGCCCGTAACCATAAATCATCTGTGATGCTGCCCTGGTCAATATCGCGCCATGCATCGTCAATCTGTAGCGTCAGGTCCAGGTAATCAGCCAGCCGACGCGCCCCATCGACTGCTGCGGGGCTGGCGACGATAGCCTGTATTGGCTTCTGGCTGAGCCAGTGTTGTACAGCGCTGAGGGCTTGCGCATCGGTTGTTTCACGCATCAGGTAAATCACGCTAAGGACCTTCATGCCGGGGTCATCACATACAATTGGGTTGATGATAACACGAAGGCCCATTTAAAAAACAGCGGAGGGTTTGAAGGCCGCTCACATTGGCTGTTCATGGCCTATTCTTCGGGCATCTCCAGCGTGAATATATAGGCCACCAGATCGTAAATCTGTGCATCGGACAAAATGCGCTCGCTGCCATCTGCACCACCGTAGTGCGGCATAATGGCGTTGTTTTCATAGCCAGGGACGATGTAAGCATCCGAGTTCAGGATGGAGTTGTACAGGTAGGTGTATGGCCCCTGGCCTTCAACGCGGGTATTAGCGCGGTCTGCGATGCCCCACAAGCTCGGCCCAATCTTTACATTCGGGTTGTCGATGTTGTGGCAATTGTTGCACATCCACTGGCCGCTGCTGGTCTCATAGGATTGATTGAACAGCGTTTCGCCGTTGTTGGCGTTCGCCAGCCCCACAATAATACCAAGCGGGTCATCGTCTGCGGGAATCGTCTCCCATTCCGGGTTTAGCTCTACGATGCCCTGCGGACCACTGCTTGTTTCGGCGTCTGTGGCTGCATCCATATCGCTCTGCATATCATCTGCGGCGGCGGCTTCGGTTGGCTCTGCTGTCGGCTCTACTTCAGTCGGTTCAGGCGGTACGTCGGTTGCTGTCGCTGGCACGGGCGTCGCGCTCGCTGGCACAGGTGTCGCGCTCGCTGGCACGGGCGTTGCGCTAGCTGGCACGGGTGTCGCTGTCGGTGGAATCGGCGTCGCGCTAGCTGGCACGGGTGTCGCGCTAGCCGGAATATCAGTAGGCGCTACGGTTGGCTCATCGGTTGGCGTCGGGCTGGCGGCCTGCGCGACTTGTGTCGGTTCGGCCTCAGTGGGGTCTACTTCGGCTTCTTCTGCGGTTTCTGCTTCTGTCGGAGCCTCGGTTGGCTCTGTTTCGGCTTGGGTGCTGGTCTGTGCTCGTGCCTCGCTGACGATAGCAGTGGCTTCTTGCTCGGCTTGGGCGACAATCGCATCGGCGGTGCGTTGAACGTTATATTGCGGTTCTGCACGGGTCCCACAGGCTGCTAACAACAAAGTCAAACTGCCAAACGCAAGCCATATCGCGAACTTACGCATCATAGTAGCCTCTCATGTCAGTACAATTGTGAATTAAAGAACGAACGAAGCCAGTATAATGCCAGCGCAGGCAACACGCAACTGTTCAGCAGGGGCTAATGTTGCACAGCGTAACACGCAATGATGCCATCCGGCGTGTAGGGCAATTCCGCCTTGCACGCTTCGCACAGGTAAACCGCATCATCCCATAACACCACAGCCTTCTTACCGCAGCGCGGGCAGCACAGCGCATCTTCAAGCGTGCGCACACCGATAGGCTTTGCGGTGCCGGCTTTGCGGCCCCACACCAGCGTGTAATCGACCTGCCAGCGCGTGAATTCCACATCTTCGATGCCATTTTGCTGCAACAGCGCCCGCATCTCATCCTGTGGCCACAAGCGCCCCGGCATGATGATATTGTCGTTGCGGTTGGTCGTGAACAGCACACCGCCGGGACGCAACACACGAATGCATTCTTTCAATGCGGCTTCGGGGTCCGGCATGAATTCCCAGGCTTCCATACAGGTCATCGCGTCAAAACTCGCATCATCAAAGGGCAGCTTTTCGCCTGTGCCCCATAGCAAGGTCACGTAATCCTCAAAATGCTCGTCCTGAATTTTGCGTGCAGCCTGCTTGAGCATCCCCTTGCTGAGGTCTAGTGCGAAGATGTGCCCCTCAAAGCGTGCATGTTGGCACAGCGCCAGCGGAATGCGGCCCGTACCTGTCGCCACATCCAACACCAGCGCGTCTGTTTGTGGATACAGCAGCGTCATTAGCGGTTGTGCGATCTGTAGATGTTCTTCGACATCATCGTTTTGCTTGATGTTATCGTAGCGCCGCGCATACAGGTCATACAGGCCAATCACAACGCGCCGCCCCAGGTAAACGCCTTCCGTCTCGAAGATCAGCCACCAGATCAACGCCCCGACGATCAGGACAACGATCAGCACCAGCAACATATTCACGATAGCAACTCCTGCTCACGCAAATACGGCTCACAGCGCTGAATGGCTGCTTCGATGCCGATTTTGGGCTGCCATCCAAGCAAATCCTGTGCTTTCGTCATGCTGAAGCGCGTATCGCCTGCCACGAAGCCGACGACATCCCGCAAATCCTGTGGCGTATCGCGCATACGCAACGGTATATCCAATAACGTGCCGACAGGACGCATCAGCGCAGGCGACAGGCCGAACCAACGCCCCTTGCCGCCGGCCAGACGATTAAAGCCCAGCAGATAGTCACGCCAGGTCGCATGAGGCCACATCACGCAGTTAAAGGCTTGCTTGATCGCTTGCGGGTGCGTGGCGCAGACAACCAGCAAATCAACCACGTCCTGCACATCGACGGTGTACGTCGTGCCCTGACCATCCCCGACGAAGATCACCGGGTTACGCCGACCGACTTTGAACAGGGTATCCGTCCATTGTTTGCCGCGTGGCCCCATAATCATGCCCGGTCGCACGATGCTATAGGGCAATCCCAGGCGGTCAGCATCCGCAAGCAATGCCGCTTCCCCTTCGGCTTTGCTGACGTTGTAAGGCGCGTTGCCGGGTCGCTGCGGTGTATCCTCTGTGATGAGGCCGGACGCCCGATAGCCATAAACAGCAATCGTGCTGACATGCACAAAGCGCGTCACTCCAGCGTCAGATGCCTGTAGCGCTAAATCGTGTGTGGCCTGCACGTTGACGGTGCGCTGCCTGGCTAGCGGACCATCAAACATCGCCGCCGCATGAAACACCAGATCACAGCCCTGCATGATCTCTCGCATTCGCACGCTATCGGTCACATCGCCCATCACAACCTGAATGTTGGCCACAGCACGCAAATGCGCATCACGGCCTGTGCGCCGTGCTAACGCTCGCACCTGCACGC
Source organism: Anaerolineae bacterium (assembly GCA_034437615.1). GTDB lineage: Bacteria > Chloroflexota > Anaerolineae > Aggregatilineales > Phototrophicaceae > DAOTTW01. Next base: position 10,421 of record DAOTTW010000064.1, on the reverse strand, counting down.
CTTCGGATTGTGCCAGACGCAACGCCAGCGCCCCACCGAGAAAGCCCGTTGCGCCTGTGACCAATGCTGTTTTGCCGGATAAGCTCATCGTCGCCCTAATCGTCACAGGCTATTTCGTCGGTAGTCCTTCGGGTGCATCTTGTTCTACAGAGTCCAGGCGTTGCAGGTCCTCATCACGGAATTGCATCTCATACAGGTGCGCGAACACACCGCCCTGCGCCAGCAATTCGTTGTGTGTGCCTAATTCTACGATGCGGCCCCTCTGCAATACGGCGATGCGGTGCGCCACCCGGACCGTACTCAGACGATGCGCAATGATGACCGTCGTGCGGTTCTGCATCAGGCGGCCTAGTGCCTCTTGTACGAGATGTTCGCTTTCGTTATCCAGGCTGGATGTCGCTTCATCCAGCAGCAAAATGCGCGGGTCCTTCAGGATGGCCCGCGCAATCGCCACGCGCTGACGCTGCCCACCACTCAGGCGCACACCGCGTTCACCGACCAGCGTTTCATACTGATCGGGCAATTCCATGATGAAGTCGTGTGCATTCGCGGCTTGTGCTGCGGCGATTAAATGCGCTTCGCTGGCATCCAAACGGCCATACAGGATATTCTCGCGGATCGTGCCGCCGAATAGCAGCGTTTCCTGCGGCACGATGCCGATTTGCTCACGTAGGCTGCGCTGCGTCACATCACGCACATCCACACTATCCAGCTTGACCATGCCGCCAGTCGCATCATAAAAGCGCGGGATCAGGTTAAACATAGTGCTCTTGCCTGCGCCGCTTGGCCCCACCAGCGCGATAATCTCGCCCGGTGCGATGTCCAGATTGATGTCGTGCAGCACCTCTTGCTGATCGTCATAGCTGAAGGTCACACTATCGAAGGTGATACGCCCCTCAACCGTGTCCAGTTTCACAGCGTCGGCCTTGTCCTGCACCGTCGGCGTCAGGTCCAGCAATTCAAAGACGCGCTTCGTCGCACCGATAGCCTTCTGAAATTCGGTGTACAGGTTGACCAGCGCCGCCAAACTACCCGCTACAGAGATACCGTAAATCAAAAACGCGATCAATTCGCCCGCCGTCAGGCGATCCGCCAGCACTTCACGGCCACCAAACCACAAGAACAGCGCCAGAAGGCCAAAACCCATGAAGGCCATCAACGCCGAAAAGCCAGCATTCAGGCGCAGCACCTTGACAGCCATGTGAAAGGCGCGGTCAATTGAGCCGTCATAGCGCTGAATCTCAAAATCTTCACGCGCAAAGCTCTTGACCTCACGCACATTCTGCATCACTTCTTCGGCAACGGTTGTGGCAGTGGCGATTTCATCCTGCACCTGGCTGCTGTAACGCCGGATGAAAATGCCCACACCGAAGCCAATCCCCGTGATGATCGGTACGGCCAGCAAGATAAACATGCTCAAGCGCCAGTTCAGCACCACCATAATCACGACCGCGCCGGCCATAATCAGGCTTTGCTGCAAGGCCGTCGAAAGGTTGTTGGTCAGCGCAGTACGCATCATCGTGACATCGTTGGACATGCGGCTGACCAATTCACCGACGCGGCTTTCGGTGTAAAAACGCAACGAGAGGCTTTGCAGGTGCTCATACAGGTTCTTGCGGATGTCTACGACGACACGCTCACCGATAAAGCCCAGGTTGAACACTTCGATGTAAGTTGTCATTGAACGCAGCAGGAAAATCGCAATCAGCACCAGCGTGATGTTGTTCAGCAGGGTCGGGTCGCCTGCCTGAAACACAGAGTCAATCACATTCTGAATCACCGCCGGGAAGACCAGGCTCAGCGATGCGCTAACAAGCAATGCGAACAGCGCAAACACCAGGCGCAGGCGGTACGGCTTCAGGTACGCGATCATGCGCCACCACTGCATCGGGCGCTCTGGGATGGCGCGTTCTTCGTTTTTGATCGGGTTCTTGTCGGCGTTGCGCCCCATGCGGTTACGAGATCGGCGGCTAATTATGGCCATAAATCGGGTCACTTTCTACGTGGTTGTTTGATTGTTGAATTGTGCCAATTTACCCTGTATACGCAGTGACCAAAGCGTTAGTCGCACATCAATGCCGGAAGAGCCGCCGGATAAGGTTATTGGCCAGCACATGCGCCACATTATCATCGCGCCCGATGTGATGCACACTGATGCTGCCATGTCGGTCGCGGGCGCGTTCCAGCCATGCTTTGCCCTGGTTCTGCATCCAGTTCACCACGTAAGTTGAATCCGTGTAGATGTTGACGTTCTGGATTTCCGGGTCCAGATGCGCTAGCGCGGATAAAATGCCGATCAGTTCTGCGCCGTTGCTATCGCGGGTGTTCATCGCGCCAGCAAGATAGGCTTCGGGCTGCCTCGGTGCCTGATAGCGCACCCCGTAGCAGCCAATGCCCGACCGATACGCGCCATCAATATAGATGTACACGCCCTCATGGTCGACATCTGGGCGCTGCCCAGGCTCACCCAGGTACAGCGCCGTTCTGGATTTACGCCCAATTTCTTCAGCGTAGATGCCAATCGGCACAAGGCTCGGCAGTAGTGACGGCAGCAAATCCAAAAACGGGTGACTGAACGGGTAGACTAGCTCCTGCTCGATAGTAATACGTGCCCGCTTCGGTTCAATCATCTGCAAACGGATTTCGTCGCCAAACAGCGCCGCGTAAATCTGACCTAGCCGATAAATCTGCTCGTCAACGGGCAAAATACGCTGCGTCACGTTGGGCTGATGTTCAAGTTCCACCAGCTCCGGTTTCACCGGGGGTTGCCAGTTGGCCGGGCGCGTCGCCACCACCTTTTGCGCGGTGCCCTTCGGTTTTTCCGTAGGGATTTTTACATAAACATTGGTGCCTTGACGTTCCAAAACGCTCATTTGTGGGAACGTGCGCTGCATGAAGTTTAAACGACCGTCGATGTTCTTGGGAATAATAACATGACATAACCAGGCGTAGTCGCGAAACTCCATCGCGACGACCTGCCCCACACTCGACTTTACAATTTTCTCGATCCGATCTCGGTCCGCCATCATGTAACTTTGTCTTTGCGCCAATCGCTGCAATCAGCAAAATCGCGCATCATTGTAGTGCACAATTCGCATTCGTCTACGTTAATTGTCCTGTATAACCCTGGTAAATTCTACAATTGCACAACAGGCAAAACAAAAGTGAACGTGCTGCCCACGCCCAAATTGCTAGAAGCCCAGATGTCGCCACCATGACGGCGTATGATGGTGCGGGCGATGGTCAGGCCCAGGCCACCACCGGGGATATTGCGCACCTGCTCATCGCGTGAGCGATACATGCGGTCGAAGATCAATTCCAGCTCGCTATCGGCAATACCAATGCCTTGATCGGCCACACTGCAATACACTTCATTTTCATCACCCCAGGCATGGATAACGATGTTATCCTCCGGCCTGGAATAGATGATAGCGTTATGCAGCAGGTGATAAATCACGAGATGCAGGCGTTGGGGGTCGCCCATGACAACGGGCAGCGGCTTTTGCAGTGAGGTGGCAATGCCGATGCTGCGCTTCTGCGCCAGATCACGTACCTCACGGATGGCCTTGTCGATGGCTTCACCGAGGCGGATCGGCACGTGCGCCAACGGCATCCCGGCTTCTATCCAGGCCAGATCGACCAGCGAGCCAATTACATCCTGCAATTTATCGCTGGTCTGACGGATGCGACGCAGAAAACGGTCCTGCTGTTCGTTCAGGTCCCCGAATTTTGCGACGAGTTCTGCAAAGCCGCCCACTGCTGAGATCGGGTTGCGCAGGTCATGGCTAATTGAATGCATCAGCATATCGCGGCGCGTATCGAGGTCACGCTTTTCGGTCACATCATGCAGCAGTACGACCCGTTCACCGGTTCGCAGCGTCTCTGCGATACCGACGGCCAGGCGCTGACGCGGCAAACGTACATCCAAGCGTTGCTCACCGTCCCTGCCAAAAAGGTTGACAAGCGCCTGGTTGCGCTTAAAAACGTCCTGCGGCCTGCGCCCTAATACTTCATCTGGCGTGATGGCCAGCATAGCCGCCGCCGCCGGGTTGATGTGGGTCAGCTTGAGCGCCGCACCCGCCAGCAGTACCCCATCGGAGCTACTGCGCATCAAAAATTCCAGCGTTGGACGGCTATCAGCGTCCGTTGCTTTGTCTGTATCCGTGTTTTGCTTGGCTTGTGCCCGCCCTAAGCCCTGCCGAGATGCGTTTTGCTGCATGAGTTTTCCGCTCAGTCTTCATGTTCCACCTCTATAATAACACGTTGCGGGCTTGGTGTCGCAGGCTTGGGTGGTGCTGGCTGCTGAATTTCTGGCAATTCCAGCGGCACCAGCGTCGGTTTCGGCAGGGGTTGCGGGTCTGTCAAGGTCTGCGTAGCCGCGTTTGCATCTAATTCTACCGTATGCCCTGACGGAAATTTAATCTTCGTGCTGTTGCGCGTGCGCCGCACGTAAACGCCATGTTGCCGAATTGTGATCGCACGCCCCCAGTGAAAAGCCGCCCCATAGACGACCTCACCCGGCGAGCGTACCTGAATGCCCACCAACTGCATCAGCAGGCTAACGGGCACGATGCCGCTTAAGTGATGCCGTTCACCTAAGCCAGTCGCTTTGTCGGCGTGATAAAAGCTGAAGAAACGGCCTTCGCGTTCCAACACATCCGCTTGCATCTTCAGCATATTCTTCAGCACGTCGGCGGCCTTGTCACCAGCACCATTTCGAGCCAGACCTTCGGCCACCAGCGCCGACCAGAACGGCCACAGGCCACCAGCGCCGTTTTCGTTGGCCGGGTCAAAGCGCCCTTCGTTATTTTTATCTTTGTCTTTGGCAGAAACCATCGTGATGCCGTTGTTGCGGTAGAAGTGCTCGCTATCTGTCGCCAATTTAATCAGGCTGGCGGCTTTATCGGCGTCTACATCGCTGTAGGTCAGCGCCCACAGCGGCAACAGCGCGTTCGCATCCAGCCCGGTTGTATCAACTGTGTGTGCGTCAATCTTGTAGACGCGGCTCAGGCCCTCACAGTGGATGCTATCGACCTGTGAAAAGACCTGCTGTGTGGTGGCCACGCCTTCGCGGTACTGCCAACGGAAATCATCCGGCTCAATCGTCGCACTGATAGCGTTGCCGTCCGCATCCAGGCCCTTCACATAGGCGGTCACACGGGGTACGTGGCGTGCACCGCCGATAACACGCAAAATCACGCGGTTCGGCACGACAAACGGCTGCTTCAGCACATGCTCTTGGTCGCCAACACCGCCTTCTAGCAGGACCATGCCCGATGTCGTCACATCAGTGTCGCGGTCACGATAGGCATAGCGCGTGCCATCCCACAGCGTTGCTAGTTCTTCTTGCAGCGCGTCGATGTAACCTTGTAGTTGCTTTTGTTCGGCCTCTTCGCCCAGCACCGTCGCCATCTGCTGCAAGCTGTACACTTCGGATAGCAGATAGGCGGCCATATCCGGCCCTTCAACCGTGCGCACATCGGCACCCTGCGCCCAATTGAAACTCGTGCCAAACGTCGGGAAAGTCACATAGCCCTGCTGACGCTCATCCTGCCATTCGGGGAAGCCGTCGTTGTCTGCATCTAAATCCTTGCCGAGCCAGCGCACGAAAAAGCGCAGCATCGGCGGGAATACGCGCTTAAGCCAGTCGGCGTCCTGTGTTACGTCGTAAATTTTCAGGCTGATCGTCGCCAGCAGCGGCGTACACAGCAAATCAGCACGCTGGCCAGCCGCACCGGGCTTCAGGTCAATCCAGCCGTCCTGTTGCTGCACCGCAATGTAATTCTCGATGAAGCCCTGCGCGATCTCCGGCGCGATGGTGGCCAGCACAGGCGCGATGCTGTACAGCACAAAGGGGTCTTGGCCACTCCAAGAGCGTAAATGCTTGCTGCCATCCGCACGTGGGCTAAAGCCGACACCACTGAAGCGCTGCGATACATAGGTATGACGCGGGAAATTACCCGCAGGCCGCACGATGGATTGCACAATCTGGTTATACGACCAATCCAACGCGAAATCCTGATCTTTGTCGCCCGTTTGCAGCGTCGGCAGGCTCAGCGCCGCGTCGTTGATCTGCTGCAAGTGCGGTTGCCAATCTGTCGCCAGCCAGCGCCGCGCCAGGTTCAGCGATTGGCGCATATCACCGAGGCCCGTATGCACCCATCGCACAGTGGCTTTTTCGCCCGGCTCCAGCTTCAGGTCACGCCCCACACGCGGACTCAAGCCCGCTTCTGCACGGGTGCTACCGTCCTGCACCATCACCACAGGCGAAATCGTGCGGATGTCACCCAGATACAGCGCGTTGCCACCCGTCCGCATCGAGATCAGACCGAGGCTTTGCTCAGCGCCATCCAGCACCACATGCCCGAAAATCTCGAAGCGCAACGAGAGCGGCGCATTGCTGTTATTCTGCAAGCTATACACGCCACCCACAGCACGCGATTCCAGCGCCCAGTAATACGCGCTCAGCACGACATCGGGCAGCAACTGCGCCTCAATTTCGACGTAGTTGGGCGCAAAATGCACCATCTGCGGCGCTTGGTGATACGTCTGCGCCTGATAGATACTGTGGCCATCCTGCGTTTGTGTCCAGATCGGCACAAGGCTCACAAGACCAGCACGCATCCCATAGGTGGTTTGCAGGGCCAGTGCAGGCGAATCACCCTTGCCCAAGCGTAAATCCCAGGCTTGATCGTCGGCGTAGTTCGTGCGGCTCAGGCGGGCGTCCGCTGCCAGGGTAAATGTACCCACCTGCGACGAGCCTTGCCAGCGACGTAAATTTTTCATGCGGCTTCCCCATTGCTTACATCAGGTCTATTCGTAGCACCTGTTCGGCCATCTGCAATTAGGATGCACGCTAGCTGACAATTTGCCAAGTGCGATCCACCTCATTAAAGCGGATCACCTGCTGATCGAGCGTTTCGATCAGGTGATAGCCGGGGCCGGGGATGTACTCGTTATCTGAACTGACTTCACCACCCGCATGAAATTCGTAGCGCGTGAAGTAGCCGAGTTCGCTATCCGTCGCCCAACCGAGCAAATCCTGAATGTCCTGATTTTCGCGCCACAGCTTGCCGAAGCCGCGTATGGGCTGCATCAGCCCTGCCGGGGGCTGCAAGCTGGGGTCGCTTTCCGGTTCGTTATCATCATAGGTATCCTGGAAGACGTACCAGGCATTGCGCCCTTCTTCATCCTGTGTAATCACCCAGATTTGGTTGACAGGTTCCAGCCAAAACATACGCCCACGCTCAAAGACCTGTTCTGCAACGAAGATTTCACCGATAGATGGCGTCGGGAATACATCCGGTGTAGTCGTCGGTGCCGGGGTGAACGTTGCAGTCGGTGATGACGGCATCTGGCTCGGTATCGTAGATGCGGTTGCCGTCGGTAGGGGTGTATTCGCCTGTGCAACAACAGAGCCGCTATCAATGGCTGTCGCAACAACGGTTACAACACGGGTGACTTCCTGCACGTACATAGTGGACTGGTTGCTGCTCTGGCACGCGGCAAGCAGCAAGGCGGGTAGCACAAGCGCAATCAAGCGTAAACGCATCAGGGTGGTTTCTCCATCAATCGGTTGTCAGTAATGGTGGGGTATTTTAGCAAAGGGGGCATCAGAAACAAGCGACGCACGCACCAACGTAGGTAAGCCGTGCATTACTGCTTTTTCTGGCGTATCGCAAGCTGTAGCGACTTATGGACGAATGAAAATCAGCCTGAATGGTCGTAGGGACACGGCTTGCCGTGTCCGCCGTCTGCGGACGCTAAGCATGGCGTCCCCACGCACATCATCCGAATCCGTTTTGCTTTCTCTGTTAATCTGACCAATATCATTGATGACCAACATACAACCGACGCAGACGGCGCTCACGGCGGCGGTGCGCTCGCGGATTCTCCGGTTCTTGCTTGAGGTCGTTCATGCGCTGTGCCCTGCGGATCGTTTGCTCGTGCCGCATCAAATAATATTTAAAATGTAACCACATCATGTTGTCACCTCACCTTCAATTTTCGGCCACTAAGTTATCTACATCATCTCATAGGTGTCACATTCAGGCATGTGACATTTGTTTATGAATTTAGTGTTGTTAGACAGCGAGTACGACAAGCTATAATCAATGCATTATACATGGTCATCTGCGACAGATGACGGGTGCTACAAGCGGACACTTGCGCTAAAATGACAGCAGCTGATTTTTGGCGGACGCCATGAATGGTGTCCCTACAATCGCGTTCTGTGTAGGGACGCGGCTTGCTGCGTCCGCTGCCAAAAACACACGACCACGCTATTGTGTGGTGCTACCAAAAAGAAAAAAAAGCCGAGAAAAAAAGAAAGAAAAAGACCAATGGAAGAAGCAGAAAACAACCTCGGTTGTGGCAACATCGTCTTTGTATCGGTCATCGGCGTACTGGCGCTGGTTGTGCTGGTCGTCGGCGTAATCGTGACGGCTATCATCGTCGCTGGTATCGCTGCGTAAACGGGCTATGCAAGCAAAACCTACCGCTATCACACTCAACAAAACCGAAGGCGTCCTAATCATCACCTGGAACGATGGCCGCACCTGTCGCTATCCCCTGCCACAACTGCGCGAAGCCTGCCCCTGTGTGGAATGCCGGGGCGGACATGCACGCATGGGCCTGGAATACGCACCAGAGAACATATTAACGCTGACCCCGGCACGCTCCTACACCGTCAAGGCCATTCACCCCGTCGGCAATTATGCCATTCAGCCCATCTGGGATGATGGCCATTCGACGGGCATGTATACCTGGGAATACCTGCACCTGATCTGCCCGGATGACGTGGCCAATGACAATGATGATAAAGACGCCAGCACATCCGATAATCCCACAGACGCTACGTAACCCTCTCAGGGGGCGAGCGTCAAAATTAACCCAAACACGTCCGCGATCTGATGAAAGCTATGTTAGACAACGCGCAATTCGGGACTATAATCAGGGTATCGTGTCTGAGGACACAAAATAAGCCATCACTTTAGAAAGGTACATTAACAATGCGTAAGTTTGTTATTGCTGTTTTGTTAGCCGTTTTAGCATTGGGTGCTGTCAGCACCGCCGTTGCACAGGACGACGACAACCTGCTGATCTGGGCAGATGAACAACGTGCCGTCATCATCGAAGAGTTGGGGGTTTTCTTCGCACAGGAATTCGGCATCGGCATCACGGTGCAGGAGTTGGCCTTCGGTGACATCCGCGACAACTTCAAGACCGCCGCCCCCGCTGGCGAAGGCCCCGATCTGATCGTTGGTGCCCACGACTGGCTCGGTGAATTGGTCGTTAACGGCCTGCTGACCCCAGTTGACCTGGGCGACAAAGCCGACGATTTCGTAGAGGTCGCAAAAGAAGCCTTCACCTACGAGGGCACGCTATACGCCATGCCACAATACACCGAGAACGTGGCGCTGGCCTACAACCCGGACATGCTGGCCGAATTCGGCTACGATGCACCGCCCGCAACCTGGGAAGAAGCCCAAGAGATAAGCGCGGCCATCTCCGAAGCTAGCGATGGCGAACAGCGTGGTTTCGTAATCGCCACTGGCAACCCCTACCTGTTCTTCGGCATTCAGACGGCCTTTGGTGGCTACGTCTTCGGCTTCGATGAGCAGGGTAACTATGTGGCTGATGACCTCGGCATCGACACCGAAGGCTCCATCGCTGCCGCACAGTGGTTTGATGGCATGGTCGAAGCGGGCCTACAACCGGAAACCATCGCAGATGACGCCGTTCTTTCCCTGTTTGAAGCAGGCGACGCCGCCATGTTCATCGCTGGTCCCTGGAACCTGGAACGCCTCAGCCTCGCTGATGTACCGTTCGAGATCGCAGCGCTGCCCGCTGGCCCTGCTGGTGCTGCGCAGCCCTTCCTCGGCGTGCAAGGCTTCATGATTAGCAGCTTCAGCGATAAGCAACTGCTGGCCGAATTGTTCCTGCTCGATTTCATCGCCAGCAACGAAATCGAAGTGACCATCGAATACGAAACCGCCGATGGCTTCGAGGAAGTTACGGCGACACCCATGGAACACCTGGGCCGCGCACGCCCTGCCGCCTACGAACCAGCACTAGCCAACGCCACCAACCCCTACTTCCCCGCCTTTGCTGAGGCTGGTGCCGAGGCGCTCGCCATGCCTGCCATCCCGGAAATGGGTTCCGTCTGGACGCCCTGGACCGACGCGCTGAACCTGATCGCGCAGGGTCAGCTTGATGGTGAAGCCGCCTTCATGCAGGCCGCCGAGCAAATCCGCACGTCGCTAGAGCAGTAGACGCAGACCAAACTCATGAGCATCCAACCGAATGCTGCTGCTCAGGCTGAGGGACAAAGTCCCTCGGCCTCGTTTAATATCGTGAATTATGCGATACGGTATGGGGCGCTGATGGTCGTGGATGCCATGGCCCTCCTGCTGGTTTAT
>DAOTTW010000063.1:0-18273 GCA_034437615.1 Anaerolineae bacterium | reverse complement strand
TCCGGTACCGACAAGCCTGCTCAAGCAGGCTGTATGCAGCGTGCAATAGCCCCCTTCAGGGGGCTTGGCCCTGCGGCAGCCGCTGGCTTTAGCCAGTGGCGACACACACAGACTGGCCTGAATAGTTACAGACGCAGCAGCAACAGCAGCACATTCAATTCAGTTCAATTTAGTTCAATCAAGTTCAGTTCAATCAAGTAGGCAAGCCAGAGGCGCAAAGCATTCAACGAGGCCACGAAACCCACATGGAAATCTGCGTTATTGAAGGTGATGACATCGGGCATGAGGTCGTACCCGCTGCATTGCAGGTGCTACAGGCCGTCTTGCCGAATTTACAGGCGCATCAGCGCCGCGCTGGTTGGGATTACTTCAACGAGACCGGGCGCTCGCTGGACGACGAGACAATAGCGCTCGCACGCCAAACGAAGGCCGTGCTGTACGGGGCCGTCAGTTCGCCATCCTACCCGGTGGAGGGCTACTTTTCGCCCATCGTGCGCCTGCGCCGCCAGCTCGATACCTACGCCAACATCCGCCCCACGCGCTACTTGCCCATCCCGACAGCGCGTGCCGGGCTGGATTTGCTGGTCGTGCGCGAAAATACAGAGGATGTCTACGTCGTAGAAGAAGAACTGGCAGAAGATGGCCAGAGCAGTTTTGCGAAGAAGGTCGTCACACGTGGCGCGACCGAGCGCATCGCCCACACAGCCTATGCGCTGGCACGCCAAAACGGACGCCAGCGCGTGACCATTGTGCACAAGGCCAACGTGCTGCCACAGACAGACGGGCTATTTCGCCGCGTTGCGCTGGAGGTCAGTGAGCATCATCCCGGCATCCAAACCGATGATATGCTGGTCGATACGGCGGCTTATTGGCTGGTGAAGGACCCCACACGCTTCGATGTCATCCTGACCTCCAACCAGTACGGCGATATTCTGTCCGATATGGCAGCAGCCTGGGGGGGCGGTTTGGGCATCTCGCCCGCGCTGAATATGGGCGACGGTGTGGCGATTGCCGAGCCTGTGCACGGCTCCGCGCCGGATATCGCAGGTCAGGGCCGCGCTAACCCCATTGCGATGATGCGCAGCGCCGCCCTACTGGTGCGCTATCACTGGGGACTAGACGACGCCGCCCAGCGCATTGACGACGCCATCTATGCCGTGCTGGAAGACAAACTCTACACAGCCGACATTCAAGCGGCCAACGCCGTATCGACGCACACCTTCACCGAAGCCGTACTACGAAAATTGGGCTAGACGTTGCGCTGCTGTGCCCGCTCAGAACCGGAGCCTTGCTGCTGGTCGTTCTCGGTGGCTGCGTCGTCGTCGTCTTCTTCATCCTGATACGACAGCAGATCATCGAGCGACATCTTCGGCAAGCGGCTTTCGGCCATCACAGCACGCAATTCGGTGTTAATCTCGCCGTCTTCCGTAATGTGGCGGCGAATTGCCGATTGTGCCGCCTCGGAAAATTCAAAGCGATGCGCCGCCAACAGCATACCGTCCGCATACACGAGCAACTGCCAGCCACCATCCATGCCGTACTGGTCATGCATGGGCAGGCGTGCCGCCGGAGAGATAAAGTTGCGACCGCGCTCTAGCTTGTGCATGTCCTCGTTGACGAAGATGGTCGAACCCTCCCCGTCCAGCATTTCAAACCTCACCTCGCCTGTTGCCTTCTGTGGTAGGCGTAGCTGCACGAAGGGCTGAATGTAGTCGGCGTCATCCGGCAGCGACCAGGTCCGATACACCTCCGGCTCTTCGTTATCCTTGAAGGCCATCACGCCGATGTCCACCGTCAGCACCTGCACCTGATCCGGGTTCATGCCCGCCGCCTGCACCGATTCCAGCGCATGACGATAGACCGGTTCGGTCTGCGCCTGGCGATTCTGGCGTTCGGCGTACTCATACTCATAGTCGTCGTCGTAATCTTCTTCATAGCCATAAGTCGCGGACGCAGCCAACGTGCTGTTGTCGAATTGGCGCACCAGAAACAGCAAACCTAACAGGATCATCACGACCAGGGCGCTTTCTTCTAGTAGCGCCACGCCACCTAACATCAAGAGGATGAAGGCCAAAAGCAACGTATTGCGATTATTACTGAAGTCCATGAGGGGGTTTACTCCGTGCTAACTGCGTCTACGGCTCGTGCGGTTACTCGTTGACGCTGCGCGTTCCTGTTGTAGCAGGTCCTGCAAAGTCACCGACATCTCTTGTTCTTCTTCGTCGATGATGTCATAGTATGCCATGCCGCTTGCCGTGCCACGTTCACCGGCTAGGCGGCTGCTGCGCTCCTCCAGGGAGGGCGCAAACGAAAAGTCGTGCATCCCGACCAGGTTACCATCCATATAAACGCGCATATCCCAGCTACCGCCGCCGCGAATATCGTCATTGCCCGCTAATGGCAGGTGATAATCCGCCATGATCGTCACTTCGCCATCGCGCAGGTAAGGCTTCATCTCATGCACGTACTGCTGCTCGCCGTGCTCGTTGTATATCTCGAAGCGCAGCACCGCGTGCCGATCCGCCTCCTCAGGGTCCACATACAGCGTGACGAAGGGGCGCACAGCATCATCATCCTTAGAGACGTTGCGCGTGCGGCGCATGACCATGCCCTCATAGCTGGTATGGTTGATAATTAAGCCCAGGTCCAGCATCATCAGGCGGTCATTCACGAACCCACCCCGGCTTTTAGCGCGTTCGGCGGCTTCTTTGGCCTGTGGGCTGATGCGCTGGCGCAACGGTGCTTTGCGGATCGCCTCAATCAAGGTCTGACGTTCGCGCCCCAGTTCAAAGGACGACGCCAACGCCGCCACGACAAAGATACCCAGCAAAGCCGCCTGTAGCGCTGGTGTTACGGGTGCTGCTAGCAACGCGAAGCCGATCAACAGCGCCAGCGAGATGAGCCACGCGGTATTGCGTCGTTTAAAGCGAATCATAGCGTTCCTGCGTTGAATTGCAAATTGCGTATGCCTAGTATAAATCTGAAAGCCACAGCATGTCCACTCAGCCTTACGCGATACGCATTTTGCAGGCTATCGTGGATGCAGATGCCGCCCCGCCATAATTATATACGACGACACGTTGGTAAGGTTGTATCGCCACGTTTGAATTATATCAGCAGCGCGTAATCGCTGCATGTGCGGTTTGTGCCTACGGCAGCGGGCGACCTCGTGCGGTCGCCCCTACAGCGTTTTGCACAGGGACAGGCCCACGTGCCTGTCCGCGCCCAACAAGGCGCTTTACTAAGGCAACGGCTCCTCAGTCGATGCGGCGGCGGTCTGCGTGATGTACGCGGCGCGCTGCGTCTCCCTGATGATAAAATCCAGGCCGGGGTCGGGCGTCGGGTCGCCCACCAGGGGTGTGCTGCTCGGCACGATGATCGGCGGCGGTATATCGACTGTCACCAGCGGGTTAACGGGTGGCGGCGGCGTAAACTGCTCACCAGGCAACGGCAGCGGCGTCCATGAGGGGGTAAACGTGGCTGAAGGCGTGATCGGCGTGCGCGAGGGCGTCGGCGTGCGCGAGGGCGTCGGCGTGCGCGAGGGCCTGACCGTCGCTGTATTTGTCAATGTGGCCGTTGGTGTGTGGCTTGCTGTCGCTGTGCTGCTTTGCGGCGTCGTGGATGGCGGCACGGTCTGCATAGTCTGTGATGCCTGCGGCGTCGGCGCATCCGCTGCTGGCGATAGTGTCCGCGTCGGTGTTAGCGTCGGCACGTCATCCAGGCTGCCCATAAACGGCACGAAGCCGCCGTTTGCATCGCGGGTCGGGTCTTGCTGTGGCGATAGCAGCAGCAGTACCCGTTCAAAATTGCGCCGATAATTGGGCTGCACGTCAAGCTGAGTAAGCTCTGTGCGTGCCTGCTGCAAGAAGTCGTTTAAGCGTTGTGCGCTGTCGCCGCTGGCGTTCTGCGTCGCGGATTGTAGCGCCAGCGCGAGGTCATCCAGCAATTGCGGCGTCAGCAACACATCGCCCTCAATAAAAAGCAGCTCTTCATAGCGCACCTGCGCCAGATGCAACCACACCTCATCTAGCTGGTCCACCAGCGACGCCAGCAACACAATCAACTCCTCCCAGGCGCGTTTGACGCTATACAGCGGCTCACCCGGCATACTCTGCGCGGATGCGGCCACCGTGCCGCCCGTACCACCCAATGCCAGCAGCAGCACCAGCGCCAATACAGCCGCCCAACGCTGCGCGACCCCGAAAAAGCTCGGCCTAATCACCCGTGCTTGGCTGGCTACTGGCACATTGGCTCGATCTGGCTGCTGCTGGCCCGCAAATTGCGCATCAAAAGCACGGCCCAGGCGCTCTTGCAGCGCGTCCGCACGCTCAGCGGCCAGCGTCGGGCGCTTCAGGCGTGCCGTCAGCAGCGCCACCTGTAGCTCTGTGCGCAATTCGTCGGCATACTGCGGGTAGCGTGCCACACAGTCCTCAATGCTCACGCGGCCTGCGATGACCGCTGTCACACATTGATCCAGTATTTGAATGTATTGCGGTGATAATTGCTGTGTGCTCACGATAAGCCTGCCAAAATCGAATCCACATCCAAACCAGAGCGTGCCAGACGGCTCGCCAGCGCTCGCAGCGCCCGGTGCTGCAAGGCTTTAATCGCGTTGGGCTTCTTGCCCATCTGCGTCGCTACCGCGTCGATACGGTGGCCCTCGATAAAGCGCAGGATAATCACCTGCTGTTGATCTGCCGTCAGGCCGGCGATCGCGCCGCGCAACGCCTCGGCCACCTGTCGGCGCAACATGCGTTCATCCATATCGACATCCATCGGCAGCGGTTGCGCGTCGATGGCGCTTTCCGTCGGGCGGCGGTTCTGCCGCCGATAGTGGTCAACCACGCGGGCGTGCGCGATGCGGTACAACCACGCTAAAAACGGCGTCCCCGTATCCTGGTAGCGCGGCAAGCCCTCAATTGCCCTGATGAAGACATCCCCCGTCAGGTCCTCGGCCAGTTGCGCATCGTTGACGCGGTAATACACGTAGCGGTAAATCTTCTGCACATTGGCCTGATATAACGCCGCAAATGCCGCCTGATCGCCGTTTTGCGCTTGTTTCAGCAGGCGTTTTTCCTCGCCACGCTCCACGTGTGCCACTCCCGCTTGAAGTTAAAGTTAATCTCAGCACAGCGGCTTTTATACTATACCGTGCTGCATGTCAAAAGGTTACGGTATAGCTCACCCCGCAACCATTGCACAGGTTCACCAGCACAGTATAATCGTAACCGAACCGAATACGGGCCAACCACCTGACAATGCGCCCGATCTATATGCAAACATTGAGAAAATAAGCGCCCATGCCAGACCGTCGCCCAGTCGATGACCTTTCAATTGAAGAATTAGAACGTGTGCTGGCCATCAAGAAGCGGCAAGCACGGCAGGGTCGTCTGCGCCGCATGAAAAACGCTGGCCGTGTGATCGACACAGGCACAGCAGACGCGAACGCAGCACCACAGCCAGCAGCCCGCGAAACGGACCCCTTCGCGGCGGCCCACAGCGACAGCAGCGGCTTACCGGCCCGTACCATCGAGCTACCGCAGGGCAGCGCCCGCAAAGCCAAGCCCAGGCCCGACGCGCCACGCTTTGAAGACGACATCGACCACAGCAGCTACCGCAAGCAGAACCCGGACGCCGCCCGCATCTGGCGTGATTTTATAGACCGCTCCTTGCTTGTGCTGGAAGTAGCCGCGATGATCGGGTTGCTGGTGATCGGCGTCGGTCTATTTCAGAGCGTCGGTACCCTGGAGCGCGAAACCGCCGAAATCCAGGCCCAGGCCGACGCACAAATCCGCGCCAGCATCCCTACGATTGCACCGACACCGCAATTGCAGCTAGCCGACATCGTGTTGCCGGGTGGCCACACACCACCCATCGGCCCCAACGGTGGCCAATTCAACTTCGAGGAAATCCCGGTCGGGCTGCGTGCCCAGGTCGCCAATGAAATCTTCCTGCCGCCCGAAATCGAACGCGCTCCGGTCACCAGCGAAACCGCGCTACAGGTCATCATCCCACAGATTGACGTTGACCATGTGATCGTACAGGGCGTAGACTGGGAAGCGCTCAAGAGTGGCGTCGGCCAGTTGCAAAACGGCGTGAACCCCGCTGACTCGGATGGCAACCTCGTGCTGGCCGCGCATAACGACATCTTCGGTGAAATCTTCAGGCATCTCGATCAGCTAGAGGTCGGCATGGAATTCCAGGTACGCACACAATCGCAGGTCTACACCTATATCATCACAGGCTTCGACATCGTAGAACCGGACGCCGTGCATGTGATGGACCCACGCGGCGGCGCAACCGCAACGCTGATCTCATGCTATCCTTACCGAGTGAATGACAAGCGCTATATCATCTACGCAGACCGCGTAGACATCTAACGGATGAGCGGCAATCAACCCGAACAATCTGTAGGGGTGCAATGCATTGCACCCAGGGCGCAGCACGCTGCGCCCCCACGCAAGATTCTATGAATGAACCCATACACACAAGAGAGCACAACGAAACATGTCCAAACGCCGCAGCAAAAAGAAAAGCAAGAGCACCAAGCCCAATATCCCGCAGGAGACGCTGCAACGCGCACGCCAGCAAGCGGGCTTAGAGGCCGCACCTGAACCGACCAAGCCGCAAGAAGCCGCTGAGGTCGATGAACAGCGCGAAGCCATCGCTGAAGAAGCTAGCAACCTGCAACCGGAAGCCGTCGCAGCAGAAGCCGCTGAGACCGTCGCAGCAGCCGAAACCGAGCAAGAACCAGAAGTTGGAGCAACAGACGCAGACCAAACAGCCGCAGCAAGAGCACAACGCGCACGTGAACGCCGCCGCGCCAGCACAGCCAGCAGCAGCGCGTCACGCCGCCGCACACAGCGCCAGGTAACGCCCGAACAACTCGCACGCGCCAAGCGCAAAGGCGAAGAACTCGATCAGGAACAGATCGCCTACCTGCTCTCGCATCCTACCAAACAGGTCGGCAACGACGAGCTACGAGCCGAATACGGCTTCGTGCTGCGTGATCTGCGCAATATGGGCCTGCTGGCAGCGCTGCTATTCGTGCTGCTGGTCGCGCTAGCGCAATTTTTATAACAAGAGCCGATCCCTTTGCCATTAGTGAATTTCAGGAACGCCCATGTCAATCAATTGGGATAAAGTAACGTGCTTTGCTGGCCTGGGGCCGGATGTGCTGCAACGCCTCGATAAAGCCGCCCACAGCCATTTTTATCAGGCTGGTGCGGTCATCTTCCGTGAAAACGAAAGCTGTGCAGGCTTTCATGTGGTCGATGAAGGGCTGGTTCGCATCTATCGCATCAGCCCGGAAGGGCGTATGCATACCCTGAGCCTGTTGCGCCCCACTGCGTCGTTTAACGAAGTGGCCTCGGTGGATGGCCGACACAACCCCTATAACGCCGTTGCGGTCACGAATGCCACTGTGGTACGCATCGGCCACGAACAGCTTATCGAACTCATGGCAAACGAGCGCGATTTCCTGCTCAATTACGTGCGAGCGTTGGCACAGGTCAACCGCGAATACATCGAACGCCTGGAAGATATGACCTTCCGCACGATTCCATCGCGTTTGGCCAAGCTGTTCTTACGAGAAACCACCTACGCAGAGCAGATCGCAGAGGCACCCACGCAACTCACACAGCAAGAAATCGCCTCAATCCTGGGCACCACACGGGAGGTCGTGGGGCGTGCCCTGCGCGGCCTGCTGAATGCGGGCCTGCTGCGTAAAGAAGGCCGAGAGGTGTTCATCGCGGATCGTGCGGGGCTGGAGTATCTGGCCGAGACAAACGTCATGCCAGAGCATGATATCATCTGCCCGAAGCCATAGAAACATGGGGACATGAAAACGGATTTGTAGGGGCGCAATGCATTGCGCCCAGGGCTTAGCACGCTAAGCCCCTGCCATCATACCGATCCGTTTTCGTTTCTCCAATTATGCCAGCGTATACAACTCGTGATACTTGCCGCGCTGCGCCAGCAATTCCTCGTGTGACCCCATCTCGATGATTTTGCCGTGCTCCATCACCACAATGATGTCGGATTCCACAATCGTACTCAGGCGGTGCGCAATCACAAAGCTGGTGCGCCCTTCCAACAGCTTATCCAGCGCATCCTGAATTAGCTTTTCGGTCTGCGTGTCGATGTTGCTGGTGGCCTCGTCCAAAATCAACACACGCGGATCAGCCAGCAACGCACGCGCATAGGCCAGCAATTGCCGCTGCCCCGTCGAGAGCAGCGTACCGCCCTCGCGCACATCCGTATCATAGCCATTTTGCAGGTGCATAATAAATTCGTGCGCACCAACCGTCTTAGCGGCTTCGATCACCTCGTCATCTGTCGCATCCAGACGACCATAGCGCAGATTGTCCATCACAGAGCCGGAAAACAGGTGTGTGTCCTGCGGCACCACGCCAATCTGACGGCGTAGGCTGCGTTGCGTCACCTCGCTGACCTTATAACCATCGACGGACAGGCTGCCGCGTGTGATGTCATGAAAGCGCATCAGCAGCTTAATCATGGTCGTCTTGCCTGCGCCCGTGTGCCCCACAAAAGCCACACGGGTTCCGGCGGGCACATCCAACGTCACACCCTTGAGCACCATCTCGTCCTCGTCGGTGTAGGTAAACCAGACATCATCGTATTTTACGTGGCCCTCAACAGGCGGCAGATCAACCGCAGTCGGCTTATCCTGAATCTCGATGCCCTCATCCATCAAGCGGAAAATCTTATAACCGGCGGCCATCACCGCTTGAAACAGGTTGTAGCGCTGTGCCAGCATACGAATCGGGAAGAAAAACTGCTCGATGTACAGCACAAACGTCACCAGCGTAAACACGGTCAGGTCTTGTTGCAGCACCAGCGTACCGCCCACCGTAATCAGTGCGCCCGTCGCCACACCGCTGATCAATTCAATGCTAGGGAAGAAGAAGCCGGAGATCAGCGCCGCATAGACATAAGCGCCCCGGTTGTCGTCGTTGATGTTGCCCATGAAGCGCCCGTAGTTGTGGACCTCGCGATTGAACGCCTGCGTTACGCGCACCGCGTTGAACGCCTCGGATAGCTCCGCGTTCACAACGGCGTTGGTTTCCGTCACGCGCAGGTAAGCCTGACGTGCATAGATGCGCCACACGTTCGCGATGATACCCAGCGCGATCAGCACGCCGAAAGCCACCAGCGTCAGCGGCAGGTTAATCAGCATCATGGTGATAAGAATGCCGAACAGCGTCAGCACTTCACGGATGCTGCCAACCACTGCAAACGTAATCGCCTCGCGCAGCGTATTCACATCGCTGATGATACGGGCGATCAGGCGGCCTGCTTCATAGCGGGCGAAAAACGACACCGAAAGCTGCTGCACATGAACGAAAAGCTCATCGCGCAACTGCTGAATGATGCTCTGGCCTGCTGCCGCCATGTTGGATAGCTGCACGCGGAAGCCGATGAAGCCCAGCGCCTGAATAATCAGATAGCCGAATACACCCAGGCCCACAATCGTCATATCGCCGTTCTGCACGCCCTCGTCCACCGCATAACCGATCAGCGGCGGCCCCAACACAGTCGCAAACACGCTGAACAGCATCGCAAACACCGCCAGCAGCAGGCGGCGGCGATGCGGCACCAGATAGCCGGCAAGCCGTCTGGTCACGGCCCAATCAAAGCCGCGTATCTGCTCTTCTTTCTCGATCTCCACACTGCCGACAGCCATACGTTAATCTCCCCCAACTCGGTCTATGATGCCCCTGTATTCTTCTGTAGCACGTTTATCGTCGTGCTTATCCTTACGCTGCTTCAGTGGGCGCAAAGTGCCCTCAAAAGAGGCTTCGCGGCGGGCGCGGTCTTGTTCTTCCAGTTGCAGGCGGTAAATATCGCGGTACAGGCCGCCCTGTTGCAGCAGGCGTTCATGCGTGCCGCGTTCCACGATGCGGCCCTTATCCAGCACCAGGATTAGATCAGCGTTCAGCACCGTGCTCAGGCGCTGCGCCACCACAAAGCTCACGCGCCCCACCATGATGCGCTCTAGTGCTTGCTGGATCAGAAACTCCGTCTGTGTATCGACGCTGCTGGTCGAATCGTCCAGGATGAGAATGCGCGGATCAATCAAGATGGCGCGTGCGATGGCGGTACGCTGCCGCTGGCCGCCCGAAAGCGTCACACCGCGCTCACCCACCAGCGTGTCATAGCCCTTCGGGAAGCTCATGATGAAGTCGTGCGCGTTCGCAGCCTTCGCTGCTTCGATCACCTCTTCGCGGCTGGCATCGGGCCGACCGTAGGCGATGTTCTCGTGAATCGTCGCGGAGAAAAGCAGCGTGCGCTGCTGCACGATACCGATCTGGCGGCGCAGGCTGTGCAATTCCACATGACGTATGTCGTGCCCATCAATCAGGATGCGCCCGGATGTCACGTCATAGTAACGCGGGATAAGCTGCACAAGCGTCGTCTTGCCTGAACCCGTCGCGCCCACAACGGCGATCACCTGGCCCGGCTTCGCTTCAAGGCTGATGTCTTGCAGCACGGTTTCACCGCCATCATAGGCGAAGCCCACACGCTCGAACTTCACGCGCCCCTTGATTTCCGGCAGCTTGAAGGCATCCGGGTCGTTAGGCATCGCGTTCGGCTCGTCCAGGATTTCAAATGCACGCTGCGCACTGGCGATGCCCTGCGTCGTCAGCAGGATCACGAAGCCCATGAAGCGCACCGGGTTAGCAATCATGAACACGTAAGCGTTGAACGCGACCACCGTGCCCACCGTGATGCCGCCGAAGCCCTGTGTCGCGAATAAGCCGCCGAAGAACAGCGTCAGTGCAGTCGATGCCGCCGCGAGAAAGGCGCTGGTCGGCAGAAACGACGCCCATAGGTTGATGAAGCTGAGTTGCTCCTCATACAGCCGCTCATTCTGCCGCCCGAAGGTCTCGATCTCGTGATCTTCGCGTGCGAACACGCGCACCACCTCATGACCGAGCGCGTTTTCCTGAATGTGGTTGCTGAGCGTCTGAATGCGCTCCATGATCTGACCCCAACGCGGCCCCACCTCCGATGCAAAGCGCGTAGACAGGAAGCCCAGCACGAAAATCGGCACGAAGGCGATGAAGGCTAGCAGCGGGTTCGTTAAGAACATGACAACCGCCACGCCACCAATCAGCAGCGATAGGTTCAGTGTATCCAGCAGACCAAAGGCAAAGTAGCGCTGAATCTCGTTCACATCGCTGATCGCACGGGTAATCATCGTGCCGACATGCGCATTATCGTGATACGTGGACGGCAAGCCCTGCACCTTGTCGTAAACTTCGTTGCGGATGTCGTAGGCGATGAAGTGCGACAGGCGTTCGCCAAAATAGCGCGAGAAAAAGCCCGATACGCCACGCAGCACACCCAGTAAAATCACGAGGCCGCCTGCTGCGATCATGAACGCCGCGTCGCCGTTTGCAATGCCAATGTCGATGACCCGTTCCAGGATGAACGGAATTGCGATACCCAACAGGTTCAGGCCCAACGCCCCTATCAGCGCCAGCGCGACCCATCGGGTGTAGGGCTTTAGATAGCCCATCATGCGTTTCCACGTTTGTAAGCCGGAACTCATAACGTGCGCAATCTCCCCACTCGAGTGCTTGTCGATAAATTACGGATAAGTGCTGAGTGAACTCTTATGTGCAGTTCTGACCCAACACAAGAACATTCATTGTGCACCCAAAGCATTAAGCCGCATAGAGCCAATGCGTTTGTATTGGCCTTAAACGCTTAAAATTCTATGAATGGTTCGGGGGGATTATATCGGGTTGGGCTTTTCCGGCTAAAAAACACGTCAAGTTTTTGCAACATCGGCAAGGCGGCTGACGCCGCCCGCACGCCTAGAAGGGTGTCCCTACAGGGCATCGCTCGTAGGGGCACGGCAAGCCGTGTCCGCAAACCAGGTCAATTATTTTGCCGGGATGAAAACTCAGCGGCTCGCGCTCGCGCCATCAATCAAACGCGCCAGGAAAACCAGCAGCATCGCGCCAAACACGCCAATGACGATATTCGCAAACGGAAAGCTGAAGAACGACCCCAGCCCCAGCACCCACACGATCAGGCTGCCGACGAAGCCGCCCAGCAAGCCCATTGCGATATTACCAATCAGGCCGTAGCTTCTGCCGCGCACGATGCGCCCCGCGATGAAGCCCGCCAGCCCCCAGGCCAGCAGCAGCAGCACCACGTTAATAATCATCGGCAGGAAACCGATCAGCGCAGGCGCAAAGACAATAGCCCCCAGCACGCCAGCAGCAGCCAGCACAATCGCCTGTGTATTGCCGTTTTGTAATTGCATTGTTGCACCCCTTGTAAGTCTCACTTTGTTAAATGGCAGGACGGTGTTACATCATTATACGCATATATACGCACAGGCACGCGCCTCGGTTGCTGATGCAGCCTACTTTTTGGCAACGCTGCCGATGAACATATCCAGCGCAAATTCAATATCCATGCGTCCGGTCTTTACATCCTGATCGTACTGCTGCAAACGCCGATAGATGCGCTCTAGCTGTGGCAATTTGAAGCGCCGCGCCTGCTGCATGAATTTACCCGCCCGGAAGCTGCTATTCGTGCGCACAATCGTCATCACTGCCGCCTCACCTTCGCCCTCGTCCAGCGCTTCCCGCACCAGCAGCAAACGCCGGAAGTGCGTTGCAATCGAACTCAAATAGCGAAAGCCGGAGCCGCTGCCATCCAGTTGCATAGCCGTATGTAACGTCTGTAGCGCGGCCCTGGCGTCCCCCGTAGCAATGGAATCCGCAATCAGAAACGTATTGACCTCGGCCACATAGGGCGTCAGCAAGGCCACATCATGCTCACTGATCGCCCGCTCGCCATCGACATAGCTCGCCAGCTTAATCAGTTCGTTATCGGCGCGGCGTAAATCGTTACCTGTGACGCTGGCCAATGCCGCCGCCGCTTGCCGTTCGATCTCGACAGCATATTCACGTTTAGCACGCTGCAAAATCCAGTCGGTGCTGTCCTTCGGTGCGTCAAACGCACGGCAAAAGCCCTTCTCAGCCGCCAATTTGACCAGCTTACTGTCCTTGCGCAGGTTGCCGCGCTCCACGAGCACCAGCCGGGCGCTTTCGGGTAGCTCCGGCAGTTCATCCAGCAGGCGTTGTATACCCTGTTTGCCGCTTTCGCCCGCCCCTTTGCGCGTCAGGTGTGTGATAAGGCCATGCACGATCACCAGCCGCTTATCAAACAAAAACGGAAACGAGCAGGCTGAATTTAACACGGTGGCCACATCCGTCTCTTCACCCGCGAATTCGCTGGTGTTCATATCGGCCTCAGCACTATCGCCCATACCAGCGCGAACCTTAGCGACCGCCGCTTCAATAGCGAGGTCATCCTGCCCATAAAACAGGTAAAATGTCGGGGTAGGTTTATCGGCCATCGCGTTTTAGCTAGCCATTGCGCGTCATAACGTGGTGCACGCTGGTCTTGCGGCCATTCAGCGGCATCCGCATCTCGCGGCGCGTCACGCTGACCACATCCAGGTCGCCCAGGTCGCCATCGGTGGTGATGTGGCGCTGAATATCCAGGCCCAACGGCTGCGAGAAAAGCAACGCGCCGGTCATCACCGCCGCCACCAACGGAAAACGCTCCCAGGCCGAACGGCGGTCCGTCCCCGTGAAGCCAAACGCCGCCACCAGCGTCGTCAAAATGCCAGTCGTCACCAAATTGGTGCCGCAATTGGGGTGGATGGCCCATTTCGCCTCGCCCTGCCGCATCCGACCTAACGCCTCTTGCAGCGCCGCCTCCACCTTTTCAGTTGGCACCTCGCCATAAATCACAAAGCCGCTATCCCAGCTACGGCCCGACAGCCGATAGCGTTGGCGGTTCAGCATATGTATCGTGGCGTGCTCTAGCGCATGGTTGCGGCGCGTGCGGCGCACCAGCCTCGTATCCAGTAATGGGCGCAGCAATCCAGCGACCCATGCAACAACGGTCATGGTCTAGCCTTTTAATTTGCAAGCAATGTCTCTTGCCATTGTACACGATGTAGGCGACTGGGCATAAGAGGCAGGGGCAGCGGCAATCAGGCCATTTGAACGATTAATCCGGGCTGATAATGCACCGTTTAGTGTTTCGTTATGTGCGTGCGTGCAAAGTTTGGTTACAATTGACGTGTTTCAATACAAATAGAATTGCACTGAGCGAGATAGACACCCGACTGTACTCTTGCACATCATGCACACTCAACGTAACGCAAACACAGCAAACAAAGGAACTGATTAATGCAACGTTTTGCGAAAATTGCTGGTGCGCTGGCCCTCGTGCTGCTGACGACCATCGTCGGCAGCAGCCTGCTCGCCTTCCAAAGCGCAACGGTCAACATCTCACCGCCTTCCGGCCCACAGGATGCACGCTTCGTCATCGAGATGCGCGACCTCGCGCCAGACACCACCTATACCGTCGATTTCATCTATGAACCCTCCGGCGCGGCGATCTTTCGCACCGAAGCCACCAGCGACGCCGACGGACGCGCCCTGCTCAGCATCCGCACAGAGCCAAGCGACCCACCCGGCGTCTATCTGGTGCAAGTGCTGGACGCAGGCGGTAACGTCGTCGGCGAAGGCCAATTCAGCGTCGTGGCCGACGACACACCAGAGCAAGACCCCTCCACAGAGCAAGACATCCCCACAGAGGGCGCTGCCAACGTGCAGATTGTGCCACGCTCGGCCCTGGTCGGCTCCGTGTATAACATCCTCGTCAGCGGCTTAGATGGCGGCGCAGGCGTCGTCGTCGAAATCACAGACCCCGACGGGGATACCGTTTACAATCGTCTGCGCACCGCCGATAACAGTGGCCGCTTCCAGGTCGAAATCTTCACACAGCGCGGCGATACAGCAGGTGAATACAGCGTGCGCCTACAAGACCGCGACGGCAACACACTGGGCGGCGGCAGTTTCACCGTCGAAGAACTCAGCGGGCGCATGGGCGCTGTATCCATCATACCGCAAAGCGGACCCGCCGGGACCACCTACACCATCCGCGCCACAGACTTACGCGATTTTGTGAATGTGCAGGTACGCATCACCAACACAGATACGGGCGATCTGGTGACGATTTTATCAGCCCGTACCAACGTCGATGGCACTGTCGAGCTTGATTACAGCAGCGAAGACGACCTCGCAGCAGGCGGCTACACCGTCACCATCGAAGAAGCCGGGGACGCAGTAGCACAGGGCATGTTCAGCGTAGATGAACCCCCCGCGCCAGCCAGCAGCGTGACGATCACGCCTGCGCTGGGCCTGCCGGGTGACCAGTTCACCTTTGATGTGAGTGGGCTGGAACCGAGTAGCGAATTCACCTTCAGCATCGTACAGGGCGGCGAGACGGTCTTCACAACGGAGAACAGCGCCGATAGCGAAGGTAATTTCAGCCTCACGCTGGGCACCGGCACCGGCGACGCACTGGGCGCGTATCGCATTCAGGTCACACAAGCAGGCGCGGTCATCGCCGCCAACACCCTGACGCTGGTGGCGACTTTGCCGCGTGATGTGGTCGTCAACATCGCACCCGAAGCAGGCACAGCAGGCGACACGTTTATCATCACAGCAGGCGGCCTGCAAGCCGCAGAGACCGTTACCTTCGAGATTGCCCGCGATGATACAGTCGTCTTTAGCGAGCAACGCACCGCCGATGTGAACGGCGCGGTGGCCTTCACCTACATCAGCGACGCCGACAGCCAACCCGGTGAATACAGCGTGCGCGTGCTCGCCACACCCGAAGCGGCTGCTGAGGATGCAGCAGCCGAGGTCATCGGCACGACCACCCTGGTCTTTCTGGATACCAGCGTGCAGCCTGTCGTCCAGATCGCGCCAGCCTCCGCCCCCGCTGGCACCACGCGCATCATCACCGCCACAGGCTTTGCAGCGGGCGAGGTCATCACGGTAGAGGTGCTGCTTGATGGCGAGGTCGTCTACACCGAGGATGAAACCGCCGATGTGAACGGCTCGATTGCGCTGAACCTGCCCGGTGTAGACGCCTCACAACCCGGCGAATATAGCGTGCGCGTGCTGCGCGATGGCGAATTGCAGGCTGAGGGTGGCTTAATCGCTGAAGGCGAAATCCCTACAGACACCGCCCAAACTGAAGAAGAAGACGACGACGCCGAGGATGCCGACCCCGAACAAGACACAGAAGCACAAGATCAGGCGACCACCAGCGGCGTTGCCATCACGATTGAACCCGCCAGCGGGCCAATCGGCACCAACTACGAGATTAACGCGGCAGGGCTGGAAGCAGGCGAAGCTGTCGTGATTAACGTTACGATTGATGGCGAGGTCATCTTCAGCACAGAGCGCACCGCCAGCGCTGCGGGCCGCGTGCAGTTGTTCATCGCCAGCGAAGCAGGCGACCCGCTTGGGCGCTACGGCGTGCAGGTCGTGCGCGATGGCGAGGTCGTCGCACAGACGGATTTCGTCGTCGGTGACCCAGACCCAGACTCAGACCCAGATAATGTCGTTGACGAACCCGAACAGCCAGAACAAGATCAAGCACCCGAAGCCGGCGAGATTGTGCTGCTGATTGAACCCGAAGCCGGCGAACGCGGCACCATCCACATCATCACCGTCAGCGGCCTGGAAGCGGGCGAAAGCATCACGCTGACCATGACGCGGGACGGCCAGACGGTCTATGAATCGCAGCAGAACGCCAACGGCAACGGCATCGTGCGCGTGAACCTGCAAAGCGAAGCAAGCGACACCGCAGGCGCTTACAATGTGACGGTCACACGCGGCGACGACGAAACCATAGCCGAGGCGACGCTGACCGTGCAGGCTGACGACGTGCCGCAAGACGTGGTTGACGAACCGGAAACCGACGATGCAG
Source organism: Anaerolineae bacterium (assembly GCA_034437615.1). Taxonomy (GTDB): domain Bacteria; phylum Chloroflexota; class Anaerolineae; order Aggregatilineales; family Phototrophicaceae; genus DAOTTW01. Next base: position 1,425 of record DAOTTW010000063.1, on the reverse strand, counting down.
AAGAACCGGAAACCGACGCACAGGCCGCCGAAACCGCCGTCAACGTCAGCATTCAGCCGCCCAGTGGCCCCGTCGGTACCTCCCACGAGGTCAGCATCAGTGGGCTAGACGCGGGCGAAACCGTGACGCTGGACGTGCTGTTTGCTGGCGCGGTTGACTTCACAACAGAGCGCACTGCCGACGCCAACGGCGAAATCACGATCCGTCTGGTAGCAGCAGAGGGCGACCCCATCGGCGTCTACACCGTGAACGTCGTGCGCGGCGATAACGTCATCGCCAGCGAAGACCTGACCGTGCAAGCGCCCGACACAGACGAACCAGATGTCGTGCAACCGCCCGAAACGCCCGAAACGGACGCACCAGAGGCCGCACAGGGCGACATCGACCTGTATGCAGGCAGCCTGACCGCACAAGACCCCTTCCTGCGCTATAACTTCAGCGGTGCAGCAGGCGAAGCCGTCTACATCACGCTAGAATCAGCGGACTTTGACACACTGCTGCTCTTGCAAGACGACACAGGCACAGAATTGCAGCGCAACGACGACATTGGCCAAACGCTGAATTCGGCCATCGGTCCCTTCGTGCTGCCCTACACCGGGCGCTATACCGTTGTAGTAGAGAGCTTCCAATACTCGCAGATGGGTGAAATCGCAGCAGGTGATTTTGAACTGGCCATTGAGCGCGTCACGCTCTCATCAGTGGTCTATGACGAACCCGCCAGCATCCGCTTTGACGATAGCACGAATTCGCGCTTCTTCAGCTTTGATGCCGAACTAGGCGACATCATCGACATCGACGTACAGAGCGCTGATGCGGTGGATACCACGCTGGCGCTGACGGGGCCGGAAGGCTTCGAGATTGCGTTTGACGACGACAGTGGCGCGGGCTTCAACCCGGAAATCAACCGCTACATCGTGCAGGAACCGGGCACTTACTTGATGGCGCTGCGCACCTTCACCGAGGGCGATACGGGTAACGTGCAAGTCACCGTCGAGCGCCAGGAAGCGCGTTCTATCAGCAGCGGGGCACAGCTTGTACGCTTGAACGGCAAGCAATCCCAGGATATTTTGCGCCTGGAAGCTGAAGCGGGGCAATCGGTGCGCATGACCGTCAGCGTCGTCTCTGGCAATGCAGAGGACATGCTGATTACCGCGTCGCAGGATGTCGAAACGCTGATGACCTACAGCAGCAAGGGCATTCCTGAAGAAATCACGCTGGGCTTCATCGTGCCGCAAGCTGGCACAGTCGGCATCCTGGTCGAAGATCAGGGCCTGAGCAGTACCATTCTGGAATTCGAGCTAATCGAAGACTAGCGCCATCCTGTAGGGGAGGGTCATGACTTCTCAGGGATAGGTATTTGATGCTTGACCGTATTTTATGGCGGCTGACGCCGCCCCGGACGCCAAGAATGGCGTCCCTACGGTC
>DAOTTW010000062.1:0-36799 GCA_034437615.1 Anaerolineae bacterium | reverse complement strand
GCTGACGCCGCTCGGACACCCAGAAGGGTGTCCCTACAGGGCATCGTTCGTAGGGACACGGCTTGCCGTGTCCGCAAACCGTGTCAATTATTTTGTTGGGATGGCCTTATTCATTAACCTACTGCTAGCCTACTGCGGTGTGGCGTCCGTTACGGCTTCGGCTTCTTTTGCATCGTCGCTGCTGTCGGCATTATCATCATCGTCTTTTTTGGGCAGCTTCCACGTCGAATAGTCGCAATCCGGGTAGCGTGAACAGCCGTAGAACGTGCGCCCCTTGCGTGATTTACGCTGCACCAGTTCGCCGCCATGTTCCTCGCCGCATTGCGGGCAGGTCACGCCCACGTATTCCAGATATGGCTCTGTGTGGCGGCATTCCGGGTAATTATTGCAGCCGATGAACTTGCCCCAACGCCCGTACTTCACCACCAGATCACCCGTGCCACAGGTCGGGCAGGTGCGGCCAATCAGTTCATCCTGCTTGATTTGCGGCATGTTCTCGCGGGCGTTACTCAGGCGGCCCTCAAACGGCCCGTAGAACTCATGCAGCATGGGTTGCCACACGCCGTCACTATCCGCGATTTCGTCTAGTTGTTCTTCCATGCGTGCTGTGAACGAGTAATCCATCTCATCCGGGAAGTATTGCTTGAGCAGATCACCGACGACCCGGCCTGTTTCGGTGGGCACAAGCCGCTTATCCTCTTTGTTCACATAATCGCGGTCCTGAATCACGGCGACGGTTGGCGCGTAGGTGCTCGGACGCCCGATGCCGTTTTCTTCCAGCGCTTTCACCAGGCTGGCCTCGGTGTAGCGGGGTGGCGGCTGCGTGAAGTGCTGCTGCGGCAGCAGCTTAATCAGGTTGAGCATTTCCTGCTCGCTCAGGTCCGGTAGGATGCGCCCTTCGTCGCTTTCGCTGGTGTCGTCCTCGTCTTTGGTATCCTGATACAGCGCCATGAAGCCAGGGAATTTGATCTGGCTGCCGGATGCACGCAAGAGATAGGGGCGCTGCTTGAGGTCAACATCCTGGTCCGGCCCCGCCATAATTTCGACGCGGATGGTGTTATACACCGCCGGGGACATCTGGCTAGCGACGAAGCGCTCCCAGATCAGCTTGTACAGGCGTAGCTGGTCGCGGCTCAGGATGCCCTTGAGCGAATCCGGCGTGCGGCTGACCTTCGTCGGGCGGATGGCCTCGTGTGCTTCCTGTGCGCCCTTTGCTTTCGTCTTGTACTTGGGCGGCTTATCCGGCACGTACTCCTTGCCGTGCTTGTTGACGACATAATCGCGGGCCTCGGTCTGCGCTTCCTGCGAGACGCTGACGCTATCGGTACGCATGTAGGTAATCAGGCCGCTGATCTCGCCTTTTTCGAGTTCGATACCCTCATAAAGCTGCTGCGCGACGCTCATGGTGCGGCGGGCATTGAAGCTCAGGCGGCGCGAGGCTTCCTGCTGTAAGGTGCTGGTGGTGAAGGGCGCGGACGGCTTGCGCTGGCGCGTGCCCTTCTTGATGCTGCTGATGGTATACGTGCTATCTTGCAGCACCTCCAGGTGTGGCCGAACTTCTTCTTCGCTGTTGAGTTCAAAATCCTCGCCGTTGATCTTGGCCAGCCGCGCCGTGAATTGCTTGGGCTTTTTGCCATTTTTGCCTTTAGCTGTCGTCTGCTTGGCGAGTTCGGCCTCAATCGACCAGTATTCGACGGGCGTGAAGGCGTCGATCTCTTGCTCACGCTCCACCACCATGCGCAGCGCGATGCTTTGCACGCGGCCTGCTGATAGGCGGTTGCGCACTTTATCCCACAGCAATTCGGTGATGTTGTAGCCCACCAGACGATCTAGGATGCGGCGTGCCTGCTGTGCGTTGACCAGGCTCATGTCGATCTCGCGGGGCTGATCGAAAGCCTCTTTGACCTTATCCTTCGTGATCTCATGAAAGACGACGCGCTTGGTGCGGTCCTCCGGGATTTCCGCAGCGGCCACCAGATGCCACGCAATCGCTTCGCCCTCACGGTCGGGGTCTGTCGCCAGATAAATCTCATCGGCGTGTTCGACGGCGGCGCGAATCTCTTTCACGGTCGGGCGCTTCTTATTTGGGATGCGATATTGCGGCTCGAAGTCGTTCTCGACATCCACCGAGAGCTTCGTCACCAGCAGATCCCGCACGTGGCCCTTTGAGGCCATCACCGTGTAGCCCTTGCCCAAATAGCTGCCGATACTGCGTGCCTTCGCGGGCGATTCTACGATGACCAGCTTGCCGACGTTGCGCTTACGTTTCTTGGCGGCCCGCTTGCGCTTTTGGGCTTCTTTTTTCGCTTTTTCGGCTTTGGTCAGGCGCTTGGGGCTTTCCGTCACTTCCGGCTTGGGCACGTGCTCATGTGCGTCGGTGTAGCCCATGCGGTTCATGGTTGCACCACACACCGGGCATTTACCCTTTGTGGTCGGTGCGCCGACGCGGGTATAGGTCGCCTGTGGGTTGACCATCTCCCGCTTTTCTTTGCATTTCATGCAATATGCTTGTATGGTGTCACTCATACCGCTTCCTTCGGATAACTTACAATTTGCGTGGCAACAGCGCCTACAGGTATTGATCGAGGTCGTTATCGCGCAGGTATTGCACGATTTGCCGCACGTCCTGCGCACGTTCTTTGTGGCATAACATCAGGACATCATCTGTTTCTACTACGATAATGTCCTTCACACCAATCGTCACGGTCAGTTTATCGCTATAGACCAGGGTGCCGTTTGTATCCAGGATAATCTGCTGACCGGCCATCTGGCCCTGAATGGCGTTGCCGAAGCGATCTAGCGGCAACACCCCATATAACGAGTCCCAGCTTCCGACATCCGTCCAGCCGATTTCAATCGGGATCACGGTCATGTTTTCTGCGCCTTCCATGATGGCATAATCCAGCGACTTTTTCGGGAATTCGTCCCAGATGCTACGGATGTGCTCGCTGTAGCCGTCTGTATCGACGAGCGTCTGAATTTTTTGCATCAGGGCGTACATTTGCGGCTGCTGACGCGCATACTCGCGCATGGCAGCGTCGGCCTTCCATATAAAATAGCCGGAGTTCCAGGTGTATTGCCCTGATGCCACGAATTGCGTTGCTCTTACAAGATCGGGCTTTTCGGTAAAGCGCTTGGCTTCATGATAATCGAAGGCGTCAAGGGTGCCGAGCTTATCGCCCTGCAAAATGTAGCCGAAGCCCGTCGCCGGATACGTCGGCGTGACGCCTAACGTCACGATGTAACCCTCTTTGGCGACGTTTTTGGCGGCTATCAGCACACTACGAAAGACGTTCTGCTTGGCGATGTGGTGGTCCGCGTTGATATTGGCCACAATCGCCTGTGGGTCACGCTTGTGGATGACGGATAGCCCTAATGCCGTCGCTGCGCCGCTATCGCGCCCATAGGGTTCGATGATGTAATTGTCACGCGGGATGGCGGGGGCCTGTGCTTGCAGTGTATCCGCGTAATCCTCGCCTGTGACGATATAGATGTTGTTGGATGCAAACAGCGGGGCCAAGCGCTCTACGGTCATCTGAAACATGGAGCTATCGCCCACTAAGCGCAGGAATTGCTTGGGAGTTTCACGGCGGCTCATCGGCCACAGGCGCGTACCGCCGCCACCAGCCAGGATCATCGCATAATAGTGTTCCATAAGGGTCTTGCGCCTTTCGGATTGCGTGTTGAGTTTTCTAGTTCGCGTCTAATGTGAGCGGCAATATTGCATAGCCCCGCAGTCTAGCGCAAGCCCCTTTAATTCCAGTAGGGTAAGTGTGGCCGCCACGTCATGCGCGACCTTGCCAGATAAGCGTGTAATGTCGTCTATGTGCAGCGGGTCGTGTTCCAGCACCGCGAACACATCGGCTTCGATGCCCTGTAGCGCCACATTTGGAGTTGGCCCACCTGCTGCCGTTGGTGTCGCCTCGCTGATGCTAGTCGTGGCCTCGCCGTTAGACGCGGCTGCTTGGCGTACAGGGCGGGCTTGTGGCATGTGAAAGCGTAATTGGGCCTGCTGACGCTCTAATATGAGCCGCAGATCGTCCAATACGTCCTCGGAGCGCATGACCAGCTTCGCTCCCTCTTGCAGCAGGCGGTTTGCGCCTGTGCCCATCGGGTTAAAGATGTTATTGGGCACAGCAAAAACGTCCTTGCCGTGCTCCAGGGCGGCTTCTGCGGTAATCAGCGCGCCGCTGCGCTCCGGCGCTTCGACCACCAGCACACCCAGCGCCAAGCCACTCAGCAGGCGGTTACGCCGGGGGAAGTTCGCGCCGATGGGCGGCGTCCCCGGTGGAAATTCGCTGATGAGTGCGCCATGCCGCACGATGTATTCGGCCATTTCGCTGTTTGCCTGTGGATAGATGCGGTCAATGCCGTTACCGAGCACAGCCAGCGTGCGCCCTTCAGCCCGTAGCGCACCCGCATGGGCGCTGGCATCCACCCCGGCAGCCAAACCAGAGATGATCGTGACGCCCTGCTTGGCCAGCGCTGAGGCCATACGTTCAGCGACATCACGGCCATAACGGGTTGCGCGGCGCGTGCCCACTATCGCCAGCGAAAACAAATCGTCTGCTCGCAATTGACCCCGCACATACAGCAATAGTGGCGCATCGCTGATCTGACGCAGGCCAAGCGGATACGCCGTGTCAGCCATCGTCAGCGCATGTGCACCTGCCGCAGCCACCTTATCTAGCTCTGCATCCAGGTCTAAGCGGTCGCGGGTCTGGTGCAGGTTACGCAGCAATGCATCCGTCAGGCCAGCGGCTCGCAAATCGTCATCTGTGGCTTTCCAGGCGGCCTCAGCGCTGCCAAACGTCTGCATCACCTGCGTCATGTGCGCCGCGCCGATGCCCTGCACACGATGAAAGCCAAGCCAGAAGCGCGTATCGCTGCTATGGGTTTCGCTCACAAGTATCTGCCTTTTGCTGTTATGCCAGGGCTGCTTATTTGCGAGAAGCATAGCAGGGACTTAAAACGCTTGTCAAGCAACCCACAATGAATGGGTGTATTTCAATCTGGTGGCAAATCGCCCGTTTGGGCGCGGACAGGTACATGGGCCTGTCCCTGCACAAACCGTTGACTGGGCGAAACCATGTGTTCAACCAGTGCAACTCTTTGAATAGAACCGCTTGCGCTAGGGTAAAAACATCAGCACAATGCAAGCACACTCAACAAACAGCAAAGGAGCCGCCTCTTGCACATCGCCTACTATATCAGCGGGCACGGCTATGGCCACGCCGCCCGTCAGCAAGCCGTCATCCGCCAACTAAGCAAACACGGCGTACAGGTCTCTGTGCGCTCCACTGCCCCCATGAAATTTTTCGATTTTCCGGGTGTGACGCGCTACCCGGTGCAATACGACATCGGCATGGTGCAGAAAGACAGCATGACGGTTGATGTGCCTGCGACACTGGCCTGGTATGCGGATTTTTTGCAACGTCAGCCGCATGTCGTGCAGCAAGAAGCCGCGTGGATTCGCGAAAACAACGTGGATGTGATCGCTGTCGATATTGTGCCCGTCGCCTTTGACATCGCAGAAGCCGCAGGCGTGCCGAGTGTGATGATTACGCATTTCACCTGGGATTGGGTGTATGGCCATTACATCGCGGATCATCCAACCTACCAGCCTGTGATTGATGCCATCCGCGCATCGTACTGGAAAGCCGATCTGGTGTTGCGGGTGCCGTTCGCGCATGAATTCGACATGTTTCAGCCGGAGCGCATTGAAGAGGCCCCCCTGCTTATCAACCCCGTGAGCAGCAGCCGCGCCGCTGTGCGCGCAGAATTCAACGTCCCAGACGATCATCACACGGCCTTGCTGTCGATGGGCGGTTTTGGCTGGGCGGGCGGCGATGTCTCGCGCCTGCGTGACCTGTCACACTGGACGTTTTTGGTCACGCCGGGGGCTTATGAGCCGGTGAAGCATCTGCCGAATGTGCGGCTGGTGCCTGTTGAACGGCCTAACTTCCATGAGATGTTGGCGGCGGCGGATGTGGTGGTCGGCAAGCTGGGCGGTTCGACGGTCTCTGAGGTCATCGGGCACCGCACAGCCATGATTTACCCGTTTCGCCCACATTGGCGCGAACATGGCCTTTTGCATGATGGGATGCAGCGCTACTGTAACAGCATCCAACTGGACAAAGACGCCTTCGATGCAGGCGCGTGGGTGGATTACCTGGATATGCTGATGGCACGGGATTACACGTGGCCACACATCTCAACAGATGGTGACAGGGTGATTGCAGCGCGTCTGATGCAGATGGCAACAGAAAATTCGGGGGCAATGCGCTAAAATAGCCGCAATAGATCAAATATTGCTTTGTGGAGACAGCGAATGGTTTTAGCCTCTGATTGGATTGCCTTCAACGCGGACCGCACGCCCGATAAGCTGGCCATGATCGACCAGCACAGCGGACGCCGCTACACCTACGCGCAGATGAACGAGCGCGCCGGAAAACTCGCGGCCTATTTACGGGATGCATGGGGCATACAGGCCGGGGACCATGTGGCGATTCTGGCCAAAAATTGCAGCGAATTCTTTGAATTTCAGTTCGCGTGCGTCAAGCTCGGCGCGGTGATGCTGCCTTTAAATTGGCGGCTGGCCAACCCGGAACTGATCTTCATCCTGAACGATGCAGAGGCGAAAGGGCTGGTCTACGACGCCGAATTTTACGCGCAAATCCCCGAATTACAGCAGCAGACCGGGGCCAGGCATGTGCTGCGCATTGACCTGGGCGCAGCGCCGCTTGACGACAACACTAGCTACGACGACGCCGTAAACGGCACCAGCAGCACGCTCACGATGGCCCCGCAGACCACACATGATACGGTGATGACTATCATGTACACCGCAGGCACCACCGGACGCCCGAAAGGGGTGCTGATTACGCACGGCATGACCTTCTGGAATATGGTCAATATCAGCCAACCGACAGGCATCAATCAGAATAGCGTGCATTATGTGGTGCTGCCGCTGTTTCATACGGGTGGCCTGAATTTATACGCGAACCCGCTGTTTCATCATGGCGGCACGAATATCATCGCCCGCGCATATGACCCGGCGCTGACGCTGCAAACCATCACCGACCCTGAATTGGGCGTGACGCACTTTTTCGGCGTGCCTGCGATCTATTTATTTCTGAGCCAGCACGACGCTTTTATGCAAACGGACCTCTCGCACATCGAAAGCTGGGGCTGTGGCGGCGCGCCGATGCCCGCGACACTGCTCAAGACGTATGCCGAGAAAGGCATTATCGTGCAGCTTGGTTTCGGCATGACGGAGACCAGCCCCACCGTGTTTTTGATCGCGAAGCGCCTGGTGATGGACAAGCCGACCTCGGTGGGCAAGCCCCTGCTGCATACCCGCGTGCGTGTGGTGGATGAAGCACGCAGCGATGTGGCGGTTGGTGAGGTGGGCGAAGTGGTTATCAGTGGCCCGAACATCACACCGGGCTACTGGAAGCGCGAGGACGCCAACGCAAAGAGCTTTTCTTACGATGCGCACGGCAACCGCTGGCTGCATTCGGGTGATGCGGGCATGATTGACGCTGACGGTTGTATTTACATCGTGGACCGCTATAAAGACATGTATATTAGCGGCGGCGAGAACGTCTACCCGGCAGAGATTGAGCAGGTGATCTTTCAGCTAGACGCTGTGGCTGATGTCGGTGTGATCGGTGTGCCGCATGAACGCTGGGGCGAAACGGGCAAGGCTATCGTTGTGCGCAAAGCAGGCAGCAGCATCAGCGAGGGTGAGATTATCGCGCATTGCCAGGCGAACCTCGCTAAGTTCAAGGTGCCGCAATCCGTCGCCTTTGTGGACGAATTGCCACGTAACGCCGCAGGGAAGGTGCTGAAGCGCACGCTACGCGAACAATTCACCGGCGAAAAATCCCGTATCAGCGATTAATAGATAAGCCCTGGGCGCAATACAATACATTGCGCCCCTACGCATAATTGATGTTAGGATAACATCCCATGAAAAACACACTGACAGATGTACCTGGCTTTCGCGTTGGGCACGCCACCATGCTAGACGCCGCCACAGGCTGCACGGTCATCCTCTGCCCACCGGAGACGGTCGGCGCGGTGGATGTGCGCGGCGGCGCACCGGGCACACGAGAAGCGCACGTCATGGACCCCGATAACGTCGTACAGCATGTGAATGCCGTTGTGCTTAGCGGCGGCAGCGCTTTCGGCTTAGGGGCCGCAGATGGCGTCATGCGCTATCTGGCTGAGCGCAAAATCGGCTATCCGGCGGGCGAAAACCTGGTTGTGCCCATCGTCCCGGCAGCCATCTTATTTGATCTGGCCATCGGCCAAGCAGAGGCTTACCCGGATGCAGAAGCCGCCTACAACGCCTGCAAAATAGCTGGTAGCGCACAGGTCGCACAGGGCAGCGTCGGCGCAGGCACAGGCGCAATGATCGGCGCGTTTATGGGCAAGCAGTTTGCCACGAAGGGCGGCATCGGCTCTGCTAGTATGAATCTCGGTGGCGGCTTGATCGTCTCGGCGTTGGTGGCGGTGAATTCTGTGGGGGATGTCATCGGTGAGGCTGGCGAAATCATGGCCGGGGTGCGCGTGCCGCCCGATGGCGATACGTATATGGGCGCACTGAATGCCTTACGCGCCAACCGTGAGCAACAGATCGGCGGGCGCAGCAACACGGTCATCGGTGCCGTAGCCACCAATGCCAAACTGAGCAAGGCGCAGGCGCAGCGCGTCTCGCAGATGGCGCACGATGGCATTGCACGCGCCGTAAAGCCAGCCCACACGCTTTACGACGGCGATACGCTCTTCACGTTGGCCTCTGGTACCATGCAAGATGTCGATGTCAACCTGATCGGGGCATTTGCCGCTGAGATGGTCACGCAGGCGATACGCAATGCGGTGCAGGCCGCGCAAAGCGTGGATGGTGTGCGCGTGTGGGATGACATCGCAACGGCCTAATGTAGCAAGCAATACGGCTGACGCCGCCCCTACACAGATGCATCCTGTAGGGGCGTGTCATGACCCGCCCGCGTCGGAGTCGTTACGATTTTTCGGCCTGCGCTTGTTCGTCGGCCTGCTGTACGGCCGACATGTCCTGCGTGCGGCTAAATGTCGCGGGTTGTGCTTCAGCCTCTCGGAATCCCGAGCGATTGACCGCCGTCGCCACCGCATGAGAGGTCAGCGGGTTGCTAAAAATCATAAAGACAATCAGGGCGATGGCTTTCAGGGCGGTTGCTGGCATGATGCAGGCCACCCCAACGCAGATCATCACGACGCCGAGCGTGCCCGTTTTGCCCGTCGCATGAAGCCGACTGTAGGTATCCGGCAGGCGCAGAATGCCGATGACACCCAGCGCATTGAAGAGCACGCCAACGGCGACAAACAGCGCGCCGACAGTTTCTAAAAGTACGGTCATTACAGCGCACGCCCTTCGGAGATGTAGCGGGCAATGCTGATCGTGGCGACGAAAGACAGCGCTGCCAGCACAATCCCCAGGTCGATGATCGTCGGGCTATCTTCGACGGGGGCCAGCAGCACCACCAGCCCGGTCAGCAACGTTGTAATCATATCCACACCGAGCAGGCGATCAGCGGTGCCTGAACCCCGCAGGGCGCGATAGCCTGCCAATGGTAGTAAGATCACCATGATAACAAGGCTTACGTCCAGTACGATGTTTGCGAATGCGCTTTCGATCATAATGTCAGAATCCTCTGCTATGACTACTACGACAGCCCCAGTATACCCTTGATGCGCTTCAGACGTTGCCTCTGATCGTCCTCCAGCTTTTCTTGTGTAGAGGCGTCCCGGTCCAGCACGTGTATCAGCATGGTGCCATCGTCCTCACCGTCATAATCAATCACCAGTTCGCCGGGCGTGATGGTAATGGCGTGTGCGCTCAGGGCAGAAATGACGCGGTTTTTGCCCTCGTCCTGTGTAGAAATGCGATAGATGCCGGGTTTGATGTCCATTGGGGTTTGCAACACGCGCCGCGCTACGTCCAGGCCACTGATCGCCACGTCGAAGGTCAGCACGGCCACGTAAACGACGAGCTGTACGAGACGCCCCAACGGATTACGCAGGCTGATCGGTTCGCCTTTGCCATCAAAGCCCGGTGTATTCACGCGCAGCAGTAGGATGATGGCATAGCCGAAGATGTAGCCCACAACAAGCCCCTGCCAGGATAACTGCCCGGAGATAACGACCCAGGCGAACATCATCGGAATTGCAAAGAGTGCAGTACGGAACATAGCGCTAGCTCCCTGTGAACAGCCGCACGGCGTTGATGTAAATATCGGGGTCGTTGAGGTTGAGCACGGTCTGTTCGGCAAATTGCACCAGTGGACGGGCATACAGGCCCAGCACGACGGTCACGCCGATCAAAATAGCCGGAGCCAGTGCGCTATCGCCTGCGTCTTTGATTTTGACAGTCATGGCCTCTTTTTCGACCTTCGTCTGGAAGACGTATTGCCAGGCGCGGTACATGTAGATTGTGGTCAGTATGCCGCCGAAAACCAGCAGGAACAGCGCCAGCCATTGCCCGATGCCGACGCCGCTCTGCACGATAGTCAGCTTGCCGATGAAGCCGCTCAGGGGTGGGATGCCTGCTAGCGCCATGCCGCCCAGGAACCACAACACGCCCACAATCGCCGGAATTTTGCGCCCGACGCCCTCTAAATCCTTGAAATCTGCGCTTTTAGGCTTGGTATAGCTGGCCACCAGCCCCATCGTCATCAGCAGGCCGGATTTGATGAAGGCGTGGCTAAACGCATAGACGATGGCAGCCGTCAGCGCCAGATTGCGCAGCGCAGGGTCCGTATCTGCGGGCGCGCTGGCGTACCAGCCGAGCGGCACCAGGATAAACCCGATCTGGCTGATGGTCGAATAGGCCAGCAAGCGCTTGCCGTTATACGTCTGCATAGCGCTGAAGCTGCCGAAGAAGATGCCCACAATACCCAGCACAATCAGGATTTGCCCGACCTGCGGCGCTTCGACGGTGAACAGCAGCGTTATTAGACGTATGATGCCGTAGATACCGACCTTCACAATCACCGACGACAACATAGCCGAGACAGGCGTCGGCGCTGTGGTGTGAAAATCCGGCTGCCAGAAGTGAAACGGAAACACCGCGCTTTTCAGCAAGAAGGCCCCGGTCAGCATGACAGCGGCGGCGTTCGCCAGCAAGGGCCGCTCAGCGCCCATCGCCTGCAATTGCTGCGCCATGTCCGCCAGGTTCAGCGTGCCAAATGCGCCATACATGGCGGCGATGCCAAGCAGCAGGAAAAACGAGCCGATGCCGCTGATAAACACGTACTTGAAGGCCGCTTCTAACCCCAGGCGATCATCCGAGATGGCCGTAAGCGTGACGGATGAAATCACCATCAATTCAAAGAAGACGAACAGCGAAAACAGGTCGCCCGTGTAGAAAGCCCCGTTCAGCCCGGTTTCCATCATCAGGAATAGCGGGAAAAAGGCCGGATAGGTGCCCGCTTTATCCTTGAAGAAGTAGGCGTAGATCATGCCACAGAGCATCACCGACGCAGCCATGAAGCCAAACAGCGCCGAGAGGTTATCCGCCACCAGCACAATGCCATAGGGCGGCACCCAGCCCCCCATACGGTACGTCTGCGGCCCACTTTCGATCACTTGTAGCAACACGCCCAGGCTGGCGGCAAAGGCAATTGTGCTGGTGATGAGGGCGATGATACGTTGCACGCGGTTATAGCGTGCTAGCAACAGCGAAAGCGCCGCCCCTAACAGGGTGATGAAAACCGTTGTCAAGATGTATACGTTGTTATCCATCATTCATTATCTGTCAATAGGTTCACCTGTCTGATCGTGGTTTGTGCTGCACGCACCTGCTTAGCCCTTGAGTCCCGTCGCTTGGTCGGAATCGACGGTGCGGAAGCGGCGCGACATGATGCTAATCATGCCCAACAGCAGCGCATACGTGCCGAAGCTGACGACCACCGCCGTTAGAATCAGCGCTTGCACCAGTGGATCGCTGGTCTGTGTGGCTTGTTCGCTCATCGGCACGCCCGCCTGCACATTTTCAACGTAAGGTGGCACGCTGCCGTTATAAGCACCCACTGCCAGGATAAAGAGGTTGACTGCCGTCGACATCAGGGCAAAGCCCATTGCCGCTTTAATCAGGTCACGGCGCAAAAGCTGAAAAACGCCGATGCCGAATAGCAGGCCAGTGGCCAATGCGAATAGTAGGCCCGTCATGTGTTATTTGCTCCTTAAGCTGATTTGTCGTCTTCGCCCAGTAGGATGCCGCTACGGATCGGGTGCGCGATGGTCTCGGTAATCATGCCGACGCCACCGAACACGGTCAGGAAGATGCCAATTTCAAACACAAGCGTACTGTTGAGCTTGAGTTCAAAGGGGGCCAGAAAATCCTTGATGCCAAGCAGCGCGTCGTAATCCACATGTCCGGCGAATTCCGCGCCCAGCAGCAACGTCAGCACGCCATTGGCCATCGACACCAGCAAACCCGCACGCATCAAACGGCTGGGGTTGAACCAGGGCAGACGCTTCTCAGCCTCTTCATAGCCGAAAACCACATACCAGAGCGCTGTCGCAAGGCCCATCAGCACACCCGCCGTAAAGCCATCACCCGGCGCGTGGCTGCCGTTGATGATATGCGAGAGGCCCACCAGGAAGGACAAGGGCAACACATAGCGCGTCACGAGTGCTATGAAGGGCGTGTCCATCTTCTTGAAGTCCTTCAATTCTTCGAGCACGTCCTCTTCAAATTCACCCTGCACAACGGCATCTGCTGGGCTGAAGGGGCTGGTGCGTTCATAGCCGCGTGCCAGCAGGGTCAGCACGCCGAGCGCGGCCACCGCAAACACCGAAATCTCGATGTAGGTATCCATACCGCGATAGTCCGTGACGATAGCGCCGACGATGTCCTCCACGCCTGTCTGTGCTTCAGCGTTTTGCAGGTGATAATCCGCGATGGTGTCGCGGTCCGGGCGGCTGGCAACGGCAGTCGCGGCAAATATAAAGACCGCAAAGCCGACAGCACCCGCAATCAGCACATCGCGTATGATGCCGAGGTTGATATTGCGAACCATCGAGCGCCCCAACCACAAGCGCGCTTGTGCCTCACGGCGTTGCTTGGTGCTGATGCGACCGAGCATGATGATAATCAGCACAGTGGCCAGCGTCTCGACCAGGAATTGCACGAGCGACACATCCGGCGCAGGCTCCAGCAGGAAGAGCGCCCCCACCGAATAGCCAAACGCGCCGAGGATCAGCGCCGCAGTGGTATGCCGCCGCACCAGCACACTATAGAGCGCTGAAACCACCATGCCCAGCAGCAGCAGTAGGCGCAGTAGGTCCGTGCCATCAAAGTCCGTCAAGCTCAAACGCGGTTGTATGATCTGTAAGCTGGCGATGAAATCCCCGATTTGACCTGCACCAAGCAGCCCGACCGCCAGCGTGCCCAGGATAATCACCAGATAGTAGCGCACTTGCCCACTTTGCAGGCGCAACGCCTGCGACCCAAGCCAATCGGCCACATCCAGCAAGCCCTGGTAGATTTCCGTGCCTGTGGGCAATTGCAAGCGGTGGATGTGCAGCAGCCAGAAGCGCCGCGCCACAAAAATCGCATAGCCTGTGATGATCGCGCCGACGCTGAACAAAAACGCCTGATTGAGTTGTGGCAGCACGGGCAAGCTGAGGCTTGGCTCATGCGTCGCGGGGGTAATCAGCGGCGCGACGACCACACCAGCACCCAGGCCCAGCGCCACCGTCATCACGGCCATGACCGCAGGCGCATAATGCAGCCAGCGTGACGACTGATGATAGTGAATGACCTCTAGCGGTGGCGCGAAGAACACATCCCAGATGTAAATAAACGCGGCGGTCACGGTCAAGGCAGAGGCGCTGACGACCACAAAGGTAATCGGGTTAAAGATGCCAAAATCGAGCGCGGCGTGTATCAATTCTTCTTTTGCCAGGAAGCCAAGCAAAAACGGAAAGCCAGCCATCGACAGGCCGGATATGATCGCTACGCCCGTCTCTATCGGCATGAATTCACGTAAGCCGCCCAGCTTCTCGATGACCCGTGTGCCGGTGTTGTGGTCAATCGTGCCCGCCACGAGGAACAGCGCGGATTTATACAGTGCATGCGCTAAAATGCCGATCAAGGCCGCTTCGATGCCTGCTTCCCCCGGCAAACCGATCAGTAGCACAATCGCGCCGAGCTTGCTCACGGTTGCATAGGCCAGCAGCCCCTTCAGGTCACGTTTGGTCAGTGCGAACAGCGCCCCGATGAACATGGTCGTACAGCCCACCGCCACAATGCCGACTGACCACAACTCGCTATCGTGCATGGGTGGATGCAAGCGCAGCAGCAGGTAAATGCCAGCTTTCACCATCGTAGCGGAGTGCAAATAAGCGCTGGCCGGTGTGGGTGCGCTCATGGCACCCGGCAACCAGAAATGAAACGGAAATTGTGCTGATTTCGTAAACGCGCCGATCATAATCATCACCAGCGACGCCGGATACAGCACATGGCCTGCTAAATCCTGTGGGTCTGCGTGCAGGATGTCGGTTAGCTCAAAGGTGAAGGCTTGCGCGAGGTTTAGCGTGTCGCTGCTGGCTACACCAAGCAGCACCAGACCAATCAGCAGGGCCAGCGCCCCCGCGTTGGTGATGAGCAGTGCTTGCATGGATGCAAAACGCGCCTCAGCGGATTTTGCGCCCTTGAAGCCGATCAGCAGGAAGGATGTGATGCTGGTTAATTCCCACATGACGAACATCGTCAGCAGGTTGCCTGCCAGCACGACGCCCAGCATGGCCCCAGCAAACGCCGAGAAAATCATCAAAAAGCGTAACTGCTCATCGCCGTCTTCAAAATAGAAGCCGGCGTATAGAAAGATCACCGCGCCGATGCCTGTAATCACCAGCGCGAACAGCATCGACAGGCCATCCAGGTAAAACGTCAGCGCGAGGCCAAGCTCCGGCACCCACTGAAGCTCTCGTATGATGGCGTTGTCAGCGGGTGCGTTGGCTTCTGCCTCAGCGAGTTCGGCCTGGAGGCGTGCTTCGCGCTCTACGAGTTGCGCTTCTGTCAGGCCACGCGGCGGATTTTCAAGGGCTGCTTCGATGCGGGTGGGTTCTTTGTAAAGCTGGTCGATGCTCTGAAGCTGTGGCCAATACGAGAGTAGGCCGAAGAACAGCAAAGCCATTACAGCAAAGACCAGCCAGGCCCGACCTGCTTTCGGGATGATCTGCATCAGCGGTTTGGCCGCCAGCAGCAGCGCCAGCAGAAAAGGCACAGCGTTAATGAGCGCAATATCCATATAAGACGACTTTCCAAGATCAACGCGATGTAGGTCATTGTAGCACCCCACGCCAATCAGCGCGTAGGGCAAAAAGCACAATGCAGCCTGGTCTTTTCGAGCAAAGATTGTGGACAAGGGGCACGCTTTACGCTAAAGTTCACGCTGCGCTCATAAAAGCGCGGAAATAGCCATACTATTGAATTGTTTTGCTTAGTAGGAGATTGCTCGATATGCACCGATCTATTAAATTATTGACGCTGGGGCTGGCCTTGCTGTTGTTTTTCGGTATGGCCGCCGCACAAGACCAAGACCCGAATGAAGCGGCCCCCGAAATCGTCAACGTCCCTGGCACCATCCAGCCTGAATTGGGTTGCCCTGGCCCCTGGGCACCGGATTGCGAAGCCACGTTACTAGAATACAACGCAGATTACGATGTGTGGCTGCGCACCTTCGAGAGCCTGCCCGCAGGCAGCTACGAGTATAAAGTGGCGCTGAACGGCTCCTGGGATGAGAATTACGGCGCTTCGGCAGATGCCAACGGACCGAATATCATGCTGAATCAGCCCGAAGACGGCCCGATTACGTTCGTTTATGATGATAAGACAAACTGGATTGCGGACGATGCACGCCACGTCATCGCCACTGTACCGGGCAACTATCAGGATGAGATCGGCTGCCCTGGTGAATGGCAACCGGACTGCTTGCGCTCCTGGCTGCAAGATATAGATGGCGACGGCATCTATCAATTCAGCACCGAGGCCATCCCCGCAGGCAGCTATGAAGCGAAGGTCGCCATTGGCCGCAGTTGGGATGAAAATTACGGGCTGGATGGCGTGCGCGATGGCTCGAACATCCCGTTCACCGTCGCTGAGGACGGCGCAAGCGTCACATTCCTCTACGATTCAGATAGCAATGTGCTGGCGATCAACACAGGAGGCGGTGCCATTTCTGCTGCAAGCCTGCGCGAACTGCGCGCCCACTGGGTGACCGAGGAAACGCTCGCCTGGGATATCGAAACCAGCGAGGAAAACAGCTATCGCTTGCTCTACAGCGCCGAGGCTGACATGCGTACCACACTCTTCGGCCTGGAAGGTGACTTTGAGAGCCTCGACCTGACCGTGAACCCTGACGGCATCCCGGCCAGCGCCGCCGAAAAATTCCCACATCTGGCGGGTTACAGCGCCTTTACCATCAGCGAGGATGATCTGTCGCTGGTGCCGGAAATCCTGAAAGCACAGACAGCTATTGCCGAATACAACGCCGACGACGAACTGCTGAACGTCAACGGCATTCAGATTCCAGGGGTGCTGGATGACCTGTACACGTACAATGGGCCGTTGGGCGTCACTTTTGACGAAGCTGGCGCGCCGACTATCAGCGTATGGGCACCGACAGCACGCAATGTCGAATTCCTGCTGTATGCAGATAGCGCCGCAGGCACGCAAGGCACGCGCTTCGAGATGACGCCAGACGCCGACGCTGGCACCTGGACCATCACAGGCGAGCCGGATTGGTACGGCCAGTATTATCGCTTTGCGGTGGATGTGTTCCGCCCGCTAGCGGGTGAATTTGTGCTGAGCGAAGTCACCGACCCGTATTCGGTCAGCCTGTCGGTGAACAGCCTGCGCAGCCAGATCATCAACCTGAACGACCCTGAGTTGATGCCGGAAGGCTGGATGACGCTGGAAAAACCCGCGCTGGACGCCCCGGAAGACATCACCGTGTATGAATTGCATGTGCGCGATTTCACATCGTTTGACCCTGACGTGCCCGCAGAGATGGTCGGCACCTACGCCGCTTTCACGCTGGAAGACACCGCAGGCATCCGCCACCTGCAAGCGCTGGCTGAGGCGGGCCTGACGCACCTGCACCTGCTGCCTACCTTCGATATTGCCACCATCAACGAGAACCGCAGCCGCTGGTTCTTGCCGGAATACAGCGAACTCGAAGCAATGGCACCGGATAGCGAAGGCCAGCAGGCCGCGATTGGCCAACTGCGCGACCTGGACGCCTTTAACTGGGGCTATGATCCGCTTCATTACAACGTGCCAGAGGGCAGCTATAGCATGGACCCCAACGGCACGCCGCGCATCCTCGAATACCGCGAGATGGTGCAGGCCATCAACAACATGGGGCTGCGCTTCGTGCAGGATGTCGTCTACAACCACACGAACGCCTCCGGCCTGGATGATAAATCCGTGCTGGATAAGCTCGTGCCCGGCTACTATCACCGCCTGAACGCGCTGGGCCGCGTCGAAACCAGCACTTGCTGCCAGAATACGGCCACAGAGCACAACATGATGCGCCGTTTGATGCTGGATTCGGTTGTGTTACATGCTGTGCAATACAAAGTAGATGGTTTCCGGTTTGACCTGATGGGCCATCACATGTTGCCGGATATGGTCGCTGTGCGTGAGGCACTGGACGCGCTGACCCTCGAAGAACATGGTGTGAACGGCAGCGAAATCTACGTTTATGGCGAAGGCTGGGACTTCGGTGAGGTCGTCGGCGGCATTCGTGGTGTGAACGCCACGCAGGAAAACACCGCAGGCACAGGCATCGGCACCTTCAATGACCGCCTGCGTGATGCGGTGCGCGGTGGTAGCCCGGTGGATGAAGCGCGTTTTCGTCAGCAGGGCCTCGGCAACGGTTTATTCAGCAATCCGTCTGAATTCCATCCGACGAATACAGACCTGGAAACGGCGCTGACCTTCGCGGATCAGATTCGCGTCGGCCTCGCGGGTAATCTGCGTGACTTTACCTTTACGGACGCCACTGGCGAGACCGTGCGCGGTGACGAAGTGGCTTACAACGATCAACTGACGGGCTACACGCAGGATCCACAGGAAAACGTGCTGTACGTCAGCAAGCACGACGATCAGACCTTGTTTGATTACACCGCCGCAAAATCGCCCGTCGAGACCACGATGGAGCAGCGCTTGCGCTATCAAAACCTGGGCCTGAGCTTTGTTATGTATGCGCAGGGCGTGCCCTTCTTCCATGCGGGTAGCGATATGCTGCGCTCAAAATCCGGCGATAACGACAGCTTCAACAGCGGCGACTGGTTCAACAACATCGACTTCAGCTATCAGCAGAACGGCTGGGGGCGCGGTCTGCCGCCTGCCTGGGCGGGTGGCAACGAAGGGCGCTGGCCTGTCTGGGGTCCGTTGCTGGCCAACCCGGACCTGATGCCGACGCAGGATCATATCATGGCCAACGTGACGGCCTTCCGCGATATGTTGCAGGTGCGTTACAGCACGCCGCTATTCCGTTTGCGCACGGCTGAGGACATCTTGCGGCGTGTGAACTTCCATAACACCGGGCCGGAGCAACTGCCGGGTGTGATCGCCATGAGCATCAGCGATATGGGCGACGACCTGGCCGACCTGGACGCGGCGCATGAGATGCTGGTTGTGGTCTTCAACACGACGCCGGATGAAATCGGTGTGACGGAAGAAGCCGTTGCGGGGCTGAAATTCGTGTTGCATCCGACGCTGGCGGGTGGCAGTGATGTAGTGGTACAGAACGCCAGCTATGACGCCGAGACGGGCACGTTTAGCGTTCCGGGCCTGACGACGGCGGTGTTTGTGTTGCCGCAATCGTAGTCAGGCACATCAACCGTGTGCGGGAGGGATACGCCCCCTCCCTACACAGTGTCGTTACTGCGAATCCAACAGATCGGCCACGAAATCAATCGCGAGCGTGACCTCTGGTGTGATATTGGCCACGCTGGGCACCTCTGGGATGCTCAGGTTGAAATCCTGCCACAGCACGACGGTTTCTGCCGTGCCCACCAGCGTCGCGCCTGCTTCGGTGATGGTGGCCGTCGCCGCGAACGTGACTTCGCGGGTGGTCTCCACGATGGTTAGCTCACCGATGATGTCAAACGTTACTTCAGAATCCAGCGCAATCGGTGCTTCCGGCAAGCCAGTCAGTTCTGTCGGCGTGAACTCGATAAATTCGTAGGCGTCATCGGCAGAGCGCAAAATCTGGCCGCGAATGGCCTGATTGCGAAAGCGGTTGTCGGTCTCTAACGTGCGGGCGTTAATCACGATGCCACCGACCTGCGATACTGCCGGAGTTGCCAGGTTGACGATAATATCGCCACCGACCTGATCCGTGATGCCGATGACATCCGTGCGCACACCGCGCAAATCCTCTTGCAGCACGAAGCGCACTTCAGAGGCGTCCTGATTGATGCGGAACAGGCCCGTTTCGTAAGGTAATTCAGCAGTCGTCACGTCGGCATCTGCGCTAGCGGCTGCGGCCTGCTGCACCTGTGCGATCTGCTCTGCGGTCAGTTCTTCGCCCTCCACCAATTCAGCCAGAAAATCAATTTCAAGCGTCACCTCTGGCGTGATGTTGGCCACGCTGGGCACCTCTGGAATGCTCAGGTTGAAATCCTGCCACAGCACAACGGTATTCGCCGTGCCCATGAGTTGCTCGCCTGCTTGCTGCACGGTCACGGTCGCATCAAAGGTCACTTCGCGGGTGGTCTCTACGATGGTTAGCTCACCGATGATCTGAAATTCGACTGTTTCGCCCTCAACAACCGGGGTTTCGGGCAAGCCATCCAGTTCGGTTGGGGTGAATTCGATAAATTCGTAGGCGTCATCGGCAGAGCGCAGAATCTGGCCGCGAATGGCCTGATTGCGAAAGAGGTTGTCGGTTGCGAGCGTGCGGGCGTTAATCACGATGCCGCCGACCTGGGAATCGAGCGGCTTCAGGAAGTCCACGATCATATCGCCGCCGACCTGATCGGTGATGCCGATGACATCCGTGCGCACGCCGCGCAAATCCTCTTGTAAGATGAAGCGCACTTCGGAGGCGTCCTGATTGATGCGATACAAGCCCCGGCTCAGGTTCAGGCCGATGTCTGTGCCTTCTGATGTGGTGTCGTCAGCCTGTGCGGGTGCATAGCTGTGGCTTGTGGCATTCACCAATTGCACGCCCCTAGCGGGCAATGCGGCCTCTGGTTCGCCCGCACTGTCATCATTCTCTTCTTCGGCATCTGTATCTGTATCTGCATTGCTGCTATCGGCATCGTTGCCATCCAACGACAAACGCGGTGCGCGCTCGGAGGCGTCTTCGCTGGCCTCACCGGAGCCGCCTGTCACGGTCACATACCCAAGAATGCCAGCGCCCGCCCCGGCTGCAAAGGCAACGGCTGCGACGATAGTTAGCATGAGGTAGACGGTACGACGTTTCATGGTATTCTCCATCCTTAAATTTTTGCTTTCTGCTGCATCACTTGTGAATCCCTATTGTGGCTATTGCTGCCAAACAGTAGCAAGCATGGGTGAGGTCATGATGAAAAGCAGCGAGGATTGTGTAAAAGGCTTGTGAACGATTGCACAGGCCGCACAAAAACACGTCTGATGTAAAAAAGTGTCAGCATCCTGTTCTAATCTGGTAAAAACCCGCAGGAAAATGGAACGTTAAGCGCCGTTTTGTCGTTTAATGGTAGTAGATCACGCGCTCAGCAGGGGCGCACCGCCACGTAGCATAGAAGAGGCTGTCATGCAGTTGTTCATCATCGTTGTGTTGCTAATTTTTACGGGGTTGTTCGCGCTGATGTCCTTGCCTGTCAGCGATGAGGACTTGCGCAGCATCGACCAGCAGAAGCACAAGCCCCACACCAACTAAGGGCATGGCCGCCATGCCCTCTTGCTGTATTACGCTGGCCATTAGTCTGCCTGGTCTGCATCATGTTTCTGTTGCAGCGACTGCTGCTCCAGGTCCAGCAGATGCCGTTTGCGATCTTCGCCATAGGCATACCCAGTCAGGCTGCCGTTGCTGCCGAGCACACGATGACAGGGGATCAGCAAGGGCACCGGGTTCGCGCCACAGGCACGCCCAACCGCTCGCGCTGCCTTTGGCTTGCCGATAGCCGCCGCGATTTCGCCATAGGTGCGCGTCTCGCCAAACGGAATCTTGCGCAGTTCGTCCAGCACCCGTTGCTGAAAGGCCGTTGTGCGGATGTCCAGCGGTAAATCCAGATGCGGTTGCCAGCCATCCAGATACGCCAACAATTGCTCGATACTTTCCGATAAATACATGTCATCCCGCACGATTTCTGCCTCGGCAAATTCTGCATTCAGCTTCTTACACACAACCTGCTCTGTATCGCCCATGATGACCGCGCACACACCGCGTTCGGTGGCTGCCACCAGCAATTGACCCAGTGCTGAGGGCGTCACCGCGTAGAAAATCGTCAGGCCCGCGCCGCCTTTGGCATAATGTGAGGGCGTCATACCCAGGTGCGAATCGCAGCGTTCGTAGACGCGGCTACTGGCCCCATACCCCGCTGCATAAATCGCATCCGTCACACGTTGGCCATCGCGCAATTCACTCTTAAAGCGTTGCATCCGGCACGAATCCGCGTATTGGCGTGGGGTGATGCCGAGTATCCGCTTGAATGTGCGTTGCAGATGAAAGGGGCTGCTGTGTACGACCTCGCCAAGCGCCTCTAGCGTCAGCTTTTCGTCCAGGTGTGCTTGAATGTAGCGGCAGACTGTCCGCACGCGCTGCACGGTCTCGTCGGGCGTGGCCTGTGCCTGCGGCTGGCAGCGCTTGCAGGGCCGATAACCGTCACCCTCGGCGGCTTCTGGCAGCGTGTAATAGCGCACGTTGTCGCGCTTGGGCAGGCGTGAACGGCATGAGGGGCGGCAATAGATGCCTGTCGTTGCGACTGCGTACACGAATTGGCCATCGTAGGCGCTGTCGTTGCTGCTGATCGCTTGCCAACAGGTGTCATCTGGTAAAATGGCTGCATCTGAGGTCGTCATGATCGCTATCTCGCTATCTCTCTGAGTGCTGTCTTGATCTTACGACAGCGTGCAGGGTGAAACATCCTGTTTTTTGCGGTGTAAGCAGCGAAGGCTAGAGAATATGCACATCCAGCACCTACATGACTGGAAGCTGAGTTCACAGGACGCCATTCAACTGCAAAAAGACCTGGCCGCACGCCTGATTGACGATCAAGCGTTAGACATGATGGCTGTGCGGCGCGTGGCGGGTGTGGATGTCAGCGTCAAGAAGGGCGTTTCACAGGCGGCGGTGGTCGTGGCCAGCTTCCCGGACCTGATGCACATCGAGACCGTGACCGCGCAGATGCCCACACAATACCCGTACATCCCCGGCTTGCTGACCTTCCGTGAAGGACCCGTATTAGAAGCGGCGTTTAAGCAATTACAGCATGAGCCAGATGTGTTTATCTTTGATGGCATGGGGCAGATTCACCCGCGACGGATGGGCATCGCCGCGCACATGGGCCTGTGGCTGGAGCGCCCGACGATTGGCTGTGGCAAGACGCATTTCGTCGGTGAATACGACGCGCCAGCGACGGAAAAAGGCGCGTATAGCGACCTGACCTACAAGGGGCAGCGCCTCGGTGTGGTGCTGCGCACACGCAAAAATGTGAAGCCTGTTTATGTCTCCGTCGGCCACCGCGCAGAATTGCGCAGCGCCGTGCAATTTGTGCTGGCCTGCACGCCGAAATATCGTCTGCCGGAGCCGATTCGTATGGCCCATAACGCTGCCGGGGAATTCGGTTAACGGCGCTTTGTCGGGTCTAGCAGATACGTTGTCTGGCCGCCCTTGCCTTTGACCTCAATTTTGCCACGTGCCACGATGCCCTCACGGTTTTGCAGGCGTTCATAGGTGCTGGCCGTCAACTGAATCTGGCCGTTCACGCCTTGCGACTCCATACGGCTAGCGATGTTGACCGCATCCCCCCACAGATCATAGATGAATTTGTGCGTGCCGATGATGCCAGCGATCACGCTACCGCTATGAATGCCGATGCGCAATTGTAGCTTGCTACTTTGTTGCGCGTTGATGGCCGCTATCGCACGGTACATATCCACCGCCAGCGCCAATGTTCGCTGTGCGTGGTCGTCCTGTGCATGGGGCACGCCACCGACTGCCATGTATGCATCGCCAATCGTTTTGATCTTCTCCAGGCCGTGTTTTTCCGTCAGGCCATCGAAGGCGCTGAAAACCGCATTCAGCATGTCAATAAGCTGCGTCGGCGTCATGACCTCGGTGAGTTGCGTGAAGCCCACCAAATCCGCAAATAGGACTGTCGCCTCTTCAAAGTGATCTGCGATGGTGTTTTCGCCTGTCGTCAGGCGCTCCACAATCGTCTCTGGCAGGATGTTCAGCAGCAGCCTGCGCGTTTCTTCGTGTGCTTTGTTGACCTCAAGCTCTAGCTTTTTGCGCTCTGTGATGTCCTCGATGCTGACGACTGCGAAGCTGTTGCGGTCTTGCTGCTCAGCGAAGGGGTCGGTGGGCACGAAATGCACGTAGAAGTGATGCCCCAGTTTTTCGTCAATGGCTTCAAAGCGGCAATCCAGACCGTTACGGATGCGCTTTTCGGCGGTGGGCCACCAGACCAGCAGTTGCTTTGCAAAGTTCTCGTAGACCTGGCCGACCAACTCCATCAGCGTTTGGGATTTCTTGACGGCTTCCTCGGCAAAATCCAGCCCCCAGTATTCGGCAGCGCGGTTAATACGCAGCACCGTGCAGGATTCATCCAGCAAACAGACCAATGCAGACAGGGAATCGACTGTCGCACGCCATTCTTGCTGGGCGATCTGCATGGCGTCCAGGTTCGCCTTTTGCTCGGCCAGCGCATTCTGCAAGTAGCCCTCCATGCGCACCATGCGCTCACCGATTTTGATGCGTGCTAGCAATTCACGGGGGTTCACACCGCGCACGATGTAATCATCCACGCCGGATTCCAGCCCTTCGGTGACACGCTCCTGGTCGCTGATGGCGGTTAGCATGATGAGGTAAATGTAGCTTTCTGTTCGGGTACGTCGGATGTGGCCCACAAGGTCCAGGCCACTCATACCCGGCATCATCCAATCAATGATGGCAATCTGTACGGGGTGCTTTTCTAGCACTTTGATGGCATCTTCGCCGCTTTCAGCGGTAAAAACCGTATGGTTTTCCAGCTTGAGCAGGGAGTCAAGCATGATTAAGTTGGCTGTTAAGTCGTCAACGATGAGTATGTTCACGGGCGGTGTATATAACTAAACGGACGGTGACGCCTCAAGCATAGCACATTTCGATCTTACGAACAGCGTTGGCACATGGCGCTGTAGCAAATTCGTAGGGAACGTCACCGTCCCGAACACCCCATCGGGTGTCCCTACAGGGTATCGTTCGTATGGGACGCGCTGCTGCACGTTCGTCAAGCGCTAGACCAGAATATACGGCAGGCCAAACATAATGAGGTTGGCGACAATCTGGCAAATCCAGGCGGCAGCAAGGCCGTTGCGCTCTCGCACGTAGCTATACATCAGGTTCATAGTCAGCAGCGCCACCGCCAGGAACAGCGCCACAATCGGCGCTAGGAGCACCTGCTGCCACATCACCGGGAAGAAAAGCACCACGCTCCACAGGCCACCAAGCAGCCCCACCAGCCAAAAATTAAGCTGCTGCTGCAACACACCCCGGAAGAATAGCGTTTCGGCCAGCGGCATGACGAACACCAGATAGGCCAACAGCGTGCCCGCGCCCATATCCCGAAAGACATACCCGGCGGCAGCCGCGAACGTATCCGACAAAAACAAAATAAAGGGCGTGCCGAGCAGTACCCCCATGCCGATGCCCCAGGCGATATTTTCCGGTTCTTCCTGCCCGATGCGCTCTGCATCCCCAAGCAACCAGGCCAGCACGCCCACCACCGCCAGCGTGCCCCACGCCAGCGTATAGCGCAGGTCGGCGTTATCTGGCAGGATGGGCGCAGGTGTCAGGCCGATGCTGACCGCAATCGCCAGCAGGAAGCCGAAGATGGGGTCGCCAGATGAGCCACGATAGCGCCGCCGACCACTGGCATCGTAGTCAGCGGCTGCGGCTTGTCTGGCGGCTTCTTCTGCACGGGCACGCCGCCGCAAGTCAATTTCCAGCATGTCCGGCGTGGGTGTTAGCTGTGCATCGTTGGCCTGCTGCGTTTGCGGTCCTCCTGCTTCAGGTGCGGCTTCAGGCATGGCAGGCGTTTGCTGCGCCTGTACGTCCTCTGCACCTGGCCCGGTCTGCTGGCTGTCGGGTTGTGTCATGCGAGTACCGTTTTCATCGCCTCAATCACTGCATCCACCCGTTCACGTGTGATCCAGTAATGCGTCACACAGCGGAATTTGCGCCGATAGCCGGGGTAGGGGTTCACCAAGATGTCATGCTCGGCTATCGCTGCTTTGAAGGCGTCCGGCGTTAATTTGGCCTCTGCTTCTAGCAGGAAAAATACGAAATTCGTCGCCGCGCTGACGACTGTTACGCCGGGAATCGCGCTGATGCCTTCGGCCAGATACGCCGCATTGTCGTGATCTTGCTGCAAGCGGCTGCTCATCTCATGCAGGGCAATCAGACCTGCTGCGGCGACAACGCCCGCCTGACGCATCCCACCGCCGACCAGCTTGCGCATCCGGCGTGCCTCTGCGATGAACTCTGCATCGCCCACCAGCACGGAGCCAACCGGAGCGCATAGCCCCTTCGACAGGCAGAACGTCACGCTATCCGCGCCTGCTGTCATTTCGCTGACGGAGGTCTGATAGGCGGTTGCGGCGTTGAAGATGCGTGCCCCGTCGATGTGCAGTTTCAGGTCGTGGCTGTGGGCTAAATCCGCCACGCTCTGCACGTATTGTGGGCTGAGGGGCTGCCCGCCGACGGTGCCCTGTGTGTTTTCGAGGGTGACGAGGCGCGTGCGCGGAAAATGATAATTGTCGCCGCGAATGGCGTGCTCGATGTCGTCTAATGCGATACAACCATCATCGTGCACGGGCAACGTGCGCGGCATGATGCCACCCAGCGCCGACATGCCGCCCTGCTCATAGACGACTGTATGTGCTTTGTCGCCCACGATAATCTCTGCGCCGCGTTCACAGTGCGCCAGCAGCGCCACAAGGTTGCCCTGTGTGCCGCTATTGACGAATAAACCTGCTTCCTTGCCAAACATCGCTGCGGCGTCGTGCTCTAGCTGGTTAACCGTCGGGTCTTCGCCATAGACATCATCGCCCACAACGGCGTTTGCCATCGCCTCGCGCATCGCATCGGTGGGCCAGGTGACGGTATCGCTGCGTAAATCTATCTTATCCACTGTTTTGCAATCCTGTCATCAATCATGTTGTGCTGTTGTGTCAATCCATGCACCCGATGGTAGTGAGATTTGCGGTGAATTGCAATACAGGTGGTGTGTGGCGGTCATACGCTTTTGTGGTCGGTCTCCAGCGCCGCCACGATAGCGGGCACTTCCTGCAAGCTGAGCACAATGGCATCGGGCCGTACAGCAGTGCCCTCTGCTGGGTAGGATGGGATGTATTCAGTGTATTGATAGACGGTGGCGGCGCGTTCGTAGGCGCTAGCCTGTCGCATGGCTTCCACCGGAGCGCGTAGGATGGCGTAGAAGCCGTTGCGCTTGGCGCAGATCACATCGTCAAAATAGTGGTCGCCCACCTGTATCAGGCGGTATTTATCGCGTTGTTGCGCATAGCTGGCGAAGTAGCCCGGTGAGGTCTTCAGGTAGCCGGTGAGGTCCGGTGTGAGGATTTCATCGAACAGGTGGCGGATGCCGATGGCGTCCAGCACAGGCAATTGATATTTGCTCAGCCCTTTGGTAGCCAGAATAACCTTGCAGCCTGCTTGCTGTAGGCGTTGCAGCACATCAGGTGCGTTATCCAGCACGGTGACGGCATCCGCATGGGCGAACTGCTGCCAGCCTGCTAACACAGAGCGCGACAGGCTGACGTTGTGGCGTTGCGCTATTGTCTGTATGATGTCGTCCCAATCCATTGTCAGCGGGTTGTCGGGGTCTTCTAGCTGACGCCGCCAGTTTTCGTTGCCCATTTCTGTGCCGATGGTCTCTAGCGTTTGGTCTGTTGCATCGGCAATTTCCTGCAACAGGGGTACGATGGCCTTACGGCTGAAGCGGTTTTCGACCAGCGTCGAATCCAGATCGAAGAAGATAATGGTTTGCATGGCGTCCCTATTGATCCCGGTTCATGATTTTTGATGATTGTGGCTAGCTGATTTGCTGTTTTTATGGATGGTGTGTTAATTTTAGCCTCATTGCATGAAGGTAGGATTACAGGCTACGCCATTGACGCCCACACATAGCTGACTACAATGCACGCTGTTCACCACCATACCACGACAGATAAAGCAGACGAGAACGCTCATGAACCTTGCAGAATATGGCCGGATTATCGTCCGGCGTGGCTGGATTATGCTGCTGCTAGCAGCAGCGACGGCAGCAGCCACCTTTTTGCTCAGCCAGCAAATGACGCCGCTCTATCGCGCTACGCAAACCGTGCTGATGACGCCCTCCCGCACCGATAACGGCCTGACGTTGGCCGTCAGCCAGCAGCTAAACAACCGTGTGGCCTATCTGGATTCCGATCAGGTAGCGGCCACGATCATTGACCGTCTGCAACTGGATATGGCCCCGGCGTTTTTGCGCAGCCGCACGACAGTCGTGCCCAACCGCGACAACCTGACGATTCAGATTGATGTGGACCTGGAAGCGCCCAACGACAGCGCTGCTGCTGAACTGATTAACCCGATTGCTGCGGCCTGGGGGCAAGAACTGATCCGCTATCAGGATGGGCTGAACGCGGATGCATTGCGCGAGGACCGCATCCGGGCGCAGGCACAGGATGCCCCGCGTCTGAGCAAGCTACGCCCCAACGTCGGCATTTATACGGCTATCGGCGCGATAGCGGGCTTTCTGTTGGGGGCTGTGCTGATCTTCGTGCTGGAATTCCTGGAGAGCGCTGTCATTCGCCGCCGTGAGGACATCAGCCGTAGCACGAGCTTGCCCGTGTTGGCCACCGTGCCGACGGACATCGCGTAACTGATGCGGCTGGCCCTCGTCCATGATTGGCTGAATCAGATCGGCGGCGCAGAGGACGTGTTGGCGACGCTGGTTGACCTGTATCCGGGTCGCCCGATCTACACCAGTCTGTATGCGCCGGACCTGATGCCAGCTTTTTACCGCCAGTGGGACATCCGCACGCTATGGACGGATAAGCTACCCGGCATCCACAGTCACCATCAGCCCTATCTGCTGGCTTACCCTGCTGCCTGGGGGGGGCTGAATCTATCCACAGGTGTAGAGGCGTATGACGTGCTGCTGAGCAACAAAAGCGGCTTCTGTCATGGCCTGCAATTCAACCCGGCGCGTACCGTGCACATCTGCTATTGTCTGGCCCCGACGCGCTATGTCTGGCAACTGTCGCATTATGTAGCGCGTGAGGGGCTGCGTAAGCCTGTTGAGTGGGCGCTACGTCCGCTGATCGAACGCTTAAAGCGCTGGGATTACGCCGCAGCGCAGCGCGTGACGCACTTCATCGCCATCAGCAGCGACATTCAGCAACGCATCCAGCGCTATTATGACCGCGACGCTGTGGTTATCTTTCCACCTGTGGAGACAGAGCGCTTTCAGCCCGTGCCCGCCGCTGATGTGGGCGATTACTTCCTGATTGTATCGCGGTTGATACCGTATAAGCGCATTGATCTCGCAATCGCAGCGGCCACACGCCTAAACCTGCCATTGAAGATTGGCGGCAAGGGCCGTGATAGGCAGCGCCTGCAGGACATGGCCGGGCCGACTGTCGAATTCCTCGGCTTCGTGCCGGATGACGAACTGCCCGACCTGATGGCACGCGCAAAGGCATTTATCTTCCCCGGCTTAGAGGATTTCGGCATCACGCCTGTGCAGGCGCAGGCCGCAGGCCGCCCTGTGATCGCCTATGGAGGCGGTGGTGCGCTGGACACGGTGCTGCCGGGTGTGACGGGTGAACATTTTGGGGAACTAAGCGCTGAAAGTTTGATGCAGGTCATGCAGGCGTTCGACCCTGCACTGTACGACCCAGCCGCAATCCGACGACATGCCCTGAAATTTGATCGGCTTGTCTTTGAGCAGCAAATCAGCGGCTATGTGGCTGCGGCATGGGAGAAGCATCAGCGCAAAGGCGTTATGTAAGGACGTGCGGTGGCACGTCTGCCGCGAAAAGACGTGCACCCACGCTATTATGTGGTGCTATCGCAAAGGCCAGGGGATGACCCAGCCTGCGACGTGAATAGCACCAATGACGCTATACCGCCCGATCCCAGATTGAATCGCCTTCGCCTTCGGGTAGGTTGCTGCGGTGAACTTGCGTTTGGAAGAGATACAGCATCACCGCGCCCGTTGCCGCGCTCAGCGCAAAGACCCCAATGGCCCACTGCATCAGCGTGCCGTCCTCCGCAAAGACCGCCGTGAACATCCAGCCCCCGGCGACATTCGCCAGCACCCACAACCACGCGGCTCTGACGTACTGGCGCAAGATACGCCACTGGAACAGGGCAACCAGCCCCACGAAGACCATGAGTGGCAGCAGCGTCACGATATTCCAGATCGGTTGATGCCATTCTGACGGGTAGACCATCAGCGTGCCGCTATCTTGCAGCATTCTGTCGCTGAGCGTCAGCAACCCATACACAGCAAGGCCAGCCGCCGCGCCGCCGATGGTGCTCCAGCGCGTCCAGTGGTCCACTTCCCAATGGAGCAAATGGCGAATCAGCCATTGTTGTAGTGTGCCTATGGCGTAACCTGTGCTCATGCCGACGAAAACGGCCACCACCCAGTAGGCGATGGATGGCACGCCCGTTTGCAGGACGCCGGAGAGGATCATCGCAGCGAAGAAGCCGATAAAGCCCGCCGCGACGCTAAGTACACCACCGATTAACCAGGCCAGATACCCGCTGAGGACCCAACGGAGCAGAAAATGAGTGTTTCGGATGTGATAGACGTCTTGCATAAACAATTCCACCCGTGATTTATCGTTACGTTAAGTGCGCTATGTCGTTGTACCGAGACTGTTTGCTTGCGTTCTTCTTTTTCTTTTTCACTATACAACAAAATGCAGCGTCGTTGGCAAAGCAATGCCTAAAAGCCTGAGAAGTGCCTATGAAGCGCCTCATTGCAAGCCACGAGAATTTGCCCCCGCTACAAGGGCGCTACAGGGGTAGAAAGATGTGGATGCAACTGCCGCCCTCAGCCTGATTCGATGCCTCGATTATACCGCCATGCAACTGCACAATTCGCTTGACAATCGCCAATTCGATGCCTGTACCCTGACTATCACCCAGACGCGGGCGGCTAAACGGCTCGAAAATTTGCTGTGGCAGCAGTTCAGGCGGAAAGCGCCGCTTCGGGTTGCACAGCATGATGCAGAGGTAAGACCGTTCGTGACGTTGCCGTTGGTCCAGCGTGAGCCGCAGTTGCTCCGGGGGGGTGATTTCGTTGTTCATATCCCGCAGCAGATGATCCAACATCTGTCGGATGCGCTGTGGGTCTACGTGCACGGGGATGCGCTCTGTCATGAAGTCGCACAAGACCAGCGGCGTATCGCCAGAGACGGCTTCTGCTTCGGTGTTATCGACAGCCAACTCTAGCAGCGGTTGTAGGGGCGTCAGCGCACGGTTGAGCGAGGTATCGGTTTTTTCCGAGCGCGTGAGTTCAAGCATATCGTCCACAAGCTGCTTGATATTGCTATAGGCGCGCCGTAGTTGTTGCATGTGCTTTGTCAGGTGTTGTGGCTGACGTTGCAGCAGTTGCAGGCGTAAGCCGAGGCTTGTCAAGGGCGTGCGTAGCTCGTGTGCCGCGTTGTCGATGAAACGCGCACGCTGCTCTTGCAAGGCTAATTCCTCGCTCACATCCCGCACCACACACACCATGCGCACCGGGTCGACGCCCGGCGCACCGATCACCGAAAACGTCAGGTGTGCAGGAAAGCTGCTGCCATCGTTACGCCGCAGTTGCGCTTTATCGCGTTGGTCAGCGACGGCTAAATTTTCCTTGAGCCATCCTTCGGCATTGTGCAGCTTGGCCGCATCCGCCGCGTCGGGTGCCGGTGGGGTGCCCTCAGCGCGGATAAACTTCAGCGGCTTGCCGATTAGCTCTGTACGACTATGGCCCAACATACGACACAGGGCCGGATTTGCATACTTGAGGACAAAATCCTCCATGTACAGGATGCCCTCACCCGTTGCATCGAGGATGGCCTGCAAGCGTGCGCGTTCGTCGCTGAGTTCTACGGTGCGCTCGTCCAGCAGGTGTGCCAGCCGGATGCTATACTGCTGCAAGTGCTGCCAGAGTATGTCGTTTTCTAGCGCGATGGCCAATTGATCGGCTAAGGCCACCAACAGCGCCATTTCGTCCTGCGTAAACGCGGGTTCGCTGCTATCACGCACCAAAGCCAGCAAGCCCCGTGCGCCGATGGCTGCTGCGGCACCCCGCCGATCCGCAGATAACGGGCGCTGGATGCCTCGTGGCCACAGCAAATCAAAGCTGGGCATCCCTGGTTGTGTACGTGCGGCATCCCCGACAAGCTGCCAGAAATCGGCCCAGCCCTGTGTTTGGCCGTTCTGCTCGTACTGGCTGACTTGCCCGGTGCTCTCATCAAACGTCACCAGCAAGCCACCCGCCGCGTTCAACGCCTCTGGCAATATGCTTATCACCCGCTGCATGGCATTTTTGGTCGCATCTGAGGTAATCAACAGGCGCATTGTGCGATAGAGCACCTCGGTACGCCGTAACGTGTCGGATAGCTCGGTTTGAGCCTGTTTGCGCTGTTCGATCTCTTGCTGGGCGCGTTGGTTGAAGGCTTCCAGGTGGGCGTTACGTTCGGCTAGCTCATGCTGACGTGCTGCTGCTGAGTGTGATGGCGACGCGGCTGGCTGTGGGACGAACGTCAGCAGCACGCTTTCGGGGTCATCACCGAAGGCGGGCTTGATGCTGGTTCGCAGGCTTTTCGTCGGTGCTGTGGCGAAGGCCGTTATCAGTGTGGCCGCTTCGCCCTGCACGATGACACGCTCAATCGCCCCAGGCAAAGCGAGTGCTGATGCCTCGGTGAAGAGGTCCGCCAACGTATGACTTGCAAGCTGTTCTCGTTGAGTGTGCAGGCAATCACAGATACGCTGATTACCCCAGAGGATATGACCAGCACGGTAAATCAATAGGGGCACATCAACGGCGTCTAAGAGTGACATGCTCTGTCGCAATGTAAGGCTACCCGTCGTCATATTACAAGCCGCATAACTAGCTTTTTTCCACTATACCATGTTTATGAGCACGCTATCGTTAGAAAATGTGCTTATGCGTTCTGTTTCTGCGTTATGCTGGCTTTATAGGGAAATGAAAGCAAACCCGCACGATCGCAGGGATACGGCTTGCCGCATCCGGTCATCTGCGGACGCCAAGCATGGCGTCCCCCTGCAAAAACCATCTGAAACCGTCCTGGTCTTGCCATCAGTCTTGTTCGACGGGCAGCCCCTCCTCCATCCAGCCCATCGTGCCATCTGTCAGGTTGTACAAGTCCTGGTCGTAGCCCTGCGTGGCCAAAAATATCGCGGCCTGTGCGCTGCGTCCGCCGCGTGCACACACCAGCACCAGCGTCTTATCCTGGGGCAGTTCGTTATAGCGTGCCTGCAATTCAGTCAGGGGCAGGTTAACCGCGCCAGGGATGCGCCCAGCGGCGTATTCATCCGTCTCGCGCACATCCACCAGCATATAATCCTGCTGACTTTGCTCAAATTGTGCCTGATACTCGTCAATTGAGATGTCCTGATAGCTTGCGTTTGCCATGTTTTGCTGCCTTTGCTTGCCTTGTGTGGTTATTGGTTAAGCGTCGATCCAGTAGCCAATAATGCGATAGTACGATCATAATACCAGGGCATCGGCCACTCGCATATTTTAAGTATTTTTAACAGCAAATTGCACAGCCAATTTTAAGGGCGCGTCTCGAATTGCATCGGGATCAGGTCGTCAAGGCAGCTTGCATCGGGTGCGCGGGTCGGGTCGTTCAGGAAGGCCACCGCCAGCGACATGCCACAAGCCGACGAGCGCACTACGCCATGCCCTACATCGGGCAACACGTATAGATAGTGATTGTCCAGCGTTTGCGCGGCCAATTCTGCCCAGGCGGGCGGTGTGATGGGGTCGAAGTTGCCAGCGAGCAACAGCGCAGGCACCGCACTGGACACGGGTTCTGCTTCGCGGGGGTCGGCGCTTGGCGACCATAACGCACATAGATCAAAAAGCGATGCGCCCAGGTCACTGCCTTTGAGCAAATACGCTGCCCGTTGCGGAAAAGCCGCTGCAACGGCTGCAAAATCGGCTGGATTTAAGAAGGCGGCCTCCTCCTGACATTGCACGCTGTAATGCATGGCCAGATCAATCAACGTGATGTTCGTTTCATCTGCGATGCCCGCCTGTATGGATTCCGTGAAGTTATCATCGGCCATCGCAGCGATGCGGCGCGGCACCGTGCGAATATCCGACACCGCATACAACCAACCGAACACCCAGCGATACACGCGGTCACCGTCCACAGGCAGCATAAACTGGCCTAGTTCCGGTGCCTGCACCTGCAAGCGCTGCGGCTGCGCGTTGAGGTCGGCATACAACGTATTGAAGGTCTGCTCTAGCTGTGGGTAGGCTTGGCGACAATCAAAATCGGCTTCGCAAGCCGCGAACAGCACATCCAATGCCCGCTCTGCATTGGGCAGGATTTCTGTAAATAAGTTGACCTGTGGCGGATACACCGAATCCAGTATAACGCTGCGCAAACCCTGCGGCGCATCGCGCATAGCCGTCAGCGCCAAGCGTGAGCCATACGACACGCCGATCAGATTCCATTGCTCGTAGCCCATCGCCACGCGCAAACGCTCTAAATCCCGCACGATATTGGCGCTGTTGTACTGGTTAAAATCCAGCCCTGGATGCCCTTCGGCCAAACGTTCGCGGCATTGGCGCAGCAGATCAATATAGACAGCGTTGGCCTGCTGCGGCGATGCCTCCCGTATCAGCAAATCGTCTAATTGCGTGCGTATCTCGGAGCAGTACAGGCGTGGATGACTGTAGCCTGTGCCGCGCTGGTCCACGAAGATGACATCACGCTGACGGGCAAAGGGCGCGAACTGGCCATGAAAGATGCGTGCTGCCTGTGGCACGCTGCTGCCACCTGGCCCACCCACCAGATGCAGCAGCGGATCAGGGGCGGGGTTACGCGCTGGCGATAGCACCCGCATCACAGCCAATTCGACCATGCGGCCATCGGGCTGTGTGTAATCTTCCGGCACGCGCAGCAAGCCACATTCGGCTTGTAGGCCGCGTGGCGTCGGGTACGCGCACGGTATGGTTGTATAGGGGTTCGTGGCGTTTGCGTCGTCCTGGGCATGGCTGAGCGTCGCTAACCCTATCAGCAGCAACAGCAAGCCAGCTAATTTAAGGCTGTGAGCAGGCATCGCGTCCTATCTTTTTTGGTTGCAGGGTCGATTGACATGATTATGGACTGGGGGCGTAGCGCCCTGGATGCAATGCATTGTACCCCTACAGATTGTATAGGTTTGTTTTCGCTTATCCATTAAAGCACGAAGCTATCAACTTTCTATCAAGTCTCTGTCTCTGTCTCTGTCTCTGTCTCTGTCTCTGTCTCCGCAGCAAAAAACTTGTCATCGGCGGCACCCATGCGCTAGGATTAGCACGACATCCACCAACCTAAAACCAACGTGCCATGACCAATCCTGTAAGCGATTACTTTCAAGATGGCTTGCTGGCGCTCAATGCCGGGGAATACGAAACGGCCATCGCGCTGCTGACGAAGGCGATTAACCTCAGCCTGGGCGACCTGAGCGAGATTTACCTGTATCGCGGTGAAGCGTATGCCTACATCGAACGCTATGAGCAAGCAATGGCGGATTTTAACGAAGCGCTGCGCCATAACGCTTATCTAGCAGATGCCTACAACGAACGCGGCAACATCCTGCGCTTGCGCGGCAGTTTGCAACTGGCCATCGCGGATTATGCAGCCGCTATCACGCTCGACCCAAACCACTACGAAGCCTATTATAACCGAGCACTGACGTATGAAGACCTCAAGCAATATCGCGCTGCGGCTGACGACCTGACGACGGTTGTGGCGCTCAACCCTGGCGTTGCACCCGCCTACGAAGCACGCGGGCGCATCCGGGCGAACCTGCGCGATTATGATGGGGCCATCGCGGATTTAGAGCGTTACCTGCGCATGGGTGGGGGGCGCGAATACGACAACCACAGCGAAATTCAGAGCTACCTGATTAACCTGCGTGTACGCCGGATGCTGACGCGCATCTTGCGACGTGCATGAGGGCCTTTCAACCGTGCATAAGCGTAACTATTCACGTCGCGGCGCAATCGTGGCGGACGCAACAAGCCGCGTCCCTATGAGAGACGCTTGCCAGCGGTAGGGACGCCATTGTTGGCGTCCGGGGGGGCGTCAGACGCCACAAAAACAGGACAAGGTGAACAGTTACGCATAAGCTATAACAAAGGCTGCTGCGTGTGCGCGTGAAATTGCACTATAATCGACATAAGCTGCGATATATCGCATAACTTAAGATACAAAACGGAGTGATACACCTCATGGAAGAACTGCTGAATGATGTGCTGGCGATCCTACGACCGGATACGCTGGCCGATTACTTTATCTATTTTATCTTTTTGCTGGCTTTCGTGCAGTTGCTCGTCACGCCAGAGCGCAACGACCAAGTTGTTTACCTCGTGTTTTTTATTATCATCTGCTGTGTGCTGGATTTGCTGCGTCAGGCCGACGGCTCCGGCATTCCCATCACCGCTGAGGTCGCTGGTATTCGTCCGTTTGCGGATGAAGGCTTCGCCACGTTCTTAATGCATTTGGCGATGGCTGTGTTGCCGTTCATTAACGCAGGCTTGATCCGGCGCAAGGATCGCACAGGTAAGCTCGCCGTCCCCATTGCGTTGCTCTCTGGTATGGTCGGCACCGTTTACGTTTTTGCCGCGTTTTTCGCCCCGCAAATTGTCTATGTCAGTGTGTAGGGTGTCATTCAGGGGTGTGGGCTGAGGTCGCCCGACCCTGTAACATTGAGATAGATGACAAAGTTCACCTTTCCTTCAGGGTTGCTTTGGTATAGAATTGATTTTAAATCAATTATAAATTAACTGAGTGCTGGGCAGGCAACCATGACAACCATTTTATATGTCGAAGACAACCCCCTGAATATGCGTCTGGTCCGCAAAATCTTGAAGAGCCTCGGCTATCATATGCTCGAAGCGATGGACGGCGAGACGGGCTTGCAACTGGCTAAAAAGCAAAAGCCGGATCTGATTTTGATGGATGTCAACCTACCAGATGTGGATGGGTTGGAGGTTACACAGCAGATCAAGGCCGATGATGCGCTGAAGCACATCCCGATTATCGCACTGACGGCCAACGCCATGCACGGTGACCGTGAGCGCTGCCTGGTCGCTGGCTGTGATGGCTACCTGGCAAAGCCCGTCGCCCGCAGGGAAATACAGGATACATTACAGCACTTCCTGGATAAAGCAGCCCAGAATATGTTTGCTGCCGTTTAAGGCCATCCCAACAAAATAATTGACACGGTTTGCGGACACGGCTTGCCGTGTCCCTACGAACGATGCCCTGTAGGGACACCCTTCTGGGTGTCCGAGCGGC
>DAOTTW010000061.1:0-5109 GCA_034437615.1 Anaerolineae bacterium | reverse complement strand
GCAACCACGCTGGCCGCGCTTCCTGGCTAATCTCAACGTGCTCGACTTCGTGTGGTTGGATACTGAACATGCGCCAAACAACCGCGAGACAGTCGCCTGGGCGCTACAGTGATACGCTGTACATCGCACAGGGCGTGCTGGGTGAAATCGCGGGCTTGAAAGCCCACTTTGAAGGCACAACCAGCAAGGCGTCGGTAGACGCGCTTGGCAGTTCTGGTCATAGCACCTAACTGAAATGCTTTACCAAACGACAAGGCGAGGATAACAAGCCATGCAGAAATTCACGGGCATCTGGCCTGCATTAATCACCCCAAGTAACCCAGATAACAGCGTCAACGTCCCAGCACTGCGCAGTCTGGTCGATTATCTGCTGGATAAGCGCGTCAATGGTTTCTACGTTGGTGGTACGACGGGCGAAGGCATCTTCATGCCCGTCGAGCAGCGCAGAATCCTGGCCGAAACGGTCCTGAAACAGGTCAAC
Organism: Anaerolineae bacterium; assembly: GCA_034437615.1. Lineage (GTDB taxonomy): Bacteria > Chloroflexota > Anaerolineae > Aggregatilineales > Phototrophicaceae > DAOTTW01. The sequence continues at coordinate 4,628 of DAOTTW010000061.1, read as the reverse complement.
GGTCGCGTGCCTGTGATGCTGCACGTCGGCGCGACAGCCGCCGATGACGCGGTTATGCTGGCTAAACATGCCCACGAGCACGGCGCAAGCGCTATCAGCAGCATAATCCCGCCGTTGTATAAGCAGCCTGAGAGCATCGTAGCATATTACGAGACGCTTGCCGCCGTCACACCCGAGCTGCCCTTCCTGGTTTACATCTTACTGCCAGATTTTGACGCCTACACACTCGTAGAAAGGCTCATGCACATCCCGAACCTGGGCGGAACCAAATATACGGGGTCGAATATGTACGAATTTAGTCGCATACAGGCACTGGGCAACGCACATCTCGGCGCGGAGCGCTGGACGATGCTCTCCGGCATGGATGAACAATGCGTGTACGCGGCCATGCTTGGCGCAACAGGTGCGATTGGCTCCACACTGAACGTCATGCCAGGGGTCTACCGCCAGATGCACGCGCATGTAAACTCCGGCGACTTTGCCGCCGCCCACACGCTGCAAGTTCGCGCTAACAAAGTCACCGAGACGCTTTTCAAACACAACTTCAACAGTGCCCTGCGGGCTGTGCTCTCCGATCTGATCGGCGCGGATGTTGGCCCGGCGCGCTTACCTGCCCTGCCCATGACAGCAGAACAACAGCAGGCGCTAGCGGGGAAAATCGCGCAGACAGATTTTGCGGAACTGGCGCAGCTTTAGCGCGTGCGCTGGTCCAGTAAGCGAAAATCGACGCGGCCTATCCCGTCAATTTCGGCGTAAGCGCTCGTTCCGCCCTGTAATTGCGTGCTCAACGGCAAATGCAAACGCTGCGACAAACGCCCAAGTGTGACGACATCGCCAGCTTGCGTCGGGCTGTTCTGCACCAGCCCAAAGAACAGACGCGGCTCCGGGATCGGTGCCAGCAGACGCACATCGTTCAGGGGCCAACCAGCCTGCATTAGGATATATGTGTCGGCCTGTTCCAGAAAGCGCAACAGAAAATCGTGCAGTTGACGCAATTCGTCAAAAAACCCGGGCACGATCAATGCACCTGTGATGCTACCCGGCATGTTTCTCGTACCGAACTCATGTCTGCGCACATGTAGCGGTGACGTGCCACGCGACGCATACAATCCAAGTCGTTGCATGGTCAGAGCAGGATCAAACACCCAATCTTGCCCATCATGCGGATGCTTGACGACAAGGCCAAGCGACATCAAGCCCTTCGGATGTGAATATCTAACAAGCCGCATCAGGTCACCTCACTTTCGAGCCAATTCAGCAAAACATCTGTATACACGATGCCGCCCTGATTGCCACGCTCATACAGCACGCCGATATTGCCATCGCCCTGCACCACCACATCGCTATACGATGCCGGACCGGGATCAAGCGTGCGTGAGATGGGCCAGCTTGCGCCCTCGTCATAGCTGAGGCGTATTGTCAGGTTGTGGCGCGCTTTAGGGTGCGCCGGATTCACGAACAGCAGCCGACTACGCTTGCCATACGCGGCCTGATCGCTGAAGTTATAGCGCAACATGCTGGCTTGCACCGCCGGATCAATCAACGTTTGCTCGTAGCGCGTCGGCTCGTACATGACCGTATCAGCGTTGATGAAATGCGCCACAGTGACCGCCCGCAAGCCGACTGATTTTTCATCGCGATAAGCGCGGCTGTTGATGAGGATGCTACCGTCGTCTAATTCGGCCAGGGTCGCCTCATTCAGGCCAACCGTCGGGATTTCGGGGCCGCGCCGCCAGGTGTCGCCGCCGTCATCGCTCCAAAATAGATAATTCTGCGATTGAAACACGCTGCGCTCACCCGTTGTGAACACACCCGCATGGACCAAGCGCCCACTACGCAACTGAATCGCATGGCCCAAAGTCGGACGCTGCACGCGCCACACGTTGGGCTGATGCACCTGCGCTGTGACATCGGTCTCGTCGTGCCACGTCTGCCCGTCGTCGTCGCTGATGATGCAACAAATGCGGCTGATACCCTCGCCCTGTGCCAGTTCCCACTCGTTATGTTCGGCCTTGTTGTACAGCATCACAACGCGCCCGGTCTCGCGGTCCACAACAGGCGAGGGATTGTGAATCACACGCCGTTCGCTGTCGCTCAGGTTGCGCGCCACGACTTGCAGCGGCCCCCAGGTATGGCCGTTATCGCTGCTGCGCTTGCACACCAGATGGATTTCAAGCGTTGAGTCGCTACAAGCGTCTAAGCGCCCTTCAGCGAAAGCCAGCAACGCACCAGACGGCGTGCAGACAAGCGCCGGGATGCGATAGCAGGCGTAGCCCTCGGTGCCGTTGACGAAGACACTGCGCGCTATTGGCTGCTGCAATCCACCTAATGCTAGCGTCTGCATGGATTCTGCTTGCTGATAATCTGGCCCGATGACGGTCAGGCCAACGCGATAGTGTCCGGCGTATTCGTAGCGATGCGTCACAGCCTGCCCTAACGCGCGCCCACCATCGCCAAACGTCCAGATGGTGCCGCGTGCATCCGGCACGACCTCAGCGCTGAAGCTGACGTTTGTCGGTGCGTCGTCTTGCTCTGTCGCATACGTGAAGGCTACGTGTGGTGCGTCGGCTTTCGCTGGCAGCAGCGCCTGAACCTCATCGGCTGACAGGGCACGATCATAGATGCGCACGTCATCCACCAGACCAGAGCCGTTGCGCCCAAACGTATAATCATAGTGACCACCTGCGGGGTCCGTGTAGCCGCCAATGTGCAACGTGCCTTGCCCTAACGTTTCCAGAGGTTTTGCGGGTGGGTCGTCGTCCGTGCGCACGCCATTGAGATAAAGTACAAGGCGCTGTTGTGACGCATCAGCAACACACAGCACATGATACCAGCGCTCAAGCCCCGCAATCTGTGCAAACACACCGACATCTTCCAGCGTATTGACATCCATGCGTTGTTGATAGCGCCAACTCAGCAAGCCATTGCGTAGCTGTAACTCCCAACCTGATGCGTCCGGTGTCTCGTATGCTGCGATCACCTGCGTGCGCTGTATTTCGGTCACATAGGCCCACAGGCTGACGCTAAAACTCGCGTTCGGCAGCGCGTCAAGTTGTGTCGTCCATGCTGCGAGGTCTAGCAGACCGATGTCGTTCAGGGTCCAGCGCGCAATCGGTTCAGCAGGCATCAGGCCAACCCGCTTGTGATGGCTATTTCGCGCCTCTCTTGCGATGATCGTTCGGCAGCGAAGGCCACATCCATGATGTGCAGCGCAAATGTTGCCGGGACGGGCGTTTCGGTATCGTCGTCAATCGACGCCTTGAACGCACGCCACTCGTTGACAAGCGCCTCGTGCATCCAGTTGCCTGTTGGCACCGATTCCGGCAGCAAACGCCACGCCTCGTTTTGCCCGATGTGAACGCCACCCGTGTAATCAATGGTCATCATGCCCTTCGTGCCCGTCAGTTCAGTCAGGTGCTTTGGTGCGCCGTTGGCGTAGCCTGTGCTGACAACCGACCCTGCCGCGCCACTCTCATAGCGCAGGAAGACCAGCCCCAGGTCATCGGCAGCCTGATCGTGAAAGGCCGTGCTGAAATGCGCCGCAACGCCGCGCACCGGGCTGTCGATCAACCATGTCATACGGTCCAGTGGGTGGATGCCAACGGTCAGCCACACACCGCCGCCAGTCGCTCGGTCCAGATGCCAATGGCGACGGTAGCTCTCAAACCAGTATTTTTGCACAGCGGCCTGACCGAGTACAATTTCGCCCACCTCGCCGGATTCAACGACTTGCTTGGCGACCTGATAGGCGCGTGCGAAGTGATTGACATGCCCTACCATAAATTTCAGGTCGGTTGCCTGCACAGCATCCGTGATCTGCTGGCACTCTTGCAACGTCGGGGCCATTGGCTTTTCCAGCAGGATGTGCTTGCCTGCTTGTAATGCCCTGAGCACAATATCCGTGTGTATATGGTGTGGTGTGGCAATAACAACGGTATCTACATTTGCGTCGGCCAGCAACGCCTGATAATCCGTGTATGGTGTGCCGTCGAATTGCTCTACAAATGCTTGCAACGCTGTCGCTTCGGTGCGCGACGCGGCCACGACCTGAAGGCCATCTACTTCGTGTATAGCGCGGGCGTGTTGTTCGCCGAATGACCCCGCACCGATGATGCCGACCCTTTGCATAGCTTTCCCCCTACAAGGCGATCATAAAAATCCGTATGGTATCGACAATTGTCAAATTAGGCTCAATCGGGCGCGGGAGGGTCATGACCCTACCTTGCAAGATGTACAAGCTGCGTCTGTGCAGGGTGTCGCACGCGGACCCCGTGTGCCGCAAGGCACATGAATGCAGGCCAAATCGGATGCTTGAAACATGATATTGTCGAAATTATTTGCCCACAACTATAGCGGCAAACGGCTTTGTTGAATGAATAAGGTGAGTGAGCGCACCTGTCCCTGGTAAGAAGCTATTATGCCACACGATAGCTATCTGGCATTCCAAGTTGGGTCATACGATTGAGCGCGGCAACTTTAATCTTGGATTCCGTAATCTGCCGCCGAAGCGTGCGTGATGCGAGTGTGTTTCCGAAGATTGTCTTGAAGCGATAGACAGCGGTTTCTGCCAAAGAGCGACGATGATAGCCTGTGACCCGTTTCCATTTCTTGCGTCCGTGTCGTCGGAT
>DAOTTW010000060.1:0-6158 GCA_034437615.1 Anaerolineae bacterium | reverse complement strand
GGGGGTCGGCACCGTATCCAGCAATCAGGATTTCATCTGTGGGGTGATCGACGTTGAGCAGGCTGTATCCGAGAGCGACGAAAGCAATAACAGCAGTAGTACGCTCGGTGATGGCGTTGACGACATCACGTACTTCCCCTGGGATGTGGACGTTGACGGTGTGATTGAAGTCAGCGATGTGCAGGTGATGCTAGCCGCAATCGGCACGGATAGCCTGGACTTTGATGGCAACGGCTTATTGGGGCCAAAAGAGGTCACCGACGCGCTGCTGCGCCTGGGCTATGAACGTAACGCCAGCGTCTGCGAAGGCGATTGCGTGCCGAATGTCGGCAGCACAACGTCAAGCCTGCCGACCAGCACTCAGTAGCGTGGTCGCGTGTTTTTCGCGGCGGACGCAGCAAGCCGCGTCCCGTAACTCGTAACGACTCAGGCTTTTCCAGCTAAAAAACAAGTCAAATTCTTGCAACATCGGCAATGCAGCTGACGCCGCTCGGACACCCAGAAGGGTGTCCCTACAGGGCATCAGGGCATCGTTCGTAGGGACACGGCAAGCCGTGTCCGCAAACCGTGTCAATTATTTTGTTGGGATGGCCTTAGAAGCAAAAGACACGGGCAAACCGTGCCTTTTGCTCGATAAGCTAGATGGGTACAGACATGCTGAGAAGGGCTACGAGTTCGCCTCGGCATTCGTCGGAACGCTGCCACCCAGCGCTTCTACGATCGTAGTCACGTTGAAGCGCATGTAGTCAATATAGGTGCTCGCCGGCCCATCGGCATCACTGAGGGAACCGCTGTATAGCGTCAGGACTTGTACGCCCGTTTCCTCGGCAATTTGCTCGGCAATATCGGTGCTAACCGTTGTTTCTGCAAAAATCGCGCTGACGCCTTCTTCATTTACCGCGTCAATCAATGCAGCAATGCTAGCAGCACTAGGTTCGGCACCTGTTGCACCGGCGGGAATGACCGTGCCGACGACCTCAAAGCCGTAGCGCACGGCGAAATAGCCGAGGAATTCGTGATTAGTGACCAGTATACGATTGTCTGCTGGTACAGTCTCAACCGCTTCCATAACGAAATCATGCGCCAGTGCATCCAGTTCTTGCAGGTATACGTCGGCGTTTGTGCGATAAACCTCTGCATTGGCCGGGTCGAGTTCGGTGAGCGCGTCGCGGATCAGCATCGTCCAGTACATCGGGTTGTGCGGTTCCATCCACACGTGAGGATCGCAGGCCCCTTCAGCATGTTCGTGGTCGTGGTCCATTTCACCCTCGTGCTGGTGGTCTGCATCTGCATCTGCATCTTCGTGCTCGTGGTCGTGTCCTTCACACGCAACGGCGTAGAGCATACCAAGCGCTGCTTCGTTGATAGGGTTGCCGCCATGATTGTGCTGGTGGTCTGCGTCTGCGTTTTCGTGCTCATGGTCTGCGTCATGGATAGCAGCCATCTCGCTAATGTATTGCGCACACAATGCAGCGTTTTCGCTATCTGCCTCATCCATTGCCATATCCTCCATCGCTATACCCGCGCTGGCGGTAGGCCGTGCCCATACATTGCTGATGGTCAGATCGTCGGTTGCAATGGTTATGCCGTCTTCGGGCGGAAATTCGCGAATCTGCGCGGCAACAGGCACTTGACGACCGGATGCGAATTCAAGTGTTATGGCTAACGTTTCATCGGTGATTAGGTCTTGCTGAATGTCTATCAGCATAACGTGCAGACCACCTGGGCGGAATTCAGCGGTTTCACCGGCTGGCAGGGTGATGCCGTCTTCGAGTTGGCGCATCCGTGCAATGCCGTCTTCGACAGTGGTCTCATGGATTTCAATTGTATTGATGCCGCTGGCACGCACTGCGACCAGTGTATCATCGGTATTGCCTGTATTTGCGATTTGCATGTAGGCGGCGCTGACAATACCAGTCGTCATTTCTCCTTCGTGGTCGTGTTCTTCGTGGTCGTGTTCTTCGTGGTCGTGTTCTTCGTGGTCGTGTTCTTCGTGGTCATCTCCGTGTGTATGGCTGTGGCCACTGGCACCGAAGGGCAGAATTTGTACACATTGAGAGGTTGTTACCAGGTTGATGTCAGTATCCGCGTTTTCAATAGCCTCCATGATGCCCTCTTCGAAGTTTGCACCATTGACGAAAACGATGTCTGCATCTGCGAGTGCTGTCAGGTCGCGTGGGGTGGGTGTGAACGTGTGCGGATCAGCATTGACAGGCATTAAGGATGTAACGTCTGCTGCGTCACCGACAACGTTACTAACTACATCGGCTAAGATGCTATAGCTAGCGACGATTTGCAAGCGATTGTCGTCTTCCTGCGATAGCGTTGGTACGCTAAGCATACCAAGCAAGAACGTAACGAGTGCAATTAAGCGAAACGTTTTTCTCATGTCGAAATCTCCAAACGAAAGCTTAAAATTGATACCGCGTATCATCGTAACACACTTGTGATGCGGACCAGTTTAAGATTTTGCAAGAAATCCGAAGATACAAGACGGCCTAATCAGCTTCGGATTTCTTGTTGTCGGATGATTTCTAGGCGCGACGCATTTAAATGATCCGTTGACGCAGCCTGCAAAGTTAACGTCAGATTAGTCCTGATAACGGCTAATTACAAGTACCGCGTTGTGCCCGCCAAAACCAAAGGAATTGCTCATGACATGGTTGACGGTCTTCTCACGGCCTACATTCGGGATGTAATCTAGATCGCAGTCTGGGTCTGTCACTTCGTAGTTCATTGTAGGCGGCATAAAGCCATCGCGAATGGCCATGATCGAAACGATGGCTTCAAACGCGCCTGCGGCACCGAGCATATGTCCGGTCATGGATTTGGTGGAGCTTACCGGGATAGTATAGGCGTCTTCGCCAAATGCTTTCTTGATGGCGAGCGTTTCAGCGCTGTCGTTGAGCGGGGTGCCTGTGCCATGTGCGTTGACGTAGCTGAGGTCTTTTATCGTCAGATTGGCGTCTGCAAGCGCTAGCTCCATTGCCTTTGCCGCTGCTTCACCGTCGTCACGTGGGGCGGTGACGTGGTAGGCATCCGATGTGTTGCCATAGCCCGTGACCTCTGCATAGATGTGAGCGCCGCGTGCTTGTGCATGTTCGAGGTCTTCTAGCATGAGCACCGCAGCGCCTTCAGCGGCGACAAACCCATCACGACGCGCATCAAACGGACGCGAAGCGTGTGCCGGTTCCCCGTCATAATGTGTGAGGGCTTTCATGTTATCAAAGCCGGAAAGCACCATGTTGATGAGGCACGCTTCGCTACCACCAGCAAGCATCATTTTGGCACGACCAAGACGAATGATGTCAGCCGCGTCGCCGATGGCGTTGTTCCCAGTCGCGCAGGCCGTGATAACCGTGTAATTGGGGCCACGCACGTTGTAATCAATCGAGACTTGTGCAGCGAGTTGGTCGCTCAGCAAGGGGGCAACCATCAGGACGCTAACACCACGCTGGCCTTTACTTGCAAACCCCTTGAATGCGGCTTCTAGCGTGCGGATACTGCCGATACCAGAACCGATGATACAGCCAACGTCGTAGCAGTTTTCATCGGTGATGACGAAGCCGCTGTCATCTAGTGCCTGTTTTGCAGCGATGAGTGCGAATTGTTGCGCTCGGTCGGTGCGTTTGATGGCACGCTTGTCCATGTACTGGGTTGCATCAAAACCTTTAACTTCGCCGCCAATATGCACACCAATGGGGCTGGTGTCCTCTGCTTCGATGTGGCTGATGCCGCTTTTACCTGCTTTGATATTGGCCCAAGAATCAGCCACGTTGTAGCCCATCGGGCTGATTGTCCCCATGCCAGTGACGACAACACGCCGTTTGCCAGCGTTCATATTGTATCCTCCTCAAGTGACTGTTATTTATTGTTGCAGCAGTTTAACGTCACGTATGCAAATTTAAAACGCTGAAAGGGCGAGTTGGTTGCTCTGCCTGCAACACATTGCATAGATACAGAACTATCGCAGCCAGTCCTGCAAGATTTGCTGTGTAGGGGCCTTCGTGCAGCCTCCATAGCCCGTTGTGGATATACCCCCAGCAATATTGCCCCATTGCAGACAAACTGGCGCTGGATGACCCGCCATATATGCCGACAAGAAACCAGCATTAAAAATATCGCCAGCCCCGGTCGTATCGACAGGTTCCACGCGAATTGCGGGTGCCTGGCTGTGGTGGCCGCTGTCCCACGCCTGTGCACCATAAGCGCCATCTTTAATGACCAGATACTTGACGAACTGTTGCAACACCTGTGCGGCATCATCAATTGTGGCGGTATTCGTCAGGTGCTTTGCCTCACTGCTATTGGGCATAAACACATCTAATAGCGATAGGGTCTCGCGGACGAGGGGATTGCTGAGGTCATCGTCTTGGTGCTGTGAATCCATTGATAGCTTAATGCGACGTTCACGACAGAGGCGCAGTAGGGGTAACAAATCTGGGTCTAACGCCAGGCCAGGAAAGTGCAAATGAGCGAGAGTCACATCATCTCTATCGAGCAGATCTTGTAGAAGTGCGGCAAGGCTAGGCGGTTTATCGACGTAGGTGAGGAAGGCGCGATCATGTGGATACGACATAGCAACAGTTACACGGCGCAACGGTGCATCTAGTTGCTTAAGCAACGTTGCGTCAATCCCTTCTTCACTGATGCGCTCCCTGATAAAACGGCTGAAAAAATCTGTGCCGAGGCTACCGAGCCAACCTACTTGAACCCCCAGGCGCGACAGACCTACAACTGTATTCATGACGCCACCCGGCACGACCATTAGATCATCCGTGAATATCTCTGTGCCTAACGCGGGAAAACTCGGTAGCCCTGTGAAGATGACATCACAGTAATAGTGGCCCGGTACGACAATATCGAAGTGTTTTATTGCCATGCGCCAACAATGTCCTCATGTGCTTGCAAGAAGGCACTTACGAGTTTTTCCGCTAACGGGTATGAGCCAACCAACGGATGTACTGTGAGCGCTTCGGTGGCTAGCTTGCGGTCTTGCGACAGAATTGCGCGGGCGGCTAACCGCTCGTATTGTTTGACATCTCGCATCAGAAGATATTGGCTTTCTGGAATGTCGCCAACGTAGACGGGCTTTACCCCGCTTGCATCTATCCAGCAACTTACCTCAACGACATCATCATCTTCCAAGCCCGCAATTGCACCATTATTAGGGACATTCAGGCCGGTGTAATGGGGTTCGTTACGCTCTATGGCTTCGACACAGCCCAGGGCGACAGCCGCGTAACCCGCTTCATCTTCTGCAATGGGTTCGGTTTTGGTGCGGTCTGCGCTATCGCGTGCGTGGGCCATATAGGTTTTGCTACGCTGCTGCATGATTGCGCGGTAGGTGACTAGCCCATCCGCTGGATTTTCAGCATCTCGTAAGCGTTCAAGCAGGCTATTCGTCAGCCGCATCACCTCCTCGCCACGTGTTTCGTCTTTTGCTAGCAAGGTCCGTAAGGCTTCATCGCGGTGGTAGTAATAATGCAGGTATTCGTTCATGAACGATTGCTGCCATTTTCTTAAGCCTTCAGCGAAAAGCGATAAGTGCGTTTTGGCTACAAAATTCTCATCGAACAGCAGAGCTGGGAATACTTCTTCGCCACCTGTGCCGTCTGGTTCAGGGTCTAGCCGTACACTGCGCGTCCATGAGAGGTGATTGAGGCCATAAACGCGGTGCTGGACCCTGTGTAGCGGCAGATCGAAGTGGCGACTGACCTCATGTTGTGCTTTGTTGGCGCTATCACAAATGCCGATGACACGTTCAATGCCTGCATAGTGTAAGGCTTGTGCAACGAGGCCAGCCGGGTTTGTGAAGTTATAGAGCCATGCATCTGCTGCGGCAATGTCTTCAATTAAGCGTGCATAGTGTAAAATTGCGGGTATGCTGCGCATCGCCATAGCAAAGCCCCCGGCTCCGGTTGTTTCTTGACCCAGTACGCCATGTTCGAAGCAAATGCGCTCATCCTTTGCGCGTCCGGCTTCTAAGCCGGGACGAATTGATGTGATGATATGTTTTGCATCGCGGATGGCTTCGCTTGCATCAGTCGATAAGATGACTTTGAATGATGCGTTGTGTTGTTCGGCTAGTTCCTGACACAAGCCACCCAGAAGCTGTAATTTCTCTGGGTTGTCATCCATAAGCCACAATTCGGTCA
>DAOTTW010000059.1:0-22510 GCA_034437615.1 Anaerolineae bacterium | reverse complement strand
GCATATTCCGATGGGTCGCGCTGGCACATCCGAGGAAATGGCCGCCGTTACCGCGTGGTTGTGCAGCGATGCCGCCGCTTACATCACCGGGCAAACGCTGTTCGTGGATGGAGGCCTGACGCTCTACCCGGATTTCCGCACAGCTTGGTCCTCTGAATAAGTTACGGCGTCAGCCACCGCCCCGGACACCCCATTGGGTGTCCCTACAGGGCATCGTTCGTAGGGACACGGCTTGCCTTGTCCGCAAACCGTGTCAATTATTTTGTTGGGATGGCCTAACAGCCTGCCTCCCCCTCTCCTAGCTGCATAGCGGCGGTCGGGAGAGGGGGATTGAGTGGCAATAATAAAGAATGGCCTGGGCAATTCGTGCGTAAAGCCATCGCTGGTGACCTGCCCTTCGGCCATCGCCTCTAGCAATGACGACTGTGTACGCGGCGAGGCCCGGTTAATCTCGTCTACCAGCACGATATTCGCGAAGATCGGCCCCGGCATGAACTCAAAGGCTTGTTCGCGCTGATTGTAGATCGCGCTGCCTGTAATATCGCTCGGCAGCAGGTCTGGTGTGCACTGGATGCGCTTAAAGCTGGCGTGCATCGAGCGTGCAATGGCCTTCGCTACCAGCGTTTTACCGATGCCCGGCAAATCTTCGAGCAAGACATGGCCATTGGCCAGTAACGCCGCCAGCATCAATTCTAGCTTGGCGTTGTCGATGACAACGGCCTTGCGGATGTTGTCCATGAGCGCGTGAATGGTGGCGGCCTGGTCGGTGTAATTGGTCGTATGTATTGATTGCATGGGGCGTGCCTTGAACGCTGTAAACACTGCCCATATTCAACCATAGCTGGGTGATTGTTGTGTTAAGGTCGCGTTGGGATTCAGGCGTTGCGCAGCTTCCGATTTATGTATTACGCCTATTGCAAGACAAAAACATGTATTACGCCTATTGCAAGACAAAAACATGTATTGCGCCTATTGCAAGACAAAAAATGGATACAGTAGAACCGTATCCATCAGTCTTACTCGCGTTTTTAGGCATTTGCGTTGTACATAACGGGACATTACGCTGAAGCAGACAGGTTAACGCGCACGAAGCGGTTAACTTTAGAGCGGGTTGGAGACGCACCGCTCTCTACAAACCAATGCCGCGCACCGCAGAAAATATGGAACGATGCAGCATCGGCGAGCCGTTATGTGCAATCTCTATTTAAAAATATACATAACGTCGGCCCATGTGTCTATGCTACACTTGCCCTGTTAGGACGATATGCCCAATAACACATTATGCGGCAGGGAGCGGCAAAGTGCGCCTCATCAAGATACCGGAACAGGTCAAGCAGCCCGAAGAATCCGCACGTTTGCGCTTGATGGTCTTTTTGGCGCAGTCGCTTTCGGTGCTGGCTGTGGCGTATGTCACGCAGTTGTGGTGGCTGTGGCCCGTCGGTTCTGTGATATTAGCAGCAGGCAACGCCTGGGCACACCGCACGCGGCACAAGCCGCGCAAATGGGCACGCTATGGGCTGTTTATCGGCTTACACGTGGCTTTCTGTGGCCTGCTGGGGGGTATCGCTGGCGGGGTTGCCTATCCACAGGCGCAATTTGCCGTGTTCGCAATTTGATCTGCCCGACATATCGTTAGGGGCGATTGCGCAGGTCGGCGGCGCGGTGCTGGGCGGCGTCGGTGCAGCGCTGCCGCTGGTGCTGATTGTCGCGCTGCTGGCGGCAATCGGTTTCGGGCTGTGGCAGGGCTTGCGGCGCTGGCGTGCCGTGCGCAAACGGCGCTATCATCACGACCCTGTGCGGCGGCGCATCTTTGCCGAATACCGCAAGGCGCAGCGTGCGCTTCGCATCCGGCGGGACGACGCGCAGACCCTGCATGAGCAGGCGCAGCAACACCCGCAACTCGATCAGATTGCACGGGCGACTCAGGAAGCCGCCTATCGGCCCGCCCCACCTGCGCCCACGTTGTTAGACCATGTGCGCGAGCTACGCCGACGCTTGCGCAGGCAGACATGATTTGTGGCTATTCACATCGCAGCGTAATCTTGGCGGACGCAGCAAGCCGCGTCCCTACAGCAGACTGCTATGCTAGCCCTCAATCAGCAGCAACTCCGGGTCCTCGATCAAGGCTTTGATGTGGACCAGGAATTGCACAGCTTCGCGACCATCCACAATGCGGTGATCGTAGGTCAGCGCCACGTACATCAGCGGATGCGCCAGGATGTCGCCATCTACCACTGTCGGGCGCTCCTTGATGCCGTGTAAGCCCAGAATGCCCACCTGCGGATAATTCAGGATCGGCGTGCTGAGCAGCGAGCCGAACACACCGCCGTTTGTGATGCTGAAGGTGCCGCCCATCAGCGCATCCAACGATAGCTTATTCTCCGAGACTTGCTTGGCGTAGGTGCGAATCTGGCCTTCGATCTGCGAGAAGCTCATGCGGTCCGCATCCCGCAGCACCGGCACCACTAGCCCCTCTTCAGAGCCAATCGCGATGCCGATGTCGTAGTGATCCTTCAGGATGATCTCGTTGCCGTCAATCTCGGCGTTCAGATACGGGAAGGCTTTCAGAGCGCTGATCGTCGCCTTCACGAAGAAAGAACTCAGGCCCAGGCTGACGCCGTATTTCTCCTTGAAAGCCTCCTTGCGGCGCTTGCGCAAGGTCATGACCGCGTGCATGTCGATCTCGTTGAAGGTCGTCAGCATGGCGGCGTTCTGCTGCGCCTCAATTAGACGGTTCGCAATCGTGCGGCGGCGGCGCGTCATCTTCTGGCGGTGTTCGCGGGGGGGTGTGCCATTCTGTGATGCGCTGGCGGCGGGTGCCGGGGCCTTTGGCGTCTGTGCAGGGGCCGGGGCGCTGGGCTGCGGTGTAGCTGGCGCTGAGCCACCATTGACGAAGCGCTCCACATCGGATTTCGTGACACGCTTGCCATCGCTAGCGGGCACCTGTGCGATGTTGACGCCTTGCTCCTGGGCCATGCGTTCTGCAACCGGGGACGCTTTCGCGCTGCTGGCTGCTGCGGGTGCGGATTGTGTGGCAGGTGCAGGCTGTGCTTGTGCTGCGGGTGCGGATTGTGTGGCAGGTGCGGGTGCACTGGCGTCGGCGTCGATCATGCCGAGCACCTCACCCGGCGTCACGTCCTCGTCTTCGCCGCGTGTAATCTCGGTCAGCACACCGCTTTCCTCTGCGGCCACTTCAAGCGATACCTTGTCCGTCGCCAACATGACGACGGTCTCGCCCTTTTCGACTTGCTCACCGACTTGCTTGAGCCATTCAAGCACGGTGGCATCCACAACCGACTCGCTGAGTTCGGGCACAACAATATTAACTGGCATGGTTGCTCCTCTCCTTGTCTTGTGGTTGATCCTGCATACCTTTTGTTTTACAGCCTTCCAGACCGATCAACATTCACTGGTCACATGTGGTTTTAGGCCATCCTAACAAAATAATTGGCCCGGTTTGCGGATACGGCAAGTCGTGTCCCTACGAACGATGCCCTCTGACACGCTGACCTGATTATCCGCGAATTGGTTCGGCCTGGCGCGTCTGGAAATCCCAGTCAAACGCATATTCTATAATCTTGGCCTGATTGACGTTGTGCGCTGTGCGTGAGCCTTCTGCGGGGCTGGAACTGCGCCGACGCCCGACGTAATTCACCGGGATGCTCGGCCCCACCAATTTCTTCACGCGATAGCCCATGAATTCCCACGCGCCCATGTTTTTCGGCTCCTCCTGCGCCCACACAATCTGCTTGACGTTCGGGTAACGCTGGATCACGTTATGCAGCGCCTGCGCCGGGAACGGGTAAAGCTGCTCCACGCGGACGATTGCCGTATTGCTGTACTGCTGGCGATACTCACTCTTGACCAAATCCAGATAGAACTTACCCGACACAAACACCACGCGCTCCACCTGTAAGGAGTCGGCTTCGGCGTCGTCAATGACGGGTTGCCAGCGGCCATCGACCAATTCACGGCCCGTCGAATACACATCCGGGTTGCGCAGCAAGCTCTTGGGACTCATGACAATCAGCGGCAGCGGGTCTTTTGCCAGCAGTAGGGCCTGACGCCGCAACAGATGGAAGTATTGCGCGGTGGTTGTGCAGTTGGCAATGCGCAGGTTGGTCTTGGCCGCCATCTGCAAGAAGCGCTCTAGGCGTCCGCTGGAATGGTCTGGCCCGGCCCCCTCGTGGCCATGCGGCAGCAACATCACCAATGAAGCCAACTGGCTCCACTTTTCACGGGCGGACACGATAAATTCATCCACGATGGTCTGTGCACCGTTGATAAAATCACCGTACTGCGCTTCCCAGATCACCAGGCGGTCCCGGCTCTGTACATTATAGCCGAATTCAAAGCCCAAAACTGCCGCTTCGCTCAGTGGGCTATTGCGCACTTCCAGCGCGGCGCGTGCTTGTGGCAATTCGTGCAGTGGTATCAGCGTTTGACCGCTTTCGGCGTCGTGCAGCACGCTATGCCGATGGCTGAAGGTGCCGCGTTCGCTATCCTGCCCGGTCAGACGAATCGCGATGCCATCCGCGAGAATCGACGCGAAAGCCAGTTCTTCAGCGGTCGCCCAATCCACCGCAGGCGTGTCCAGGTCGGCCAATGCGCTGCGACGGGCACGGATAGCTTTTTCCAGCCGCTTAGAGTAGAAGTTGAAGCCGTCCAGCGCCGCACTCAGGCCATTATTGAGCGCGATTAGCGCTTGCTCGCTGATGGCCGTGTCGGTCTCGGCGGCGATGCCCTGCGGTGGTCCGGCGTGCGGTTGATACAAGGCTTCGGGGTCGATGGCTTCGTAGGCGGCTTGCATGGCGGCGGCGTGCTGTTGCATCATAGCCTCGGCGTCGTCTGCGCTGGCGCTCCCACGTTGGCTGACGGCATCCAGCCATAGCTTACGGATCGGCTCATGGCCGCGCACAACCTCGTACAGCATGGGCTGCGTGAAGCCGGGTTCGTCAAGCTCGTTGTGGCCGTAGCGCCGATAACCGATCAGGTCAACCAGCACATCCTTCTCAAATTTTTGCTGATAGGCAAACGCCAACCGTGCCACTTCGATGCAGGCTGCCGGGTCGTCGGCGTTCACGTGGATGACGGGCACTTTGTAGCCCTTCGCGAGGTCGCTGGCATATGACGTACTGCGGCCATCACCGGGCAGGGTCGTAAAGCCGATCTGATTGTTGGCGATAAAGTGAATCGTGCCACCCGTCCAGTAGCCCGGTAAGCGCGACAGGTTGAACGTCTCCGCGACGATGCCCTGCCCCGGAAAGGCCGCATCACCGTGAATCAGCACTTGCATGGTCTTATAGGGGTCGTAGTGCGCTGGCCCACGCTGATTGACGCTGGTGCCTGCGGCGCGTGCCATGCCCTCGGCCACCGGGTTGACTGCTTCCAGATGGCTGGGGTTCGGCGGCATACTCAGCGTAACCTGTTTGCCACCGGGCAGATCAATGCGCTTTTCCCAGGCTTTGTGGTATTTCACATCGTCAATCGTAGAGCCAATAGCGCCGAGACGTTCTGCGGCTTCTTCCAGGTCTACAAAATCCGCAATGATGCGATCATAAGGCTTTTGCAGCACATGCGCCAGCACATTCAAGCGGCCCCGGTGCGCCATCGCAATCATGACGTTTTCGGTGCCAACGCCTGCTGAGTGCGTCACAATCTCATCCAGCATCGGCACCAGCGTATCCAGCCCCTCAATTGAAAAACGGTATTTGGTCGGGAATTGCTTTTGCAGGAACATCTCAAATGCTTCGATCTGGGCGAAACGATTCAACAGGGCGCGGTCCTGCTCTGTGCTGGCTTCGTAGCGGTAACGCCGATTCTCGATGGCATCCCGCAGCCATTCGCGCTCATCCGGGTTTGTGATGTGCTCGATGTCGTAGCCGATGGTGCCGGAATATACGCGCCGCATGTCTTCAACCACCTCGAAGGCATCTGTGGCGTTGTTGCTCATCGGGCAATGGATGATAGAGGCTGGCAGCGCCCGCAAATCGGCTTCGGTCAGGCCGTGCGCCGCCAGCGTCAGTGAGGGGTCGCCTTGCGGTGGGGTGCCAAGTGGGTCTAGCTGTGCGGCCATGTGCCCAAACTGTCGGATGGCCGCAGCCAGATTAATCGCGCCGATGACTTTGGCTGTGTCGATACCGGCTTCGCTGATCGCTGCTGCGCTGCTGCCGTTTGTATGCGGTGGTTGCCAGTGCTCAAAGAAGCGCCGCGTGCCCTCATCCAACGAAGCCGGGTCTTGGCGGTAATGCTCGTACAACTCAAGGACATAGGCCATGTTCGGCCCATAAAACGCTGCATTCGTCGTCATGGATTTCTCGCTCACCTCTGACTTGTTGTGTCTGCTTGCTTCAATCTTAAACAGGATTGCGCCGAATGTATAGCAGCATCGCTCAAACTCATATAGCCCGAACGCTAGCCTAATCTTGTCGCGGTGGTGCTGGCAAGGGTATGATACACGCCCGTACCAACCTGTCCTTCTGTAAATAACAGAGCATATCTATGCTAACCGAACGACATAACAAGCTGCTCCCGCCCCGTGTGTTCTGGCTGATCTTGTTCGCGGTGCTGCTGCTGGCAGGTGGCCTGCGCTACACGGGCTATAACTTCAGTTTGCCATACATCGACCACGTAGACGAACCCGCCTACCTGCTGGGTGCACGCATGATCGTGGATTTCGGCTCACCAGAGCCGCTAGGGATGCATGGCTATCCACCAGGCATTATCGCCGTGAATTACGTACTGATACGGCTGTTTCACACCGCACCGGAACCGCTGACGGGTGTGCTGGCCATGACGCGCTTTCTCTCGGTTACGTTCAGCATGGGCACGTTGATTGTACTCGCGCTGCTGGGTGATCGGCTGGCGACGCCTCTGGTCGGTTTATCAGCGGCGCTGTTGTGGGGCCTATCCCCCATCATCGTTGAATTCAGTCGTTTTGGTACAGCCGACAGCTTTGTGACGTTCTTCGTGGTCACTGCGCTGTATCTCACGCTGACGGGCACGGCGTTTGACCGCAACGGTTGGATATTTGGCGGTTTGGTCAGCGCGTTTCTGGCGATTGCGTTCAAATATCAGGCCATTTTTATCTTGCCACTGTTGATGGTCATCCCGTTATGGCGCTGGCGCAAGCCAGACATTCCCCGCCCACGCATTCTGGCCAATTTCGGGCGCGTCGTAGGCCTGACAGCGCTTTTCGGCTTCTGGCTTGTGCTGCTGTTCCCATCAACAGAGGCCACCGAAGCCCCGGATTGGAGCGCACCGCCTGAGCGTCTGGGCTTGCCGACTGTGCAACTGCTGTCTGAGAATTTCAGCGCGCAGTACGATCAGGTGGCCACGAATGCCGTTTGGAGCCTGGGATGGCTGGGCATCATCGGCTTGCCGTTCCTGCTGCGGCGTCGGCGCGTGGGTGCTTTCGGTTTACTGGTAATTGTGAGCGCGATTGCCCTGTGGAATATCGGCCTGAGCTTCTTCGGCACGCTAGATAAGCAGCAATTCCGGCAGTACATTTCGATGTTGGCGTTGCTGGCCTTGCTGTGTGCGATTGGGGTGTCTAGCTATGGGTTGTTAGCTGAAAGCCTGCTCAAGCACGCAAGCCAACTCAAGGCCATTACCCTACCACGCTGGCTGCAAACGTTGCCGCTCGGTGTGGTGCTGCTCGCTGTGGTCTTGGCGCTGGCCGGTAACGACCTACAACGCAGCATCAATGATGCACATAATCATACGTTGCCAGATCGTCGCCTAGATCTGATGCACTACATGGAAGACACACTCACGCCTGCACCACACATCGCCTACCCCGCCAACCACAAGACGCTCAATCCTGATTGGGGCGGGTACATCGGCCAGAAGGATTTCGCGTTCGTCGCAAATAGCTACTTATCTGCGCGGCCTATAGATGATTTTCGTGCTTTGGGTGCTGAGTATGCGATCATTGATTATGGCGAGTATCAGCAACTGTATGAGCAACCCTCGGGTGTAGATTATCTGCCAGAATTGACCGTCCTGAAGCAATTCCCACCCACAGAGGACAAGCGCGGCCCGTCAATGGTCGTCGCGTGGCTGTATCCCATTGAAAACAGCCTTGAAGATAACCAAGACGCTGAGTTAGGGCCGCTGAGCATCGTCGGCTACAACATCAGTAGCGACAACCCACACGCGGGCGAAACGCTGACCTTGCGCTACTTTTGGCAGGCTGATGCGGCGCTGAGGGGCAGCTACAAAGTGTTCAACCATCTGCTAGACCCCGAAACAGGCGATATTGTCGCGCAAGTAGACGCCTTCCCAGTGATGAATAATACGCGCCCCACCGACACATGGGACGACCCAAGCGAGATCATCATGAGCCAGACCCTGCTGCTGACGTTACCTGATGACCTAGCAGCAGGGACATACACACTGAGCAGCGGCTTCTATGATGAGCAAAGCGGCCAACGTCTGCTAGGGGCAGATAACCAGAGCAGCGTTACAATCACCGAACTAACCGTGCAACGCAATCAGCCACAAGAACAGCCAGACGAAAGTGAAACATGATGGCAACAGTTAGCAAAATCGGCATCTTAACGGTATCGGACCGGGCTTTTCGTGGTGAATACGAAGATCGGGGCGGGCCTGCTATTCAGGCGTATTTAGGGGATATTCTCACATCAGCATGGGTAGCTGTGCCGCGTGTCGTGCCGGATGAGGCCGATCAGATTGCGGCGGCGCTGGTCACGCTGGCGGACGACGAAGGCTGCAATCTGATCATCACCACAGGCGGCACTGGCCCTGCCCCACGTGATGTCACGCCAGAGGCAACCGAGGCCGTTTGTCAGAAGATGATGCTAGGGTTTGGTGAGGAGATGCGACGTGTGTCGCTGCTTTCCGTGCCGACAGCGATACTATCACGGCAGACGGCAGGCATACGCGGCAGCAGCTTAATCGTCAACCTGCCGGGTAATCCGAAGGCCATCAAGGAATGCCTGGATGCGGTATTCCCAGCGATCCCGTATTGCATTGACCTGATTGGCGGGCCATTCCTGGAGACGGACGCGGACAAACTCGCCGCGTTCCGCCCCAGGAAAAAGTAGGCTACTGCTGATAGACCACTTCAATCCACTGGTCTGTTGCCAGATCGAAGCGATAATCGAGGCGCTGTTCATCCAGATCATAGATATTCGACGGCTGTGGCTCGGAGCGGATGAGGCTAGCACCCGGCGGTAGCGCAATTTGCACGTTGGTGGGTTGCGTCAGAATGCCGGGTTGCTTCTGCAACAGCAGGCGATAGCGCTTGTAGCGCCCCACGTCCTCGACCAGTGGCGGCGTCTCGTATGTAAACTGGTAGCGCTCGATGCTGTCGTACAGCACGTCTACGCTGGTCACGAAGATCGTGTGCGCTTCGCGGTTTTCTGTGCGCACAAGGTCTTGCATGTTGCCCATTTCCTGGAAGGTGCTGCCGAGCGGCACGAACACTTGCATCAGGTTGTAGTAATCCAGGATGCCATGTACCCCCTCTTCGACTGCGGGGTCCGCAGCAGCCACAGAATCCAGATATTCGTAAGAGACGCTAGCGCGGCTGTCCAACGTGCCATCGGGGTTAATCGTCACATCATAGGTCAGGCTGCGGTTGATGGAGCGATTCGACTTATTCGGGCTGGTGTTCGCGTCCGCAATCATCAGGTAATCTTGCTCGACGCCGCTGTACTGGCTACCACCCCAGGAGAGCAACTCGATCGCGTCGTTCAGTTGCGAATCCGCAAAGTAGATCATGATGTGCCGTTCCTGCAAGGCTTGCAGCATTGCACCCAGGAGCGCCGACGAACGTTCTTGGTCGATGCGCAGCCAGTTCGAGAAGATTTCCTGGTACATATCCGCGATGAAGACCTTATGTTCGACTTCACGTGTACCTGCTTGCGTCCCAACCGAGCGAATTTCGTAGATCAACTCACGGTAGTTATCCGGTGTCACGACCAGATCGTATTCTGGCATCGCCACCTCTTCGAGCGCTTGCAGAATATACTCGAAGCCGATCATGTCGATGGCTATAACGCCATCAGCAGGGGCGTGAATGTTGTTGCCTGCGTTGTAATATTGCCGCGCCATCTCTGCGGTTGATGGGAAGTCCGCGTACCAACTGCCATCCCAGGCTGAGAAGACTGGGTTCTCATAGCGAATCCACCAATTCGGCGGCTGGATACTCTGTGCAAATTGCGAATCTTCCGGTGGTGGGAATGGGCTGGTTGTCGTCGTGGCATCGTAGCCAAAGTCGTCAATGCGACCATTACGCACCGTCATCCAGCCCCACGTACTGATGTAACCACCGGATGGGCGCAGTTCGTCGCTGTTTTGCGAAAGGACGATATAGCTACGTTCTTCCCCGATGCCGAGGGCCGATGTCAATAGTTCGGGTGAATTCAGCAACAGTTGATTGATGTCCATCAATTGCTGATGGTAGCTGTTGAATTGCTCGACGGTAAACAACAGCGTCGGAGAGACGTTATCCAGCGGCAACTGCTCTATCTCGCGGCGGGCATTTCTCAGCAATTCATCCGCCCTTTGGAAGCGCCCTACGCCAATTTCCAACAACTCAACGACACGTTCACCCGATGAAATGCCAGCAGCAACGGATTCTTCTACATCGCCTTCGACTGCAAAATTCAGCGTCGGCTCCAGGCCAATTAGAATCTGCTCTGCGGCTTTAGATAGGTCTCGTGCGCCGCGCAACAGTTGCACCTGTTCGTTGCCGCTGGGCACCAGGCTCACTACAGGGCGGATGCCGTCCGTGCGCTCTAGCACACTATCTGCCGCAGAACTGACCTCTGTCATACCGTTCTTCAGGCGGTTGAAGTCCGTCAGCGTTAGCTCAGCGCCCGGCTTACGGCTAATCACCGCAATCACGCGGTTGACGTTATTCCAGGATGTTTCGAGTCGATTGATCGCGTCTGTCATGAGTACGGCGGCCCCGACACTGAGGACCACAACGATCACCACAGCAGACAACAATATGACGATGGGCGTCACACGACGCCGAATACTACGACGCGAGCGCCGAAACCGCTTGAAGAAGCGCTGGACAGGGGTTCGGCTACCTGAGCGGCGTCTGCGCCCAAGTGGTTGTGGTAATTCACCTTGCCGTTCGTTCGGTGATAGTTCGCTCATTGCTCACTTACTTCTGCGCTATGGGACGACATCATAGTTACGGGGCTAAGCAACTGCTCTAGTGGTGGCGCGGCATCACTGACACCCTCCACAAGCAGGCGATCGACGTGTTCCAGGAACACGTCATAGTCGCTATCAAATTTCCAGTTTTCTAGCCGGATGATATGTGGGTGGATCGTTGGAGCGGGTGATTCCAGCTCATCGTGCAGTTCTTCGTGTAATTTTTCCCCTGGGCGCATTCCGATAAAGCTAATCGGAATATCCTCGTAGGGGCGCAACCCACGCAGGCGAATCATACGCTCTGCAACGTCCACGATACGCACAACCTCCCCCATGCGCAAGACGAAAATATCATCGCCGGATGTCAGGCAAGCGGCATGAATGACGAGGTTCACAGCCTCCGCAATGCTCATAAAATAGCGCGTCATGTCCTTGTGTGTGATCGTCACCGGGCCGCCGTTGTCGATTTGACGGTTAAAGGTCGGTACGACGCTACCACGACTGCCCAGCACATTACCGAAGCGCACAACACCAAACTTCGTCTGTCGGTTGCCTTGTGCGCTGACGTGCACCAACCATTCGCACAAGCGCTTACTCGCGCCCATCACGTTTGACGGGTTGACAGCCTTGTCGGTGGAAATCAGCACGAAACGCTCAATGGCATACTGATTTGCCAGCTTGGTCAGGTTGCGGGTACCGCCGACATTAACGCGAATGGCTTCGTTCGGGTAACGCTCCAACATGGGCACATGCTTATAGGCCGCCGCATGAAAGACCACCTCCGGCTGATGCGTCTCAAACACATCGGCCACTGCTTCGTACCGCGCCACATCTGCCAATACGGGCCGAACGTCTATTTCTGGATGCGCCGCCGCCAGGTCGATCTGTAGATCGTGCAGCGCACTCTCGTTATTATCCAGCAAAATGAGTCTGGATGGTTGATAGGATGCCATCTGGCGGCTGAGTTCAGACCCAATCGACCCCGCAGCCCCCGTGACCAGCACAACCTTGCGCGTAATCGGCGTCAGGTCCACATCGCTGTGACGGTCAACCGTCGAGCGGCCAATCAGGTCCTCGGCTTGCACGTCGCGCAGCAGCGTCTTGGTCTGGCGTGCATTAATCAGCGCGAGCATATCCGGCACGACCTTAATCACAGCGGATGTGCGCTCACAGTAGCCTAGAATCTCACGGAAATCCGCACCAGAGATGTTGTGGATCGCCACGACAATCACATCAATACGCTTTTCACGCACGATATAAGGGATGTCCTCCCGAAGCCCCAGCACCAAACAGCCTTCGATGTACATACCTTGTTTTCTGGGGTCGTCATCCACAAAGCCAACTACGCGGTAACGGCTGCCCGTGAAGCGGTGCTTTAGCCGCCATGCTAGCGTTTGGCCTGCTTCGCCTGCACCGACAATCAACATACGTGTGCGGTCATTATCCGGCAAATCACCCTTGACGACCACGCGATAGCGCCATGACGCCGCGCCAATCAAACGAGAGCGGTAACGAACACTTGTCAGGCCCATGAAAGCCAGCGTCATGCCGATGAAGAAAATACTCAAGGGCAGTGGGCGTGGCGCGGCAATACCGAACAGCAGGTTCAAGGGAAAGATCAACAGCGCTGCAAGCCCAACTGACCGCAGGATCAGCGCGATGCCATGTCCACTTGTCTGTGACCAGATGCGGTTATAGACCCCCGTGAGATACAAACACGCGATAATGAACAAAGCGATCAGCGCGAAACCCGGCAAGCGTTCGAGGTAATCCTCCAATGGTGTAATGATCGAGCGTGCTGTGTAGGCCAACGAGAAGGCCAGCAAGATCACCGCAAAATCAATGGACATCCAGCCAACGATGCGTGCCCAGCGTTTTGGCGATGCCTGCGACTTCAATTTTTGCATGATTACGATCACCTAGCCCTCTGTGTCCAAGTTATGGCAGGCAGGCTGCCCACCCTCACCCATCGAAACAGCGTTCCGACCAGCGCCCTATTCGGCGCGTGGTCGTTGCGTGGGTGATTGCGTGTCGTAGCGATAGTAGTATTGATAAGCGTAGTCGTAGTAGTCTTCCTCGCGCAGATTAGAGCCGTTCAGCACAATACCGATGACGGTAGCGTCCACCTGTACGAAGCGTTCCTTCGCACGTGTGGCGGCGGTGCGGCGTGTGCTATTGGCCTGCACAACGAGCACCACGTCTGCATCAATCGAAGCGGCCAGCACAGTGCTATCGGACATTGCAAGGCACGGTGGCGAGTCGAACAGCACCACGTCAATATCAGGCGCATTGCGCAGCAGCGTCACCCAGCTTTTCATCATCTGCGAACCCAGGATTTCCGCCGGGTTCTTCGGGAGGAAGCCACTCGTGATGACCCGCAGGCCAGGGACGTTTGTCTCTTGCAACACTTCGCGCCAACTGAGGTCATTGGGGTCATCCGGCGGCGTCGCGGATAGCAGCGTCGTCAGACCTAGCTCGTTGCTGACCCCGAAAACCTGATGCACACGCGGACGGCGCAAGTCAGCATCAATCAACACAACGCGCTGGCCCGCCAGGGCCATTGATACAGCAAGGTTAGCTGCTGTAACGCTTTTACCCTCTTGGGGCGATGCGCTGGACACGACGAAAATACGCCCGGATTCCTGCGTCTTGAAGAGCAAATTCGTGCGCAACGTGCGATATTCCTCTGGTGTTCGCGATAGCGGCGGCTGCTCCGTAATCAAACGACTGCGGTACGAATCCCCCGGACGGCCAAAGCGCCCGATAACACCCAACACGGGCAGGCCCAATACTTGCGTTGCCTGCCCCGCATTACGGAAGGTATCGTTGAGGTACTCTAGCAGAACGACCAGGCCAATTGCACTCACTAAGCCAACGACAGCCCCAAGAATTGTCGCGTAAACCGGGTTCGATGAAGACCCACCCGCAGCCACACGCGCCGCCTCCACGATATCGAGCGTGTTGATGCGCCCCTGTACGCTGGCGACGAGATTCTGAAAAGACGCGATATTGCCGCTCGTGTCGTTGATTTGCGATACGAGGTCGCGGCGTTCCTCCTGCAAGGATTGTCCCTCTGTTGGTGTCAGACCCTCTGTATTTTCAAGCTGCCGATTAACCGCATCCAATTGCGCACGCGCACGGATCAAATCCTGCGTTAGCTTATTGATCTCTTGTTCTGCGACGGTGATCTGGGCTTCCAGTTCCGGCGTCAGGTTGTTGGGCGTCGCCAGGATAAGTTGATTGGCCAGCTCGTTGGCGATGTCTGCCGCCGCAACAGGGTCACGGTAGACAATAACGAGTTCGAGCAGGAGCGTGTCGGGAATAATGTTTGTGCGTAGCGCTGCGCCGACCTGCCCCGGTGTAATCGGAAAGTCGAGGTTTTCGGCTGTCGCTTGTAGGACATCATAGGTACGCACGAGCCTGGCGTAAGTATTCAACAGACGCGGGCCGATGGTGAAAGTTGCTGCGTTCGGATTGGGGTCAGCTAAAACGCCCCCAATGGCCAGAATCGTTTGAGAACGGTATACAACGGGCTGTCTGCTCGCGGCGATGAAGCTGATGCTGCCGCCGATGAATGCAGCTAGCAGCAGGAGCCATAGCCAACGCTGAAGTAACCGAACATACTGCATCAATTCCATATGCGATGGCACTTCCTGTTATTAGCGTGCTGAGGTGCCGCACAAAGCGCAGGCACCCCAAACACAGTTCACAACGGGTTCAGTTGTGGTCGCTTGCTTGACGCAAAGCGTCTTAGTTGCTGCCAAAGCCTTCTTGAGCGCAGATTTCAGGGCTGATGACACCCTCTGCACACAAACGCTCAAACTCAACGATGTCGTTGATCTTCACGCGGCGGATGATCGGCTCGACATCCACACCGGAAGGCTGCACGATGATGAAGATTTCAAACGGGCGCTCTGTCACGTTCTGCGGCAGGCCCGTCAGGGAGTTTTGCAAACGTTCAGCTAGCGATTGCGGCACAGGGCCGACGTCCAGCGGGCCACCGCAGGAGGGGTCTAGCGACCAATCCAGCGTGTTGTCATCATCCAGGCCCAGGTTACCACTCTCGATCAAGCACAGGTATGCCTCGAAGCCGGACGGCAGCACGTTGCCCTCTTCACATTCCATGAAGCCAGCCACCACGATGCAATGCAGCAGGGCGCGGTCGTTGGGGTTGATGCCATTCTGGGTTGTGGTCGGTTCTGGTACGTAGTTCTGATTGTCCTGGCCCAGTACACGCGCTGTGTTGTTGCGCGGCACGACCTCGATCAGCACGGTGTCCGTAATCACAAGCTCGGCGTCATTGATGTAAATGGTGGATTCAATGCCCTCTGGCGACTGAACGTAAATCAGGTTCGGCGGAACCTGCTCACACTCGGAGAGGTCGTTGGAATTCGTCAGGTAGATTTCCTGCGAAATGGTGCGGTCATCGGGGCCGAATACGGGCAACGCCGTAACGTCCACATCACCGACGATGTCTGCAACCTGCACCCAGGCCGAGGCGTCGATGCCGATGGTGCCGGGATGCTCGAAGTACACACGCACCCACGCACCGTCCGGGCTTTGTGCATCCGCGAAGAGCGGCTCGCTCAGCGGTGCCACACCGACAGGCTCGGAGGTTTCGTTGTACCCAGGCGGCACGCTGAAGACCTCAGCCCCACCCGCGTTGACGGCCAGCGCCTCGTCAGGTAGCTGCACGGCTTCGTCCGGGCGCACGCCACCTTCCAGACGGATGTCGTTGAAGCCGATGATCTTGACTTCCTGGCCCAACGCAACCGGCAGGTCAGCGCGGATTTCCTTCATCGTGATGCCGAAGACTTCGGTGAAGAAGTCGAACTGCTCAGAGTCCACGACTTCAATGTCAGTCAATGGGACGACGTTGGACGGCGTCAGGAAGCGGTCGCTTACCAGGCCCGTGATGTCATCGTATGCCGTCGCACCGATGTTACCGTAGCACGCATCACCAACTTCAACGTTGCCACAGTTTGCACCGAATTGTGCGTAGGCTGCATCGACAACCGCCGGGCAGAGCCGATTCAGTTCTTCATTGCTAATTTCTTGCGCCATTGTAGCTGGCACGAATACCAAACCAAATAGCAGAATAAGTAGGGTCGCTACTGTTGAGTTGCGCATAATGCCCCTTTCTGAATGGATATGTGTTCACAACGCCCAATACAAGCCGTTATACTGGATTTATGCCCTAAAACGCACGTTGATTATAGGTAAGGCAATTGAAAATTACCAGCGCATATTCTGACTATTTTTTTACGGATTTCCAGGGGAATTCGCTTATATGAGCATCAGAATTGTTAATTTTGTGAGAAATCGTGCTTGTCAAGCTATGATCTGGCCTTTTTGTATTCGCTTCAGTACACTGTGCGGCAAAATCCGCTTGTTATCGAACGACTGACGCTAGCTATGCTTCGATTTTTGTCCGTGTTTGGGTCTGTGTTGCTGTCTTTATGGCGACGTGGCAAACGCACCTTGCAATATGCGGTATTATGGCCATTATGTCTTATGCTGAAAATTGGCGTTCATCAGTTATCCTATAAGCGGCTGAGCCGCCTGCTGGTTTGGGCATCACCTACGCCGCCACAAGCGACCAACCCGCAGGCGCTGACGCGGGCGCGCACTTACGGGCACGCCGTCAATCGTGCTGCAAAGCGTGCACCATTCCATGTGACCTGCTTACAGCGCTCATTGCTGCTGTGGTGGCTCTTGCGCTGGCGCGGTGTCCACAGCACGGTGCGCTTCGGCGTGCGCATCGAAGGTCAACAAATGCACGCCCATGCCTGGGTGACACACGCAGACGCCGTTATCAACGACACGCCGCAGGTCGCCAGCCGCTTTGGGGTCTACCCTGAAAGCCTGACGCCCGATCAAGTCATTCGCTGGGTAGGTTAAATGTGACGATGCAGACCGCCTATCATTACGTTATTTACGGCCTGAATATCATAGCCAACCAGCCCATTTACGGCGTCACTGCCGATGTGAACCCGCAGGGCCAGCCGGATTTGCGCATCTGGGTCGGACGGACGCCACCGAACCTGCCGCTGGATAGCCCTGAATGGCAACCACACCGCCACATCATCAGTAAGCGCGAATACGACCAGGGCCAAGAGCCGATTCTGCGCATCATGGAAGCGCGAGATGGCGATTACATCCTGCTGCATTACGCCAACGATCAGCGCTTCGCCATCGACCGCCACGCCGAGAACGTCTGGTTACAGCCGCGCAATGAGGATGAGAGGCAAATCGCCGCGCCGTTCTTATTGGGGCCAATCCTGGGCTTTGTGCTGCGTCTGCGGGGGTATGTTGTTATGCACGGCAGCGCGATAGAGGTAAACGGGCGTGCTATTATCATCAGCGGGCCATCCGGGGCGGGTAAATCCACCACAGCAGCCTATTTCGTGCGTCGGGGCCATAACATCTTGGCCGATGATCTCGCGGTCTTTGCCGCAACCAAACCGGAGCACCAGCACAACGTTAAAGACAGTACAGCTACAAGCTACAGGGTGCTGCCCGGTTACCCGCGCTTGCGCCTGCGCCCTGCATCCATAGCAGCCGTCGTCCAGCCCTCGCAGCAGTTACAGCCCATCGCCCCAACGATCAACAAGCAATATCTGCTGTTGGACGAGCAGCAAGGCCAATTTCAGTCACAGGCATTAATCTGTCAGGCGTTTTTCTTCCTACCCTGGCGTGCAAAACCGCACCTCAGCCCACAAGCACAGAAAATCGAGCCGATGAACGCGCTCATTACGATGGTCGGCAACACCTACATGAATTATTTGCTGGATAGCGGGATGCGCGCGGCAGAATTTCAGGTCTTATCGCGGCTGGTCCATCAAATACCGGCTTATCGTTTACGCTCACCGCATGGGCTGGAAAACCTACCCCACCTCTACCGCACGATCTTGGATACACTGACCGCAGAAAATTAACCCACTCAGACACATCATTACGGGTTTATACTCTTTTTTACTGGACGAACGGTTCACACAAGCCCGACCATAGAGCAAGCAACGCAATCTTGCCGATGCATTCTCGACGAAGGTCAACAGGAATGGGAATGAAACGACTAGCCACAATGATCGTGCTGCTGCTGCTGCTTTTTCCGGCGCTGATGGCGAATGCGCACCATCCAACCATGCAGGACGGGCCATCCCAGGTCAGCTTACCCGGCAGGCCGACAACGGATACACCGCAGCCCCCCGCCCAACCAAGCGAGAACCCAGCGGGCGGCCCGCCAGCAGACGCAACCCCGAAGGCCGATGCCTCGAAGAGCTATATGGCAGCCGACCTGGGCTTTCGTTTCGACTATCCGGCGAGTTGGTCGGATTTCACAACGGACGCGCCGCAAAGTATCGAGGTGGCCCACGCAGATGACAGCAGCCTTTACATCACTGTATTCGTGGAGCAAGAAGAGATCACGAACCTCGCGAGCTTCGCCCGCTTTTACTTCGACCCCACCGACGCCATTGAGCCAGTGCGCATTGACGGCCAATTGCTGGCCGAATTCTCGTTTACGATTGACGCGCAAGCAGAGGACGCGAGCGATAACGCCGTTAGCATCATGCAAAACGCCGAGATACGCCAATCCGCGAACCCAAGTGCAGATATCGCAGGGCGCGGCATGGCCTTCTATTTAGAGGCTGCCGGAGCCGGGGTGATTATCACCATACAGAGCACAGACGTTACCGATTTAGGGACGGTCCGTTCGCTAGAGCCTGCGGCCATTGACCGCTTGTATGACCAGCTACGCCAGAGCTTGCGCTTTTTCCCTGTCGATGGGCCACCAGCGCCGCCTGACGCCTTACCCACGCAGACCTTCAGCAGCCCAGACTTCGGCTTTGCGCTGGCGTATCCGATTATCTGGGACGATATGCGTTACGATGATGAGCAAGATTGGTTCAGCAGCCTGGATACCAGCGGCACCAATGCCATCTACGTCTATAACGCCGGGCCAAGCGACAGCCCACAAACGGCAGGCGAGATCATCATTGACCGCTTCAAGATGACACAGCAAGACGACTTCGCACCGATCAGCGTTGATGGCTATGACGGGGTGACGTTCAGCGTCAGCTATAAATTTAACGGCACATGGTATGGCAAAGCAGCAGCCTTTGTCGTGGACGGTATGGGGCTGGTCTTTTCGGTAGAGATGCTGGCAGAAGAAGCCGTCGTCGGTGATTTCTTCGAGCGCTTTATCGCATCCGTTGAATTGCCATAGGCCAGAAGCCCGCCAAAAGTTGACCGTAAGCTGGATTTTTGCGATACTTTGCATATAGACCGTAAACTTGCGCTGTAAGTGGCGATTTCCAGCAAGCAATTTCTAGCAAGGTGACGCATGGCAAAACAAGCCCCTAAACCCCTGGCTGAACAGCTACGCCCACACGACCTGGACGATTTCGTCGGGCAAGATCATCTGGTAGGCGAGGGCCGCCCGATACGGCTAGCTATCGAGCAGAACGACGTGCCCTCTATGATCCTCTGGGGGCCGCCCGGCGTCGGCAAAACCACATTGGCACGCATCGTCGCCAAGCACACGAACCAGAAGTTTCACGCGCTATCGGCAGTCTCGGCGGGCAAGGACGACCTGCGGCGCATCATCAACGCCACCCAAATCCGCAACCAACCACGCGGCCTGTTCGACTCGCTGGAAAGTGACGACGCGCCCGGCGGCGCGATCCTATTCCTTGATGAGATTCACCGCTTCAATAAGGCACAGCAGGATTTCCTGCTGCCCTATGTAGAAGACGGCACGCTGACGCTGATCGGCGCGACCACCGAAAACCCCAGCTTTGAAGTGATCGCCGCCTTGCTCTCACGTTTGCAGGTCTATATTTTAGAGCCGCTATCGGTTGATGAGATTGCCAGCATCACACGACGCGCAGGAAAATACTTGCAGGTGCAGCTAGAGGATGACGCGCTGGATTTCCTGACGTTGTATGCGAATGGCGATGCACGCGCTTCGCTGAATGTGCTGGATAACGCCAAGCGCCTGTATGCGCCCAGAGGCGGCACGCTGACGCTGGACCACATCAAACAGGCGATGCAATCCAAGCGCCTGCGCTATGACAACACGGGCGAAGAGCACTACAACACCATTAGCGCCTACATCAAGAGTATGCGTGCTGGTGATGTCGATGCCGCGTTGTATTACCTGGCGCGTATGGTCGAAGGCGGCGAAGACCCTAAATTTATCGCACGGCGCATGGTGATCTTCGCCAGTGAGGACGTTGGCATGGCAGACCCGCACGCGCTCACGCTGGCAAATGCGGTTTTTCAGGCGGTCGATACGGTTGGCTTGCCGGAAGCACAGATCAA
This sequence comes from Anaerolineae bacterium, assembly GCA_034437615.1. GTDB lineage: Bacteria > Chloroflexota > Anaerolineae > Aggregatilineales > Phototrophicaceae > DAOTTW01. The sequence continues at coordinate 2,050 of DAOTTW010000059.1, read as the reverse complement.
TCTGGCGCATGGCACGGCGTATCTGGCGACGACAGGCAAGAATCGGCTGGCCTACACCGCTTACTTCCGGGCACTCAATGACGTGCAGAAATACGGCAACCTCGAAATCCCCAAGACGCTACGCAACGCCCCCACCGACCTCATGAAAGAAATTGGCTACGGCAGCCCGGAGGAACGCGATAGCCTGCTGCCCGACCCCATCCAGAAGCGGCGCTATTATGTGGATTTTGACGCCGAACTGGACGCAATAGACGACGAAGATGCAGACGGCTAGTGTCGGGGGATGTATACAAATCCTTAGCCGTTCTCTATTGGTGCACCTTACTTTTCCGGCATATAATGTCTGTAGTTGTCAGCCTATCACTCGCATGAGATAACCTACAATCCCGGAGCTTGCTCTATGGCAGCGACCATCATGGACGTACAAATTGCAATCAACAACGGCGACCGCCAGGAAGCCGCCCGCCTGCTGCAAGAGGTGCTGCGGAAATCGCCTAGCGCGGATGCGTGGTATGCAGCAGCACAACTCACACGCAAACGCGATGAACGCATTCGCCACCTGCGCCGCGCCCTGACCTACGACGCAAACCACAAGCAAGCGCTGCGCATGTTGACGGAAATGGGCGCAGAGCGCAAAGGCAACGCGGGTGATCTATTCGCGGACGTGGGCCAGTCGCTCTCTGATGAAGGTGAGCGCAGCCTGCTCGTGCGTTGGCTGCCGAAGCCGCTGCGTGGCCCGATTATCGTGCTGCTGATGGTCGGTATCGTGGTCGCGATTGTCTATTCCATCGTCAATGTGGTCAACGTCTTCCAGCCAACCACAATCCCCGACGACATCACACCGATTGCAGCACAGAACAGCAGCTTCAGCGCCAACGCGCTTGAGCAAGCGCTGCGCAGCAACAGCATTACCATTTCGAGCTTTGTGGCTGTCGAAACAGAAGAGATCGAACTTGGCAGCCTGTATCGCCTGTCGTTCCTGAGCAGCAGCGGTAGCCTGAGCAACGCACAGGTGCTTGTCTTTAATAGTTCTGGCTCACGTTTGCTGGCGTCCGAATACATCGACACGCTAGAGGCAAACAACAACCTGATTACGCGCTCTAATATCGTCATTGCATACCCAAAGGATTTACCGCAAGCAGATGCAGCGCGGCTACAGCGAGCAGTGGATAACCTCAGTTAGCGACACACAGACACGGCAAGATCGCAAAACACGGATAGGAGATTCCAGGAGAAATCGTATGAAATTCGCCCCCCTTAAACGGCGCATCCCTCGCATAGAGGCCCAGGTGCCGCGTGTAGAGATAAAAATCAGCGGGCAGGCGCTCGTTGAATACGCCCTGATACTCAGCCTGGCCGCCATAGCGGTGCTTGCTAGCATGGCAGCGGCAGGTGACCGCCTCGTGCTGGAAATTGAACGCATCGCCTGCCAGAGCGAAGGCCGACCACCCGAAGAATGCTCCTGTGACCTGGGCGAAGAGCTGATTACCTGGGTGGCGGAATGCTCGCCAGATGGCAACACGCTGGACATCGCCGCGCTGACGACCTGTGGCGCACGCGCCGACTTGCAAGTTTTCATCCCTGGTGATGGCCCCAGTGACCCCGATCGCAACTGGGAGAGCGCCATCTTTTCGCTTGAATACGACCCGAACGTCGGCGTTTTCACCACCAACCTCTCGAACGCCCTCGACGATCAGAACAGAATTGACGACATCTGCGCCTATGCAGTGGGCACGGATGGCCCGGTGGAAGGCCAATTGATTTCAAAGCACACCGCCGAAGACGGTAGCGGCAACCTCATCACCCGTGATTTTGATGTCGTGATCGAAGACGATTTCATCGCAGGCAGAATTGGCGACTTTGAAGACTTCGGTGACATTGGCGGCGGCGGTGACGGTGGTGGCGACGATGACGGTGGTGGCGACGACGACGGTGGTGGCGACGACGACGGTGGTGGCGACGATGACGGTGGTGGCGACGACGACGGTGGTGGCGACGACGACGGTGGTGGCGACGGTGATCCTGACGGCGACGGCGGCGGTGGCATCCC
>DAOTTW010000058.1:0-4631 GCA_034437615.1 Anaerolineae bacterium | reverse complement strand
TTTCGTCGCGCCCGGCTCCAAGACGAACACACCCGACCCCGCAACCCCGCGATCATACAGGTTGAAGCCATCGTTAGCGTTCGTCTGTGGCTCTAATGCGAAGAACGGCTTGCCCTGTGGCGTGAAGATCAGCATGTGCTGATAGACCTCATCCGCGTGCATGGCCAGTTCTGTTTTCCAGGCCGGGTAAACGATGCGTGCGGGTTGTGTGCCGCGCCGATGCGTCAGCAGGTCGTCGTATTCGCTGGCATCCAGCGGGCGCAACCTGCGAAAGTCCAGCCGCTCCGGGACGGCTTGCGCGGGTCCGGTGGCCATGAAATCGGTCAGGTCAAAATAACCATCGCACGGAATCTGTACCTGTGGCCTGTTGGGGCCACCAGGCCGCACAAAATACGGATGCAAGCCGAACCCAGCGGGCATCGGGCGGCTATCGGCGTTGGTCAGGCTGACGCGAATGCTGAAGCTGCTGTCATCCAGCCGATAATCCAGGCGTGCACGAAAGGCGAACGGCCACGCGATGTCCTCGAAATCGGCTGAGTGCAGCGTCAGGCTGATGTGTGCCTCGCTCGCCTCAGCGATTTGCCAGGGCCGTTTGCGCACGTCGCCGTGTCGCGCTGTGCCGTCATCCGGCGCGGGCTTAAGCTGATATGCGTTGCCCGCGAAACGCAGTTGTGCGTCTTTGATGCGGTTGGCCCAGGGCAACATCAGGAAGCAGGCTGTGTTGCTGGCGTTGCCATAATCGCTTTCGGCGGTAGGTCGCATCAGGTCCAGCCAGTTGCCGCTGTAGCGCACGCGCCCAAACGCCACAGAGCCACCTGCTTGTGGCAAAATGCCGACCTGCCAGTGTGCGTTTTGCAGGGTATGTAGGGGATGTTCGTTTGTCATGATCGACTCGCTAATTTATATACAAATCATAATCATACCCCGTGCGGACGCCATTCTTGGCGTCCGGGGCGGCGCAGCCGCATAGTAGGCCCCATCCTGCCAACCTGTACTGGCTAGCGATACTGCCGCAGGGCCATAGATGCCATGAAACGCGGCATGAGCGCATTCGCCCATACAATCAGCCGATCAAATAAGCGCAGCACGACGGTTTTCGGCCTGCGCTCAGTGGCCCTGACGATGGCCTGCGCCACACGTTCGGGTGGCATGGTCGGCACGCCGCGCCCGGTGCGTTTGCCCGCCCCCAGCCGCTTCTCGTTGAATTCGGTGTGCGTGCGTCCGACCAGTACATCCGTCACGGCGATGTCATCGGCGGCCAGTTCATAGCGTAGCGCACGCGATGCGCTGCTGACGAAGGCTTTGCTGGCGGCATACAGCGCTGCATACGGCGAGATCAGGTTGAACGTCACGGATGAGATGCTGATGATATGGCCGCTGCCTTGTCTGCGCATCGCTGGCACGGCGGCACGGATGCTGTGCAGCACGCCGTCGATATTGGTGCGCAGCAGCTTCTCGATGTGCTCCCATTCCGCGTCTGCGATGCCACCGCGTAAGCCGATACCTGCGTTCGCTACCAGCACATCCAAACGCCCGAAGCGCTCGATGGTTTGTGCGACAGCCTGCTGCATCGAAGCCGCGTCCGTCACATCACCCGTCAGCGCCAAAAATTCGCCGGGTAGCGCTTCTATTTCATCCGCCAACGATGCTAAGCGGTCGCTGCGCCGCGCAACCCCAACGACCTGATCGCCACGTGCCGCAAAAGCCAGCGCTGTAGCACGCCCGATGCCGCTCGATGCCCCTGTAATCATCACAACCTGTGGCATGATGGTCAGCGCGTTGTGCGGCGCTCACTGCTGAGCACACTAGGGTCGCCGCCCTCTGCTGAAATCTGGTCGAAGGGCAGCACGCCCTGCGCCTGTGTGCTGGCTGACGGTGGCGGCGGGGCGTCTGGTGTTGCGCCGTTGTTGCTGGCCTGCGCATTATGTGCAGCGGCCTTTATTTCCGTTGCCGTTGCCGTTGCCGCTGCTTCGCCTGTCTTGCGCCGCTTGAGCACTACAAAATACGTGTTACTCCAGTTATCCCCAAAGAAGCGAAAATCCTCTTTGCCGCCGACACGTGGCACAGGTTCCATGTGGATGACCTCCCAGCCGGCATCACCGAGCGCGTTTAACTCCGGGATGAGCGATTCCGGCGAGTAGCGCTTGGCCCGCTTGCCAAACACATTGCGGATGTAGCGTTTTACCTCACGCTTCCTGGCTTTGGCCTCCATAAAGCGCGTCTGATATTCCCAGCGCTCTATATTTTGATCTTGGTCTTGATCGTTCTGATTTTGCCCTGTTGCGGGGATCGCCATGCATCTGCCTCCTGCGGGTTCGTTAGCAAACATAAACACAGTATAGCGCAAAGGGCAAACAGGGCGAAATTGCGATGTACATCCGCACCATTCGTAGGGGCGTAGGGGCGACCCGCTGTGGTCGCCCGCTGCCGTAGGCTAGATGTGTAGTGGTTCCTGATACAAGCCAAACGTCTCGCGCATCACATCGGTGATTTCGCCCAGCGTGGCGTAGGCTTTTGCGGCGTCAATCAGGTAGGGCATGACGTTCTGCTCGTTGGCGCAGGCGTCGCGGATGGCGTCAAGCGCGGCCTGTGTCCTGGCGTTGTCGCGTTCGGCGCGTAGCCTTTCCAGGCGTGCAATCTGGCGGCGTTCGCCTTCGGGGTCCATCTGCAAAATCGGGATTTGCACCGGGTCGTTGTTGACGTGCTTATTAAGGCCGACGATATGCCGTTCGCCACGATCCAATTCAAGCTGATGGCGATAGCTAGCCTCACCGATTTCCTGCTGGAAGAAGCCCGCTTCTAGCGCTGGCAGCAGACCGCCGTAATCCTCAATGCGCCGGAAATAAGCATAGGTCTGTGCTTCCATGTCGTTAGTCAGCTTTTCGATGAAGTAGCTACCCCCAAGCGGGTCAATCGTATTCGCGACGCCGCTTTCTTCCAGGATGACCTGTTGCGTGCGCATAGCCAGCGTTACGGCGTGCTCTGAGGGCAGCGCGAGTGCTTCATCCATGCTGTTTGTGTGCAGCGATTGCGTGCCGCCGATGACGCCTGCTAGCGCTTGAATGGCCACACGGATTAGATTCACTTCGGGCTGCTTGGCCGTCAGGCTGACGCCTGCCGTCTGGCAGTGAAAGCGCATCAGCCAGGAGCGTTCGTCCTGTGCGCCGAATGTCTCGCGCATCTCACGCGCCCAGATGCGGCGGGCGGCGCGTAGCTTGGCGATTTCCTCGAAGAAGTCGTTGTGCAAGTTGAAGAAGAAGCTCAGGCGCGGCGCAAAACTGTCGATGTCCATGCCGCGCTCTAGCGCCCAGCGCACGTATTCCAGCCCATCCGCCAGCGTGAAGGCCAGTTCTTGCGCGGCGGTGCTGCCCGCTTCGCGGATGTGGTAGCCGCTGACGCTGATGCTGTTCCATTGCGGCATTTCGTTGGTGGCAAATTCAATCGTATCCGTCACGAGGCGCATGGATGGCTCTGGCGGGAAGATAAACTCTTTTTGTGCGATGTATTCCTTCAGGATGTCGTTTTGCAGCGTGCCGCGCAACTGTGAACGCTGCACGCCCTGCTTTTCTGCGGCGGCGATGTAAAAGGCCCAGATGATAGCGGCGGGGCTGTTAATCGTCATGCTGGTGCTGATCTCACCCAACGGGATTTGATCGAACAGTAGCTCCATATCTTGCAGCGAACTGACCGCCACACCACACTTGCCGAATTCACCGAAGGCTTCCGCTGCGTCGGTGTCATAGCCCATCAGCGTCGGCAGGTCAAAGGCGACGGATAGGCCCATGTTGCCCTGTTCCACCAGATAGCGATAGCGCTGGTTGGTCTCTTCGGCGGTGCCAAACCCTGCAAACATGCGCATGGTCCAGGCTTTACCCCGGTAGCCCGTCGCATGGATGCCGCGTGTATACGGGTATTCACCAGGGAAGCCCAGGTCACGCGCATAATCCAGGTCGGGCACGTCCAGCGGTGTATACAGGCGCTCAATGGGGTCGCTGGATTGCGTGATGAAGCTGCTGCGGCGCTCTGGTTTGCGCTCCAGCGTTTGCTTCAGCGTCGTGTTCTTCCATTTGTCGTGTTGTGCGGCTAAATCTTGTAATTTGCTCTTATCAAAAGCCATTTTGTAAGCCTCTTTGCCAAAAACGAGTGTTACTTCGATTATAGCATTATCGCTGGATTTGCCAGCAGATGCCAAGCAAACCATAAGATTAAGCGCTGTCATGATAATGATTACTTAAATTTTACTTAACATCACTGGGGTTTTAATTTAAAATACGTTACTTTGTGCCGGGAAAAGTAATGGAGGCTGTAATGAGCCACGAGAAGCGCATTACCAAGCTAAAAGAGCGCCTGCAACCCTTGCAAGCGACGGATGATATGCCGCAGGCAGCTCTTAAAATACTGGGGCAGTATCTCATGGATATGTTAAGGCATGAGGCTGGCAGCCGCACAGGGCAAGACATCGAAGATGTGCACAAGATGCGGGTGGCCACGCGCCGAATGCGCAGCGCTCTGCGTATCTTCAAGCCGTATTTTCGTTCAAAGGTACTGCGGCCCTACGAGCAGATGATTAAGGACACAGCAAAGGTGCTGGGCGATGTGCGTGACCTCGATGTGATGCTTGCGGACCTGAA
>DAOTTW010000057.1:0-8934 GCA_034437615.1 Anaerolineae bacterium | reverse complement strand
TACATGACCACGAGGACGATCAATCACCCAGGGCAGTGTCAACCGAGCGTGCCGCCGCCAACCAGGGATGATCTAGCGGGACATGGTTACGCTGGCCGAGAATTTCCTCAAACGGTATCGGCGTCACCTTCCCACAGCGGCTAGCGACCAGCACCCCATGCACACCCTCATGGATAAGCTGCACCGCCGCCGTCCCCAGGTTCGTCGCTAGCAAACGGTCCGCCGCGGACGGCGTGCCGCCGCGCTGCACATGGCCCAATATCGTCACCCGTGATTCCAAATTGGTGATTTCCTCCAGTTGGCGCGTCAGGACCGACGTGCTGCCCAAAATTTCGTCTTCAATCGCCTCCAATTGGGCCTTAGCTGCCCTGATAGCGGCTTTGGCCTTCTTCTTCGCAGATTTATCGCCTGCGGCTTTGGCGTCCGCTTTCGCTTTTTTGGCTTTTTCCAGGGCGGCTTCGGTCTTGGCCTTTCGCTTGGCCGTCTCTTTAGACATGGCCCCCTCAGAAATGGCCACAATGCTGAAATGTTTGCCGCTGTACGTCCGTTGCAAGATGGATTCAGCGACTTTTTCTGTGTCATACGGAATTTCAGGGATCAGGATTACATCTGCACCGCCTGCCAAACCCGCACCCAACGCCAACCAGCCAGCGCGATGCCCCATAATTTCAACGACGATAATGCGATGATGGCTGTGTGCCGTACTATGTAGCCGATCAATGGCTTCTGAGGCGATGGTCATGGCCGTGTCAAAGCCAAAGCTGATTTCCGTACCGGGGATGTCGTTATCAATCGTCTTGGGCAACGCTAATACCTTGAGTCCCTTCTCATGCAGACGATAGGCATTATGCATGGTGCCACGCCCGCCCAGGCACACCAGCGCATCCAAATTATGCTTGTCATACACATCTACGATGGCATCCCGCATATCCATCTCTTTGCCACCGATGGGCATTTTGTGCGGCTTATCGCGGCTGGTGCCCAAAATGGTCCCACCGACCGTCAAAATACCGGATAACGCCGAACTATCAAGCCGGATGGTGCGATTTTCCATCAAGCCCCGAAAGCCATCACGGAAGCCGATCACGCGCATGTCGTAATCACCGATGGCGGTTTTGCCCACCGCACGGATCGCCGCGTTGAGGCCGGGTGTATCGCCACCCGATGTCAAAATGCCAATGATATTGTTTGCCATGCCCTGTCGCTTTCAATGGATAACTTTTCGATTGCTTAAATTATAGGGTAATTTTCTGCAACTTACCACACGGTCAAGGGGATGGAAACAGGTACAGCAAGCCCACGAACAACAGCCCCCATAGCACAATCGCGATCTGCAAAGGGCGGTCCGTCAGCAAGACCTCATCCGGTGCGCTGCCCTCACCCTGCACATGGATCAGGTACAGGTAGCGATACAACGCATACAACACAAACGGTACAGTCAGCAACGCCATGTTAATATCGGCAATGCGCACGGTTTCGACCTCAATCGTATAGAGCAAATACGCGATGAAGGTCGATGTGGTCACGAGCCGCAGCATATCATCCAACAGCGGCAGGTTGTAGTGTGCGTAGATGGGCCGCGTGCGCACCGCCTCTGCCTCACCGAGCGTCACCAGTTCTTGCCGCCGCTTGCCCACTGCCAGGAAGAGCGCCAGCAAAGCCGTGCACGCATACAGCCAGGGCGAGAAGTTCTGCACGTCGATTACAGCGACACCCGCCAGCACGCGCAGCACAAAACCAGAGGCCACCGTCATCACATCCAACAGCACAATATGCTTCAGCACAAACGAATACGTGACCTGAATCGCCAGATACAGCGCCAGCACCAGCGCCAAACCCACATCAAAGCTCAGCGCCAGCAGCAACGTCAGCGCGGGCATAATCACAGCGGCGCTGATGGCAATCGGCACGGGCAGTTGACCAGAGGGCAGCGGGCGGCTCTTCTTCTTCGGGTGTTGGCGGTCCTTCTCGATGTCCACCAGATCGTTGATGACGTAGACGGTGCCAGACATCAAGATCAGCGTGAACAACGCGACCAGCACCGCCCCCAATGCGTTCGGGTCCGTCAGTTGTCGATCAAACACCAGGGCGGCAAAAACAAGTACGTTCTTCGTCCATTGCTTGGGGCGCATCGTGCGCAACAGACCGACTAGGGCTTTCACGGGCATCTCTCCGGTGGCGTTTGGCTGCATCTGTGCAAAATAGTGCCAGATTATAGCGCAAGCCGCAGAGACCTCAATCCCGCGTCCTCACACGAAGCCTGTTGTAACGTAACGACTCATCCCTCATCCCAAGCCCCTCTTCAGGGGCAGGTTTTTGATGTTTGGCCGTATTTTATGGCGGCTTGCGCCGCCCCGGACAGGTCAGTGCCCTGTCCCTACAGGGTCGCAATCATTCACAACAGGTCTGTAGGGACGTGCAATGGCACGTCCGCCGAAATACCTACGCCGAAGTGCTTAGCTGATGGCTCGGCTATACTGTCGGATGGCTAGCGGCATGAAAACGGCCATAATCAGCGCAATCCAGAACACGACCAGCAGCGGACTCTCGATGGCCTGACCAGAGAAAGCCGCACGTGAGGCGTCCGCGATGACGGTGATAGGGGAGTTCTGCGCGAACGTCTTGAGCCATGCTATCTCGATGGTTTGCACAGGCACGAAGATCGAACTCGCGAATACCAACGGGAAAATCCAGATGAAGCCTGCGACCTGTGCCGTTTCCGGGGATTTGACCAGCAGGCCGATCAACGCAGAAATCCACGTGAAGGCATAACCAAACGAGAAGGCGATCAGCACCCCGCCGATCACACCTAAAACGCCGCCATCAGGCCGAAAGCCGATCAGCAGGCCCACACCGATAATCATCCCCATCGTGACCACGCTACGCAGCGCATCCGCCAGCGTGCGGCCCGTCAGCACCGCCCCACGTGACATCGGCAGCGAACGAAAGCGGTCAATCATGCCCTTAGACAGGTCATCCGTCAGGCCGATGGTGGTGTTGGTCGCGGCGAAAACCACCGTCTGAATGATGATACCGGGGATCAGATAGTCGATATAATCGACTGGCCCGGTGGGGATAGCGCCGCCAAAGACGAAGGCGAACAGCAGCGTAAAGACAACCGGCTGCACCAGCGCGAATACGATCAACTGTGGCTGCCGGAAGATCTGAATCAGGTTGCGGCGCGTCATCACCGCGCTATCGCTCAAGGCCCAGCGCAACTGCTGCAAGATACCGACGGATTCGGTCAACGGCTCACGTGCGGGCGCTTGTACATCGGTTTGTGATTGTGAGAGGGTTGATTGTGCCATAATTTTTTGCGATCCCTATGTGTATGATTTGATCGGATTATGCGGCGTCGGGTTTCGTGGCTGCGGCGCGTTCGTCGTCGTCGCCATCACCACCCGTCAGCGCCATGAATACGTCATCGAGCGAGGGGCGGCGCAACGCAATATCCGCAATCTCGATGCCGTTCTGGTCCAGCACGCGCACCGCATCCGCAAGGCTCTTAGAGCCGTTGTAGACGGGCAGCTTGATCTGATTGGTTTGCTCGTTGATGCTCGGATGATCTTTGCTGATGGGGTCCACCAGTTCGGCGGCTTCTTTCAGGCGTTGCGGGTCCTCCACGCGCATCTCAATCACATCGTTGGCCAGGTCCGCCTTGAGTTCATCGGCGGTGCCTTCGGCCACCGTGCGCCCGTTGTCAATCACGACAATGCGATCTGCCAGCGCGTCGGCTTCATCAAGATACTGTGTGGTCAGCAGCAGCGTCGCACCACTCTTCACCAATTCGCGGATGGCGTTCCACAGGTCCAGGCGCGTGCGCGGGTCCAGGCCCGTCGTCGGCTCATCCAGCAGCAGCACACGCGGCTTGGCGACAATGCTCGCCGCGAGATCGAGGCGGCGGCGCATACCACCCGAATACGTCTTGACCGGACGATTGGCGGCGTCGGTCAGCGTGAAGCGCTCCAGCAGTTCATCGGCACGGCGCAGCGCTTCTCTGCGCTTGAAGTGATACAGTTGGCCGACCATAACCAGGTTTTCGCGGCCCGTCAGTTGCTCATCAACCGCCGGGTACTGCCCAGCAAGGCCGATATTGCGGCGCACTAACTGCGGGTCCTTCGTAACGTCAATGCCTGCGACCTCGACCATGCCCGAATCGGGCTTCAGTAAGCTGGTCATTATGCGCACCAACGTCGTCTTGCCCGCACCGTTTGGCCCAAGCAGGCCCAGCACGCGCCCTGTCTCGGCTTGCAGGCTCATGCCACGCAGCGCCTTGACATCGCCAAAGGATTTGTAGACATCATTAACGCGGATCATTGCATCGGGGATATTCGACATGGCTCATAGCGTCTTTCCGGTAGCAGGTGGGCTACCTCGTAGCGTTTCACAGAATGCACTAAGCACGGGCTATGGCCCGCGCTTTGCAGCCAGTTTATACCTAAACCCGATGAGCACGTTTTGAGAGGCCGCTAAACATCCGTGTATAAAAATTGGACACGTGTGTTCAGGATTGGCGCTCTTCTACGAAGCGATGCAGCAATTCATGCAGTTGTTGCTGTTCGCTTTCGTTCAAACTGGAGAAAATCTGTTGTGCGGTATCCTGCCGAATACCGTTCGCAACCCGAAAGCGCCGGAGTCCCTCATCCGTAACTTCGATAATCAGGCTGCGGCGGTCTTTGGGGTGGGGTACTCGCTGGACTAGCCCCTCAGCTTCCAGGCGGTCTACCAACTGCGTCGCGTTGGATTTACCGGAGTGGATGCGGATGGCCAGTTGCGTAATCCCCAGCGGGTGCGGCGCTTCGACGAGATGCTTCAGCGCGTAGACCTTGGGGCCGGATAAGCCAACCTCTGCAAGTGCGTGGTCGAATGAATGTAACATCGTTCGGCTTGCACGCAGCAGGGCTTCTACGATTTGTTCTTCTTTGGATAGTGTCTTTGCAGTGTTGTTCATAGGTAAACTGTAAAAGAATAGTGGATGATTGTCAAGCGCCTATTGTGAGATGTACTACAGCTTAACATATTATTCGGCATGATGCGATGCTGGCCTTTTTTTTTGCTATACTGATACCGTAACGGCCCAGCTCCCTCTCCCCATCTTTTCAGGGGTGGGTATTTGGTTTTTCGTTGTTCCTGTGTGGCGGACGCACCAGTGGTGCGTCCCTACAGACCTGTTGTGAATGATTGCGACCCTGTAGGGACAGGGCACTGACCTGTGCGTGTAGGGACATCCGATGGGATGTCCGCGCCCGACTCGTAACAAGCGCGGCCTATCTTGCTAGCCACTTGTTTGAGCGCTAGAATTCGTCTTGCATTCACAAACCGAGTACAGGTCATATGCCGACAATCAACACAAACCGCGTGCTGGTCACAGGGGGGGGCACGTTCTTGGGCGCAAGCATCGCCGCAGCGTTGGTCGCAGAAGGGGCTGATGTGACGATGCTGCTGCGTGAGGGCAACGAAAGCCGTCTGGGGCCATTGGCGCAGCGCGTGCGTTGGTATACGGTTGACATGTGGGATGCGGCTAGCTTACGCGGGCGAGCGCGGGGGCATGGTACCATGATTCACACCGTTGGCAGCATGGTGGCCGACCCACAACGCGGCCTGACGTATCATCGCCTGAACGTCATCTCAACGCGCAACGCAGCAAATGTGTGCATCAGCGACGGGGTGCCACACATGATGCTGCTGAGCACGGTTGCTACGCCCTGGGTCAGTCGGCAATATGTGCGGGCCAAGCGCGAGGCCGAATCCTATATTCAGCGCGTGGGCTTGCAGGTCTCGGTGATTCGTGCGCCGCTGGTGTATCGGCGCGGTAGCCGCCGCCCGCTGTTTTATCGGCTGATGACCTTGCTTGGCACCGTGCCGCCGTTCGCCTGGATGCGCTTTGGTCGCATCGCGCCGATGCCGTTGGATATGCTGGCGCGTGGCATTGCCCGCATCAGCCTGGAGCCACAGCGCCCACCAACTGCGATCTATTATGCGTCGGATTTGCGCAAGCGCAGCAAACGTAGCAATCTGGACAACAGTAACCCAGATTTAGCGAACGAGACGCCACAGGGCGACCCACAAGCGCAAGCACGCGCCCCCAAGCCGGATTTAACGCAATGGCCGGATTTAGATGACGATGTGCCGTTCGGCTGGACGCCACCAAAAGACAGGTAGGTTTTATGAGCGACCGTACATTCACATTCACCCCTTTGCAATTTGAACGCCTGACACCTGACGAACAGCAGCAGCGCTCACGCGCTTTTCTGGCGCGGATGCAGACGCGGCGCACCGTGCGTGATTATGCAGCGCAACCCGTGCCGTATGACCTCATCAGAAACGCTATCGCCACCGCCAATACCGCCCCATCCGGCGCTAACCAGCAACCCTGGACGTTTGTAGTGGTCAGCGACCCAGACCTGAAGCGCAGAATCCGCGAGGCAGCCGAGGCCGAGGAAAAAGAGAGCTACGAGCGCCGCATGAGCGATGAATGGAAGCAGGCGATTGCGCATCTGGGCACCGACTGGCGCAAGCCGCATCTGCAAGACGCGCCCTATCTCATCATCGTGTTCAAGCAGGCGTTTGGCTATCGCACGGACCCCGATACAGGCCAGCAGCAGAAGGTCAAGCATTATTATGCGGATGAGTCGGTCGGTATTGCGGTGGGGATGCTGCTGGCAAGTTTGCATCTGGCAGGGCTGGCGACGCTGACACACACGCCCAGCCCCATGAAGTTCCTGCAAGACATCTGCCAGCGCCCGGAAAACGAACGCGCTACGATGGTGATCGCAGTCGGCTACCCGGCGCACGATGCCCGCGTGCCGGACATCCAGAAGAAGCCGCTAGACGCGGTGCTGGTGCACTTCAGCGAATAGTAGGCTCTGCATTTGCTGATGGATGAACGAAAACGAACCCAGATAATCTGTAGGGGTGCAATGTATTGCGCCCCACATAGGATTCTATGAATTTGTTTGGCTTTTACATCAGGCGTTCGTGACCGCGCCGTCGTTGGCCTGCGCGACCAGCCTGGCATATTTGGCCATGACGCCCTTCGTGTAATTCGCAGGTGGCGTCTGCCATGCAGCGCGGCGCTGGGCCAGTTCGTCCTCGCTCAGTTCCACGTCGATGCTGCGCTTTTCTACGTCTACCGCGATCATATCGCCCTCTTGCAGCAGCCCAATCGGGCCGCCGACCATCGCTTCCGGGGCCACATGCCCGATCATCAGGCCGCGTGTACCACCAGAGAAGCGCCCGTCTGTAATCAGCATGACATCGCGCCCCAAGCCCTGGCCGACAATCGCCGCCGTGACGCTGAGCATCTCACGCATACCGGGGCCACCCGTCGGGCCTTCGTAGCGGATGATAATCACATCGTCCTTGTTGATCTGCTGCCCCTGTACGGCTTGCATGGCGTCCTCTTCGCGCTCGAAGATGCGTGCCGGGCCACGATGATAGGCGGGTTCGTCGCCTTTTAGTTTGACGACAGCGCCATCTGGCGCGAGGTTCCCATGCAGGATCACGAGGCCGCCTGTGGGCTTGATGGGCTGATCGACGGGCCTGATGACCTGCTGACCGGGCGTTTCGTTAGCGCTGGCGGCTTCCTCGGCCAATGTCTTGCCAGTGACGGTCAGGGTGCTGCCATCCAGCCAACCGCCATCTAACATGCGTTTGGCCAGCAGACGGATGCCACCCGCGTGATACAGGTCACGTGCGACGTACTTACCCGTCGGGCGCATGTCGGCAATCACAGGCGTGCGCTGGCTGATGGCTTCGATGTCCTCTAGCGTGAATTGGACCCCGGCTTCGCGTGCGAAGGCCAGCGTGTGCAAGACGCTGTTGGTGCTGCCTGCGGTGGCTGCTGCGCTGGCGATGGCGTTCACCAGCGATGTGCGCGTGACGATCTTGCTGGGGCGCATGTCGCGCTCGATCAGGTCCAGCATCATCTCGCCTGCGCGTTGCGCCACGTCTTTTTTCGCCTCGTCCTCGGCAGGTACGTCGGCCATCCCCATCGGGCAGATGCCCATGATTTCGCTGATGGTGGCCATTGTATTCGCTGTGAACTGGCCACCGCACGCGCCAGGGCCGGGGCAGGCGACATTTTCAATGGCCTGCAATTCATCCGCGCTGATCTTGCCGGAGGCATACGCGCCGATAGCCTCGAACACGCTGACGACATCAATATCCTTACCTTGATAATTGCCGGGGGCAATGGTGCCGCCGTAGAGCATCAGCGACGGAATATCGAGGCGAATCAGGGCCATGATGGTGCCGGGGATGGTCTTATCACACGATGACAGCGCAATCACCCCGTCAAGCATGTTGGCGCGTGTGACCAATTCGATGCTATCGGCAATCACTTCGCGGCTGATGAGCGAGGCTTTCATGCCCTCCGTGCCCATCGTAATGCCATCGCTGATGCTGACCGTGTTGAATTCAAAGGGGGTGCCGCCCGCAGCACGGATGCCTTTCTTGACCTCATGCGCCAGCATCCGCAGATGAAAATTGCAGGGGCCAATCTCCGTCCAGGTGTTAGCGATGCCGATCAGGGGCTTGTTCAGGTCGTCGTCGCTCAGGCCGATGGCCTTGAGCATGGCGCGGGCTGCGGCGCGGTCGCTGCCTGCGACCAGGGTGCGGCTGCGTTGGTTGAGCTTGTTACCGTTTTGCGTGTTCACATCGGACATGGTGTTTTGCTTTCTTGTTTTGTGCAACAATGCATTAAATATCCGATGAGTATGGCGGAATTGGGCGCGTTGTGCAAGTGAGATGCGGCGGTTTGCTTATGCCACAATTTTGGTAGCTACTCAGCCCTCACCCCGAACCCCTCTCCCAAACGTGCCTTTGGCACTAGGAGAGGGGCTTTCAACAGCGTACCTCCCTCTTTTCAGGGGTAGGTATTTGGTTTTTCGTTGTTCCTGTGTGGCGGACGCACCAGTGGCGCGTCCCTACAGA
>DAOTTW010000056.1:0-11670 GCA_034437615.1 Anaerolineae bacterium | reverse complement strand
ACCGCGAATACTATCAAAAATGGAATTACGCCGACAGGCCACTGAGCAAATACAGCATGTACTGGTTCGCACGGCGCTACTATGCGGCCCTTGTGCAGCGCTATGCGCCATCCGGCGACCCTGAGCGCAAATTGCTAGAGATGGGCTGCGGCTTAGGCCACCTGCTAGGGCTATTGCAGGATGATTTTCGCTGCATCGGTGTGGATTTGATTGATTACGCCATCGAGCAAGCACAGGTCAACGCCCCCAAAGCCGAGACCTACGTGGCGGATGCAACGAATTTCAGCCGCTTTGCGCCCGCTGAACTCAGCGTCGTGGTGGCGCTGCATCTGGTGGAGCACCTGCCGCAGCCACAACAAACCATCCGCGAGGTGTACGAGGTCTTAGCGCCAGGTGGCCTGTTTCTATTCGCCACGCCACACCCTGAGTATCCCCTGCGCCGCTTCAAAGACCGCGATACAGACGCCATCGGCAAGGATAAAACGCACATTAACTGCCACGTACCGCAGGTCTGGCGTGACTGGTGCGAGGAAGCTGGGTTTAACGTCTTGCAGCAATTCGGGGACGGCTTATGGGATGTGCCCTACCTGCCCCTGATACCAAAGGGGCTGCAATTCGGCCTCTTTGGGTTCCCGGCGTTTTTGCAGGTGGTCACGCGCACCACATGGATGCCGCTAGCGCTTGGGGTGAATCAGATCAATATTGTGCGCAAACCCCATTAAGAAATTGTAACAACGCTGGCAAGGGCGTAATTGCGCCACCTGCATACAGGCGTTATACTGAGATTATGAAATAGCCACGAGACAACGCTGGAGCCGCTAATGCCGGGTCAGTTGGATACACAGGTCATATTGGATGGGTTAGGGCATGGTGTGCTGATCTTTGACGCAGAGGGGCGTCTGTTGCAGCATAACCAGATGGCAGCGACCCGCCTCGGCAACGACCTGAACTTAATCCGTAGCGAAGGCTGGGCGATGGTCGTGAGCTTGTTTGACGCAGGCATCACGGACCCAGATGCACAGATGGCAACAGTGCGTGAGCGTGCCCTGCGCTCTGAACGTCCGGTACGCTTCCGCATTTATCGGGCTGGCGCTTACATCCCCTGCACAGCGGCGGCAATTGGCGCGACGGACGGCTCCGTTTACCTGATGCTTACAATTGACGTGCCCGACTGGACGCTGGTCGGTGAAGTGCTGGATCAATTCCGCACTGAAATGGCCGATGCAGTGGATAGCACGCTCGGACACATCAGCCTGATTATGCGCACGGTCAAGCAGGAAAGCGAAAAAACCGACTCGAAAGAGGTGCAGCGCCTCAGCAAACGCATTAGCGGCTTTACGCGCCTGATCGATATCCACATGAACCGCGCAGGCCGCCTGATGAACCTGCTAGAACGCCTACAAGACGTGCGCACGGGCAACATCCGCGACATTATCCGGCGTGAGCGCAAAACGCTGAAGCTGGGCGATTTCTTCGAGGATTTCCTGGAAGAAATCGAAGAAGTGTCCTTTCTGGACCCAGAAACCGAGGTCAAGGATTACCGTGCTCGTATTCAACTCGATCAGGTCAGCGCTGATCTGAAGGTGCTGGCCACGCCACGTTACCTGAAGACCGCGCTACAGGAATTGTTGCGCAACGCCATCATGTATAGCTTACGTGGCACGGGCATTACGCTCCGTGTAGAACGACGTGGCCACAATGCACAGGTCAGCGTGATTGACGAGGGTTATGGCATCCGCAGCAAGGACCATGAGCGCGTGTGGATACCCTTTCAGCGCGGCCACCAACCACAGATCATCAGCGAATTCGGTTACGGGCTGGCGCTACATCTGTGCAAGACCGAGATCGAGAGCATGAACGGCTCCCTGTGGTTTGAGAGCGAAGAGGGCGTCGGCACAAGCATGTGTATGACGTTGCCCCTACAACCCGAACAGACATGAGGACGCAAACCCGTGCAGATTACCCCTGAATTGTTCGATACACTGATTCTGGCCAACTTAATCATCGGCGCAGCGTTGGCTGGGGTCTGGTTTTATCGTCAGATGCGCCGCCGACCCCATAATCCCCTGCCATCCGATAATAGCTACGGCCAATACACATCCCTGAGCGACGACACACAACCCAGCCGGCAATAGGTGCTTGTGTAGCGCTCCATCGGATGCACATGAACACGCAGACGATGCGTAGCCCAAGCGTCACCCGCGCTCGTGGATACCTCATGCTACAATGTGGGGCATGATAACACGACTGCGAAACTCCAAGCGTGCACATAAAATTTTGCTGACTGTTGGGCTGTTCCTGCTTTGTGGGGGCGGCTTTATCTACCTGTGGATTTTTCACGATCTGCCCTCGTTGGATGAGCTAGACGCAGGCTTAGCGCTGCCATCCACCCGCATTTATGACCGCGACGGCGCACTGCTGTATGAAATTTTGCCGCCGGAGCAGGGCCGCAACACCGCACTTGCGCTCGATGAGATACCGGCACATTGCATCAACGCGCTGATCGCCACCGAGGACGCCAACTATTACAAGCACCCCGGCGTTGACGCTGAAGGCATCTTGCGTGCCCTGTGGATTAACCTACGCGGCGGAGACGTGATCGCAGGCGGCAGCACGATTACACAGCAGGCCGCACGCCTCTTGCTGCTGGACCCGCAACAGCAGGCACAGCGCACCGTACAACGCAAGCTGAAAGAGATGGTGCTGGCGCTACAACTCAACCGCATAGGCAAGGATGCAGTGCTGGAACTGTACCTAAACCAGGTGTATTTCGGCAATCTGGCCTACGGCATCGAAGGCGCGGCGCGGGCTTACTTCCATAAATCAGCTCGTGAGTTGTCGCTGGCGGAGTGCTCGCTGCTGGCCGGGGTTATTCAGAATGCCGTGTACAACGACCCACTGACGCAATTTGAGCGTGCGAAAGAACGGCAAGAAGTGGCTTTGCGCTTGATGGTGCAGGAAAAATTCATCACGCAGGCGCAGGCGGCATCCGCACAACAGGACGAACTGCAATTCGGGGCCACGCGCTTTCCCATCGAAGCACCGCATTTCGTCATGGCCATCTGGAAGCAGCTTGAGCGCGAATTCCCACAGCAGCTTTACAGCGGTGGCCTGGATGTGGTCACGACGCTAGATTTAGATTGGCAGCGCACCGCGCAACACATCGCACAGCAGCAGCTTGCCGTGCTGAATGACCCCAGCCTGCGCCCTGTGGTCGCCAACGCACGCAACGCTGCCCTCGTCGCCATGAACCCACAGACGGGCGAAGTGCTGACCATGCTTGGCAGCCCGGATTACTTCAATGAAGACACCGACGGCGCTGTGAACGCGGCGCTGGCCATGCGCCAACCCGGTAGCACGCTCAAGCCCTTCACCTATGCCGCTGCGATGGACCCCACACGCGACGCCCCCTACACGGCGGCGACGGTGCTGATGGATGTCGAGACGCCCTTCGTCACGCGCCGCCTGGAGAGCTACACGCCCTCGAATTATGGGCTAGCAGAGCATGGCCCAGTGCGCGTGCGGGAGGCGCTGGCCTCATCCATGAACATACCGGCGGTGGTGGCGCTGGAACACGTCGGCCTCACAGATTTCACGTCGCTGGTGGGTAATTTGGGGCTGGAAGAACTCGATCAAAACACGGATGTCGATCTCAGCATCACGCTTGGTGGCGGCGAAATCCGGCTGCTTGACTTGGTGCAAGCCTACAGCGCGTTTCCCAACGGCGGCCACCGCGTTGAACCGACCATGCTGCTTGAGGTGCGTCAGCGCGATGGCACGCTGCTGCACGCATGGCAACCACCCAGCTTAACGCAGCGCGTGCTGGATGAACGGGTCGCCTATATCATCACGGACATTTTGAGCGACCCTGACGCACGCCTCGCTGGTTTTGGCCAGAACAGCCCGCTGCAAATCGGGCGACCTGCTGCCGCCAAGACAGGCACCACCACCGATTTTCGGGATAACTGGGTCGTGGGCTACACACCGGAACTGGTCGTTGGTGTCTGGGTCGGTAATGCGGATAACACGCCGATGGTCGAAGTGACGGGTGTGGATGGCGCTGGCCCGATCTGGAACCTGTTTGTGCGGCGCGTGCTGCTGGATACACCGCAGCGTGATTTCCGCGTGCCGGATGGCCTGACGCGGCGTGAGGTGTGTTCGCTCAGTGGCTTATTGCCGACGGATAGCTGCCCCTACACGGTGGTGGAGTGGTTCATCGAAGGCACGGAGCCAACCGAATACGACAATTTCTACCAGACGTTCACGATTGACACGCGCACAGGCTTACTCGCAAACAACAGCATACCCGACGAACACAAAGCGGCGCAGACGTTCGTGGTGCTGCCACAAGAAGCGCGTGACTGGGCGGCGCGTAACGGCTTGCGTCAGCCACCTATCGGCGCAGTGGTACAGTTGCCGGATGCCGAAGCGCCCCTGCGCCTGCTGGAACCGGACCCCTACACCCTGTTTGAACTGTCGCCCATTCTGCCCATCGCGGCGCAACGTCTGAAATTGCAGGTGGGCGCACCGCCGGACGCCGCCAGCGTGACCTACCGCCTGAATGGGGATGTGGTCGGCACGTCCGAGGCGGCACCCTGGCATGTGTGGTGGTCGCTAGAATTGGGCCAGCATGAATTGGTGGCCGAGGCGAGGCTCGCGGATGGGTCGCGGGTGACGAGTGAGGCGATTCCGTTCAGTGTGGTGGAGTACGAGCCGCCGCGTTCAAGGACAGTGCAGCGCTAGCTAGTGGGGCGCAGCGTGCTGCGCCCAGGGCACAATGCGTTGCGCTCCTACTAAAACGCGCTCAGGAACGTGTGCAGGACCAGCACATAGGCCCCGAAACCGTCCGGCGTGCTAGCATCGGCGTTTGTCGGCGTCGCATCCGAATGCCCCGCCGCAACCTGCAGCGCCGCATTCAACAGCCGATCATCCACAGGCAGCGTCAGCATGGCATCATAGATGAACCCCGGCACCGTGCGTCCACTCGCCAGCGTCAGCGTAAAATCGCTCAGTAGCTCGCCCCGGTCCGTGCAGCTATCCGGTATCCCAGCATCGTCACAGGCGAAGGCTTCAGCGTCTTGCGGCACCTCAATTGGGTTCAGCCATTGCAGATACGGGTTGACGCTGGCCTCTGCTGCGATCTGATAGGCATTCAGCAGGTTCGGCGTCCGCAGCAGGCCCGCCGTGCCGTTGATAGTGTATACATCCTGGGGCGCTTCCGGCTCTAGTGCAGCCTCAATCAACACGACCACACCACCCGACACACCCTCAAAATTACCGACGACGATACGCTGGCCTCCCTGGGCGGTCAACTGCGCACTCAGCAACGACGCATCCGCTGTGACCGATGGCAGATTCACGCTGTAGCCCTGTGCAGCCGGCACATCGTCATAGCATACACCTTGCGGATTGTCGGCATCAAAGACCGCCAGCACCGGGTCGAATGTCGCTTGCCCGACGGCGGTCACGGTGTAGCGGGTCGCGTCGTCAGCGCTGGCAGGCAGCACAAAATCCAGTAGACCGCTTGTGAGCACCTGCCCGTCACACAGCAATTGCAACCCGACATCATCATCATTGTTTGCATCATTGCCGTTGCGCAGTTGCGCCACCCCATCGCCGGGGATAGCTTGCCCGTTGCTGAGGCGTAGCACCAGCACATAACGCCCTGCATCTGGGCTTGTGACACGCAACGATACCGTTTCATTATCCAGCGCCAAATTTAAATCCGCGTCCAAGCTCAGGTCAGAATCCACTGCATATTGCAAACTATTGGCCCCGGTCAGCGTCTCGGCATCCCGTTGCAATGTGGCGTCGGCATCTGCTTCACCTGTCAGCAGCACGTTACCCGCGTCGTCGTGCAGCGTCAGCATTGGCGGATTCACCCCAACGTCAGCCGCAAACGTATAGGCGCTCAGTGGATTGTCGGCGGTTTGCATGGCTTCCGTCAGGGTGATGTCGAACGCGGTTGTACCGCTAGCGTCGATGATGAGCAACGCTTGACCTGCGTTACCGTCAAATTCTGCGATGCCAAGTGTAAAATTGCTGTAGGCGCTCATGGTCACCTGGGACGCCACTGTGTTTTGCGCGACGGTATCAGCACCCGGCACATCAACCGCGTAGCGAATCGGGTCGCTTGCATCGTCATTGCAGAAGAAAAAATCGCTCGTGTTCACGCGCAGCACCGGATCAAATGCGCCGACGCCGATAGCCGTGAGCGTGGTCATGGCGTTGGGGTCGGCATCGCGCACATTCACCGTGAAAGCACGGGCATAGCGGCTGCCATCATCGCATAAAAAGCCGGCTTGTGACTGGTTTTGGGCGTGTAGGGGGCTGGCTATCGTCATCAATAGCAGCAGGGTTATGGTCAAACGCTGTTGGTGCATGGTCCTGTTTCCTTAAATGGATGTTTTTCGTTACACTGGTTTTAAATGACTTAGCATAGGATGTTTTTCGTTACACTGGTTTTAAACGATTTAGCATAGGATTGGTTATGTCAACGTTACCCGTAAATCACGCTTTCGTCCTACCAGAAGCCCAATTTTCGGCGTGGCAGGCGGCGTTAGCGCTCTATCAACAGCAGTTCGACAGCGTGGCCGTTGTGCGGGGTTTGCGTGGCGCAGACCTGAACCGCTTCCATAGCGTGTCGCTTGTAAATCATCCCGCTTTTGGCCTGGGCAGTGCGCCCTTTGCGCGTCTGCTGCTGATTTATCCGTATATTATGCGCGTTGATCTGGTGCGGGCAGGTACACCGCAGGCCATGAGCGCATTGTTGCAGGCCCGCATCAGTGCTGACGACCGCTTCGGGGCAGAGCAAGTGAATACATCGCACCTGCTGGAAAAGCCCGAACTAAATTGGCCGACGACACACCGCCCGCTGCGCATCGTCACACGTTTTCATGATACACCCGGTACGGGGCCGCTGCATGAGGGTATCGGCGTACTGACAGCCCCCGGTGCGCGTATTATTGCGGCTGTGGCTGGCACGGTGTTCAATATCAGCGAACCGGATGGCCTGAATTACGGGCGCTATGTGCAGGTCAGCACACAACGCAACGGCGTAATTTACACTACAACCTACACGAATCTGCAAACGGTGAACGTGCGGGTGGGCGATACGCTGCAAACAGGTGATCCTATCGGCAGCGCCGCAGGCGAGCAGATCAAACTGATCTTACAGCGTGCGCCGGGTGGCATGGATGGCTTCAAGATTCCAGATGTAGCCAATTTACCGCAGTATCTGCATATTCCAAACTTGCGCGTGCGCCCGACGGGTAACGGCTTGCGCATTCGCTCTGCGCCTGTGGATGGCGACGTGCTGACCAACGTCAACACCACCGACGCCATCGAACCCGCAGAGCCGCAATACTTCACGCTGACCAAGCTCGGCGTCAACGGGGAATGGCTGCGTGTCTATTTAAACAACGACGACTCACGACAGGGCTACACTGCTGCATGGTTTTTAGAATCTGTTATGCCGCGTCGTCGGCCTGCGGCCAGGCGCTTTGCAGATGTCAACCCGCTAGGCGTCAACCTGGATGCGCTGCATCCGCTAGGCACACCGGACGCCGCCCGCCTGGGCAACCTGGGCTGGGTACGCTTCGGCTATAACGTCTCGAACAACACTGGCTCAGAGGATATTCAAGCCGCCTATGAGCGTTATGCACCGCTCGCGGAGCGCTACGCCAACGCAGGCTACAAAGTCTGCTTCACGACCAGCCACCAGACCTACGGCGAAGGTCGCAATGAATTCTGGCCCTGGCCACAGATGACCGACCAAAAATGGGATTTGCTGATCGAACGCTTTGCGGACATGATGAGCCGCATCTCAGCGCAGTGGGCCGCGTCCGGCACCGCGCACTGCTGGCAAGTCTGGAATGAGCAGGATGCCCGCATCGGTGAAGCCGTCGCTTCAGTGCCCATGTTATCCCACAATTACAGCAAAATGCTGACGCAGGTGATTCAGGCCATGCGTGCCGCCGACCCCGACGCCACCGTGATTACAGGCGGCCATACCTCCGGCCCAGGTGCAGGCAGCGATTATGCGCGGCGTGCTATCAACAGTATGCCCGCTGAAGTGCGACCCGATGGTGTGGCCTTTCATCCCTATGGGCGCGGTGTGAAGGGTGGCGAACCATATGCGATTTTCGGGCCGATAGATGCTTCGATACGCGCCTATGGGAGCGTGATGCCGGATAAGCCCGTGTGGATTACTGAATGGGGCGTGCTGGACCGGGGCGGTGATCGACCCGAAGTGATTGCGGCGTATGCACTTGGCATGATTAACTATCTGAAAGCACGCTATCCGGGGCGTTTGGCGGCGCTCATCTGGTATGCCTGGGCCGAAACAATGCATAACGGTTACGGTATTGTAGACGCCAACACCAACCCGCGTGAACCGCTGACATCGCGCTTTTTGGGCGTGCGGCGCTGAATAAGCATAATAAACTGTAATTGTACCAGGCGGTGGGCGATGGTAAAATTTATCTGGCAAAAAATGAAACCGGATTGTCTTTTATGAATAATGATGAAGACAAGCGCTCTACAGACGAGCAGACGCAACCAGAAAACGAGCGTAAATCAGCGTCTTTTTCGACGACGCACGACCTACGCAAACACGCCGAGGAAGCGTTGCGCATGTTGCGCGGCACGCAGCAACACGACGGGGATTACAGCGCATCTCAGCAACAAACATCTGCTGATAAGACTGCGCAGCACACAAGCCGCGCAATCGACGCAGGCCTAGCCGGCGACCAACAGCCATTTGATGAGCAAACACTGCTGCGCATTGATGTCTTGGATGCAATCGAGCCGCTGATCGTGGATGTACGCGGTGAAATTGTCGTCGGGCGTGGGGATACGGTGACGAGCTATATGCCAGATGTTGACCTAGCGCCACATGGCGCGTATCGACTAGGGCTGAGCCGCAAGCACGCTATATTACAACGGCAGGGTGACGCGCTGCACATTATCGACCTGGGTAGCCGCAACGGAACGCATATCAACGGCGCTGTGATCGAACCGAAAAGGCCACATCCCGTACAGAATGGCGACGAAGTACAATTCGGTGACCTCGTGGTGCGCTTCTTTTTTCAGGCCAGGGGTAAGGCCGCGCAATAGCATGGTCGTGTGTTTTTTCGCGGTGGACGCAGCAAGCTGCGTCCCTACAAAGCCTCTGTAGACCGTAATGCCCTAACCCGCCAGGATGCGTGCAACCTCTGCGGCGACCTGCTTGGTGGCGTACAGCACGTGCCCCATGTGCGCCGATTTTTCGACCAACACAGCCACAGATGCGCGACCAGCGGGGTAAACGACCATCGTGCCTTCTTCG
Organism: Anaerolineae bacterium; assembly: GCA_034437615.1. GTDB lineage: Bacteria > Chloroflexota > Anaerolineae > Aggregatilineales > Phototrophicaceae > DAOTTW01. The sequence goes on along the minus strand of DAOTTW010000056.1, from coordinate 2,342 downwards.
CCCTCCATCAGCAAGCGCTCAAGATTACCTTGCGCAAGCCGCCCCAACGTCTTTTCCGCCAGACCAATCAGGGTTGCTGACATGGCCGCGACCTGTGGGCTACTGGTCGGGTTTTCGTGGGGGTTTTCCTCGTTGCCTGTTGGGTAGGCAGCGACCAGTAAGCCGTCAACATTCACGATCACGGTAGCTTTCACCCCATCAACCACCTGATGGAGCTTCTTCAATTCATCTTCCAGCGCTTCGCTGCGGAATTGTTGGTGCGGTCTCATCAAAACCTCTCTTCGGGTTGGGGTGGTCGGCGTGGGTGTTTGCTGCTGTGCGCCGACCTTTCCTGAGCGTTAACGCCTGACAATCATAGCATGTTTGATGCACCTCTAACAAGTCGTTGCACAAGGCTCGATAGACACTATTCAACTGTCCTAATCCCTGGCCTAATCAATGGTGCTGGCCAACTCAACCGGAGCGCACCTCGTAATTCTCGCCGCCGCTACTGGTCAGGTCTAGTGTCACGGTTTGGCCACCAAAGCCGTCTACGATGTCGTGGGCGCGTACTGTGACCTGCGTCACGTCGTCGGGGATGCGCAGGCCGCTTTGACTGCGCGTGAAGGGCTGCTCGTTCTCGTGTGGGTGCAGCAGCAGGCGCGTGAAGGGCGCGTCGCTATCCGGCTTGAGCACGCTGCCGTCGGGCAGCACGACATCCCAGCCATCCGCGTAATCATCCCAGCCTGTATCGGGGTGGCGCACCGTCACGTGAAAGGTCCACGTATCGCCATTTTGCACAGCACGCACGTATTCGACATCGGCATCGGCCAGCGTTTGCGTTGGTGCGGCCATTTGTGCCTCCTGTATGTTGTCCAGTACATTACAGCCTGCCAGAGAAACAAACATTACGATTGCAAAAATCATTCGCATAGGATTTTGCCTCTTATGATCCGTCCATCTTCAACCTATTACGTTTTGGGCCGGAAAGCCTTAAAATAGCCTAACACGAAACAGCACACAGCAGAAAAGCAACAACCCCGATGACATTACGCAAATGGGCACCGCTGGCCATCATCGCGCCGCTGATGGTGCTGCTTGACCAGATCACAAAGACGTGGGTGCTCGAAAATTTGACGTTACGTGAGTCAATATACCCCATCAACGCACTATCCGAGTTCTTCGCGCTTACGCGCAGCTACAACACGGGCGCGGCCTTCGGCGTGCTACCAAGCGCGGGGCCGTTCTTCATGGTGACGGCGATGGTGATTACAGCCATCATCGTTTTCTTCTACGTGCGCTCAGAGCGTGATGCGTTGGCGGCGCACATCGGCATGAGTTTGGTGATCGGTGGTGCGCTGGGCAATGTCATTGACCGCATCATACACGGCAAAGTGATCGACTTCATTCACTATCGCGTGCCAGATCTGTTCTCCAATGTGTCGAATCTGGCCGATCATGCGATTGTGATCGGCGTTTTCATCCTGATTGTAGATAGCTTCGCGCGCGATTGGCGACACAAACAACGCGGTAAAGCACAGGCGGCGCTACCAAGCAGCGATACAGACGCGGATTAAAGGACAAGCGCCAAACTATGAAGTTACTGTTCGTCGTCTCGTCGCTGGACCTCACACAAGCGTTCAGCGCAACCCCGGCCTGGTGGCAATTGCTGAAGGGCCTCTATGAAATCGGCGTGGATGTCATCGCAACGCCCTACCAGGGGCCAGCTATCGAATCGTTGTGGTGGCAGGCAAAACCCAACCCGGCACGCTGGCAGGGCGATGGCTTCAAGCTGGCGCGGGACGCACTGCGGGCGCTGCTGCCGAAGCGTCAGGTGCAGATGCAGGATACCGGCGCAGATGCAAAACACGATCAAGAAAGCGCCTCGGATAAGCTGGCGCGCAGCGCTGCCCAAAAGTTAATTGCCCCACTATGGCAGCGTCACATGGATGCAATCCTCACCCAACAACCGGACATCGACGCGGTGATTTTCCTCACGGTGCCTCTGAACCACCTGATAGGCGTGCCGGAATACCTGCAAACCAAGCACAATATCCCCGTGCTGTATTACGACGGCGACGTTCCGGCCAGCTTGCCGAACATGCGCGGCTTTGCGTCCGGCTTTCGCATCTATCAGGGCGCGGATTTAGGCGAATATGCGGCGTTCATCAGCAACAGCACGGGCGGCGCGGACCTGCTGCACGAACTCGGTGCGGCGAATGTGCATGTGCTCTGGTATGGCGCGGACCCTGATGTGTTTAACCCGGTGAACGTGCCACAACAAGATATTGACGTGCTGTTTTATGGGCACGGCGCAGAATACCGCGCTGAGTGGATACAGCGTATGATTACAGCCCCCTCAC
>DAOTTW010000055.1:0-4641 GCA_034437615.1 Anaerolineae bacterium | reverse complement strand
CCTGCAATATGCGCAACGGATGCGCGACGCCTCGCCGCTTGATCTGCTGCTGATTGGCGTCGGTGTGCCAACTGATCTGTACGGCCACTGGAATCGGCTTGTGTTGCAACGCGCTGCCCATGCAATGGATGAACTCAGCGTGCATTATTACTCGATTCGCACCGAAAAATGGGACCACACGCCCGACATCGACACATTATATGTGCCGAAAGTCGCTGCTGCACACGAAGTGGCCGACATGCTGGATCGCACGCTCGAAATCATCGCGCAAAACGCCCAACCACCCCTGCCGTTGGCCTTCGATGAATGGAACACGTACATCGGCGCGAAGCCACCCATCTACAAAGAGCGTTACGACCTGGGTGATGCACTTTACACAGGCGCGCTGATGAACGCCTGCATTCAACGCGCCGACCGCATCAAGATGTCGGCGGTCTACCACCTCATCAATGTGATGGCCTGCTACAACGTCTTACCCGAATATGCCTGGCGACAAGTGCCGGAAGCACGGGCTGGCTATTGGGTGAAAGATACATCTGCGGATTTGCAAGCGCCGCAGGTGGTCAAGCTACCGACGACGCTTGTGCTAGAACTGCTGACGCAGCATCGCGGCCCGCAGGCTGTACACTGCGCGGTCGATTGTCCGACCTTCAGCAGCCCTGCGAAGGGCAACCTTCCGGCCTATGATGCGGTGCCGTTGGTCGATGCTGCAACGACCTATGACGTCGCTAGCGGCTACCTATATCTATCGTTGGTCAACCGCGACGCAGAACAAGCAACGCATGTGGCCTTAGATGGTGTGCAAATTAGCGGCATGGTGACACGCTACACGGTTAACGGTGCGCATGGACTATCGACAAACAGCGCTGAACAACCTGACGCTGTCGGCAGCACGCAAACCACCTGGGCACCGACGCAGGGCACACTTGAAATACCAGCGCACAGTTTCTCGATGCTGGTGATACCCATTGCAACGGCGTAAAGCGTGAAATTTTTCACAATTTTGACAGACGCAAGCAGCAACGGTAGTATAACAAGGTATCTGGAATGTCAGATGCTCAAGCCTGTGAAGGATAGCCTATGGTCTCCCCCATAGAATTGCCGAATGTCAATGATGTAGTCTATCAGGTCTTACGAGAGAAGATTTTGCAGGGTGAACTTGCGACAGGCCAACAACTGAACCTGCGTGAGCTAGAAACACAGCTTGCTGTCAGCCGTTCGCCGCTGAAGATGGCGTTAGCGCGTTTACAGGCTGAGGGCCTGGTGACGATTCATCCACGACGCGGTACCTACGTTACACAGTTCGACGCTACGGACATCGCTGAGTGCTTCGAAATCCGCATTGCACTGGAAGCACAGGCACTGCGTAGCGCCTTCGAGCCGCAAAATGCAGCCACAATCCAGACAGCGCTGGAACTACTAGCGGAGATGGATAGCTACTTCTCGGTTGAAAATACCTGGATGGGCGAAGTAGCCGATTTTATGGAGCTTGATCGTAAGATGCACCTGGCGTTGGTGGCCTTCAGCCGGAACAATCGCCTGCAAAAATACTACATGGACGCGAACTTGCAGGGCTACATCGCCATCATGGGCAGTAATTTCCACTATGAAGACGTGTTAAAGACACAGCACGAACACCGTGCCATCGCACAAGCGCTGACGGGGCGCGACACCGATGCTTTGCTGCTCGCTGCACGCGGCCACCTGGAAGGCGCAAAAGCACGCGCTTTACGACGCTTGGCGTATGGCGAGACTGTGAGCGCAACACAAGCACAGAACGCAGCCGAGGGCATGATCGAAGGTGACGCATGACACGGCAAGTCGTCGTCGTCGGTACGGGAACGACACCATTCGCATCAGAGCGCGCCGATAGCAATGTGCGTGATCTGATGGCGGAGGCTGTGCTGGCCTGCCTGGATGACGCTGGTATGACTTCCCTGGCTGCTGTGCAGCAGGGTATCACCAGCTATGAAAGCGACCACTTCAACCGACAGATGACGCTTGGCGCAATTCTGCACGATCAAGTCGGCCTGATCCCCAAACCGAATGTGCGCGTCGAAGGTGGTGGTGCCACCGGTGCGCTAGCCCTGCGCACAGCCTACGCCTATATCCAGGGTGGTTTGTGCGATTCGGTCCTGGTCTATGGCTGCGAGGCCAACGGACGCGGCATCAGATCGCGCAGCGCCAACCAGCTTTTCGCACTATCGGCGGATGCCGATTGGGAGATGATGGTCGGTGGCACGTATACAGCTTTCTACGCGGCAATGATGCGTGCACACATGCAGCGCTACGGCACCCGTGAAGAGCAGTTCGCCCAGGTGGCTGTGTCCAACCGCCGCAACGCCCAGTCAAACCCCATCGCGCATAAACCGATGGATTTAACGCTGGACGATGTGCTGACATCGCGGCCCGTTGCAGAGCCGTATAAGCTGTACGATTGTAGCTTGCTCAGTGACGGTGCAGCAGCGATGTTGTTAGCAACTGAAGGCTGGGCGCGTGCCCATAGCCCGACCTACGTACAGCGCCCGCTTGTACGCTTCGGCGCGACGGGCTGCGGTACGGATACAATGCGCCTGGGTGATCGCTACCCGGATATTACAAATTTTCGTGGTAAGCAAACGGCTGCACAGCAAGCCTACGCCCAGCTTGGCATCTCACATCCGCTAGATGAGATTGACGTTGCCGAAATTTACGATAGTTATAGCGGTGCGCAGCTTCAGGCCGTCGAAGACCTGGGTTTTGTAGGGCGCGGCGAAGGTGGCCCCGCGACAACTGACGGCATGTTCGCTTTAAATGGCCGCCTGCCCGTCAATACAAGCGGCGGCTTGTTGGGGCGCGGCGCACCTGTTGGGGCTACGGGCATCGTGCAGGCCATCGAGGTCGTACAGCAATTGCAGGGTCGGGTCGATCCACGTCGGCAAGTACAGAACGCACGACGCGGCCTGACAGACACACACGCGGGCATTGGTTCGATCTGCGTCGTGAACATCTTCGAGAGGCAGTAACGTGATGCCAGACGATCAAAGACAGCGCGTGCAATCCAAAATAGATGTGCAACAAGCCGAGAATCCGCTGCCTGGTGATGATCGTTGGGCCGACTTTCGGCAGATCGAGCGCATTACGCTGGAACTGACGCAAACCTATCGTCATAGCCTGGGCAAATACTCGCGCTTCTTCCTGGAATTAGAGCATGGCCGCTTCTTCGCGACGCATTGCACTACCTGTGATCGCACTTATGCACCACCGCGCCCGCTTTGCCCACAATGTTTGCAGGTCACACACTGGCGTGAACTCGCTGGCAGCGGAACCCTGGAAACGTGGTCCGTGTTGCACTTCGGACCCGGCAGTAATGCCGACGTGGAGGCGCTAGAAACGCCTTATGTGCTAGCCTATGTGTTGCTGGACGGTGCATCGACGTTGTTCCCGCATATTTTGCAGGCTGAGCCGCGGTCGTTACATGCCGGGATGCGCGTCAGGGTCGCGTATCGCGATGATCCGGTCAGCCACCCGCTACACCTGATGTACTTCGTACCCGAATAGATACAAGCTTGTTTACTGTTTATTACAAGGACTGGATGGCTGATGGCAGCCCGCAAAAAGAAACTTGTGAACCAAACCGAGAACATGCGCGACGAGATGCTGCAAGGGCTGGCCGCAGCCTACCCGGATATTGTGCGCCTCACGCAAAACAACTTGGTCGTCCGTGCGACCCCCAAGCAAGCGGGGCGTGTTGGGTTGGTTATCGGCAACGGTAGTGGACACGAACCTGCTATGATCGGGCTAGTTGGGCCGGGCCTGCTGGATGTCAACGTCGCGGGGGAAATCTTCACGGCACCGGGGCCACAACGCATTGTAGAGGGCATCAAAGCCGCTGATTTTGGCGCGGGTGTGCTGTTGTGCGTCTCGCATCATGCGGGCGACCTGATGAACGCTGAACTGGCACTCGAACTTTGCGCGACTGAGGGCGTCGTGCATGTCGATATGGCCGTGCTGTACGACGACATTTCTAGCGCCCCCGTCGGTCAGGAGGATCAGCGCAGGGGGACGGCTGGGCTTTTCTTCGTCTGGAAGATGCTGGGCGCATTTGCCGAAAGCAGTGGCGACCTGGCCGCGTGCAAGCACATCGCAGAGAAAATCCGCGATAACACGCGCTCGTTGGCGATGGCGTTAGCACCTGCCATCAACCCGCTGACGGGCGAAGCCATGTTTGAATTGCCAGCCGACGAAATCGAGATTGGCATGGGCGTGCACGGCGAAATGGGCATGGGGCGCCACAAGCTGACATCCGCCGACGCAACGATAGACCTGATGTTGCCGCGCATCCTGGAGGATTTGCCGTTCGTAGAGGGTGATGAGGTGCTCGTGATGCTCAACAACAGCGGCAGCCTGACGCATATGGAGCTACTGATTTTGTATCGTCGCGTTGCGCAATTGCTGGCTGAGGCCAATATCCAGGTAGCGGGCACCTGGATCGGGCCATACGCGACGACAATGGAAATGGCCGGCCTGGGGTTGTCGCTGTGCCGCGTGGATGGCGAACTCAAGGCGCTCTGGCGGCAGGCGGCCAGGGGTGCCTTCGTCAGGATGTAATGTCGTGTAACTACTCAGGCAGGCATGTTTTTAGCGCAAACCCGCCCTCAC
>DAOTTW010000054.1:0-26323 GCA_034437615.1 Anaerolineae bacterium | reverse complement strand
TTCCGGCGTGTCGCGCTCACCATCCACGCTGATGAACACAAAATTGATCGCGTCGGTGGCTGCGGTCGTGCTGGTGTCTAGCTCTGCGCTGATCTGTCGCCATTCATAGAGGGTCAGCGGGCAAACATCCGGGCAATTGGTGAAGCCGAATGTGATGAGCGTCGGCTTGCCCCGTAAATCGCTGAGGCTTACTGCGTCGTTCTGCTGGTTCGTCAGCGTGAAATCCGGCATGGGGCGCGGTGGGTCGATGACCTCAGCGCCGACGAAGGCGTTATCCTGCGCGTCTACCTGCTCAAACACGGCGGCGCTTTGGTCGCTTGCTGTGCTGTCGTCTGGTTGCACATCGCGTAGCAGGATCACGCCAGCGACCACGAAAATCGCGCCCATCAGCGTGCCCACTAAGACAAGCAACCACGTCGGTTCTTTTGCTCTGGGATTTTGGCTCATTACGCTACCCGTACATTGCTTTATCTGCGTTATCAGCAGCATATTAGCACAGCGCCTATCAGACACGCGATAGCAATCATGTGACATTCCGCGCTCAGGTGCATATAGTTCGTTGTCTGCATATTGCTGCGATTTGTCGTAGCATAGCAGCATAGTGAACTCGTTTAACTTTTCAGGTCGTGATCGACAAGGGGAAAACATGGCTGTTTCACAAACCAAAACCCGCCCAGAAGACCGTTTTGTGCTGGTGCCCGTCCTGATAATGCTGACGTTGTGGGCGGTGGGCGTGCTGCACTGGCTGCGTACAGGCGATATGATGAGCCTGTTGTTCTTTGGCTACATCGGCCTATTCGTGGGCGTCGGCATCGGCGGCTATATCGCGCTACCAGATCGGCATCGGCCACTAGCACGCAAAATGGTGATTATCCTGCTTGGTAGTTTGCTGCTGCTGGTTGCCATCGTGTCGGATCATGGCAATATGCAGATTGAGGGGCTGTTCTTCGCGGTGCTGGCGGGTGTCGGGCCGTATATCGTCTTTCATTATGCGTTGGCCAAAATCATCGGGCCGCTGTTTTTCGGGCGCATCTGGTGTGGCTGGGCGTGCTGGTTCGGCATGGTCTTTGATCTGCTACCGTATCCCTACAGCCACTATCGCAAAACGGGCAAAATCAACTGGCTGCGCTACCTGCATTTTGGATTTAGCCTGCTGCTGATTGCGGTGCTGGTGTTCGGCTTCGGTTATAGCGATGGCGCGCTCGGCCTGACCGGGCTGCACTGGTTCCTGATTGGCCTGCTGCTGTATTACGTTGTGGGCATCAGCATGGCGCTCATCTACAAAGACAACCGCGCCTTCTGCAAATACCTGTGCCCCATCAGCGTGCCCCTGAAGGCCACAGCGCGTTTGGCCGTGTTGCGCGTCAGTGGCACCGCCGATAAATGCGAGAATTGCGAAGCCTGCGTTGAAATGTGCCCGATGAACATCCGCATCAAGGATTACTTGACGCAAGGCCAACGTGTGACATCCACCGAATGCATCATGTGCCTGACTTGCATTAACGTCTGCCCGCATGATTCACTGACGATCAGCGCGGGTTTAAACGTGAAAAGCGCCGAATATCTGGATTATGAACCGGATGTCCGCAAGCAACGCGCCGATTACAAAGAACGTTTTGGGCTGGTCAAGCGCATCACGCAGACCATCCGCAAAATCACGCAGGAGGACATGCAGCAGGTTAAGTAGCTGATTTGTATACAACACAGCGCTTGCACATCGCACCTGTGCTCGATAAAATTTAGTTCATTCGTAAAAGCCGACTGATGAAGAGAGCGTTCGCGCAGACACAGCATCACCATGCGACGAACCACCGAAGGGGCAAGCCATCCGTGAATGCTGGTCGGGTGGTGAAACTCTCAGGTAAACCGGATTCATGGGTTGGATGAACTCTGAAGGTTACGACACCGACAGAGCGCACAGCATTTCTGCGTGCGCTTTTTTGCGTTTGCAGCACATAGCGACATAGCCATCATCACCAAGCACAAATCAACAGGAGCACACATATGGCTGACCTGAAATACCCCAATGATGTTAAGTACGCCCAAAGCGACGAGTGGCTGCGCGTGGATGGCGACACCGCCACGCTGGGCATCAGCGACTATGCACAGGACGCCCTCAACGACCTGACCTATACCGAATTCCTGAAGGAAGTTGGTGAAAGCATCGACGCCGGGGATGCCGTCGCAGAGGTCGAATCCGTCAAGGCGACATCGGAAATTTACTGCCCGGTTGCTGGTGAAATCATCGAGGTGAATACCGCGCTGGAGGACGACCCCGAACTCGTCAACTCCGACCCGTATGGTGAGGGCTGGCTGGTGAAGATCAAAGTGACGGACGATTCTGGTCTAGCTGAATTGATGGATGCAGACGCCTACAAAACCTACAACGAAGACCGCTAATTAACTGGATGGCTTTAGAACAACATTTATCGGTAGCTAAAGGCAAAAAATCAGCATGACGATGGGATACATTCCACACACCGAGCAAGAGCGGCAGCAGATGCTCTCTGCTATCGGTGTCGCCACAATCGAAGAACTCTTCGAGGCCGTGCCGGAGACGCACCGCTTCCCTAGCCTGAACTTGCCCAAACCCATGAGCGAGCTAGAGGTCACCGCCGAAATGAAGGCCCTGAGCGAAGCCAACGAGCACGCCGGGGATTTTGCGTTGTTTCGGGGTGCCGGGGCCTATCATCACTTTGTGCCATCCGTAGTCAACCATGTGATCTTGCGCGGCGAATTCCTGACCGCCTACACACCGTATCAACCGGAAGTATCGCAGGGCACGCTACAGGCCGTTTATGAGTATCAGAGCATGATGTGTGCGCTGACGGGCATGGACGCAGCCAACGCCAGCCACTACGACGGCGCGACCAGCCTGGCCGAAGCCGTGACGATGAGCCGGCAAGTGGCCCGCAAACGCAACAAGATCATCCTGAGCCGGGGCATTAACCCGCAATATCGGCGCGTGGTGCGTACCTATCACCAGGGGCGCGATGTGCGCCTGGTCGGTGATGACGAGCTGCTTGATTTAGGTGAGTTAGTCGCACTGCTGGATGATGATACGGCGATGCTGGCGGTGCAGTATCCGAATTTCCTGGGCGAGATCGAGAATTTGCAGGCACTAGCGGATACCGTGCACGAGGCTGGCGCGTTGCTGTGTGTGGTCGCAAACCCGCTTGCGCTTGGGATGCTGCAAAGCCCAGGCGCGATGGGCGCGGATATCGTCGTCGGTGAGGCGCAACCGTTGGGCGTGCCGCTGAGCTTTGGTGGGCCATACGTCGGCTACTTTGCGACGCTACAAAAGTATGTGCGCAAGATCGCGGGCCGCATCATCGGTGAAACGCAAGATGCCGAGGGCAAACGCGCTTATGTGATGACGCTGCGCCCCCGCGAACAGGACATCAAGCGCGAGAAAGCCAGCAGCAATATCTGCACCAATCAGGGATTGATGGCCACTGCCGCCTCTGTGTATCTCTCGCTGATGGGCAAGCAGGGTATGCGCAAGGTCGCGCTGCTGAATTACCACAAAGCGCACTACGCCGCCGACCAGATCAGCAAGCTAAAGGGCTTCAGCGTGGATGCCCACAGCGCTTTCTTTAATGAATTTGTTGTGGAGACGCCGCGCCCGGTCAGCGAGATTAACGCCGCCCTGCTGGATAACGGCATTATCGGCGGCTACGACCTCTCCGAAGAATATCCTGAACTTGGTGATGCGATGCTGGTCTGCGTGACCGAAATGAACAGCCGTGATGAGATTGATGCACTGGTAGAGACACTTAGGAGCTTATCGTAATGGTATTGACACTGGAACAACCCACACAGACAAGCGATACAGACGTGCTGGAACCGCTGATTTACGACCTGAGCGAAGCGGGCCGTGAAGGGGCCAACCTGCCTGAACTGGACGTACCACAGGCGCAATTGCCGGATAGCGACCTGCTGCGCGATGAGTTGCCCTTGCCAGAGGTCAGCGAGTTGCAGGTGGTGCGCCACTTCCTGCGGCTGAGCCAACTGAACCACGCCATCGACAAGGGCTTCTATCCGCTTGGCTCTTGCACGATGAAATACAATCCCCGCGTTAATGAAGATGTGGCCCGTTACCCCGGCTTTGCGCATCTGCACCCGGCCACCGATAGCGAGGGGGCACAGGGCGCGCTGGCTCTGATGCATCAGTTGCAGCAATGGCTGGCAGAGATCAGCGGCTTTGAGGCAGTCAGTTTAGCCCCGGCAGCCGGCGCGCAGGGTGAATTTGCAGGCATTCTGATGATCCGCAAGTATCACCTGGATCATGGCGACACGCAGCGCACCAAAATTATCGTGCCGAACAGCGCACACGGCACCAACCCGGCAACGGTCACGATGGCAGGCTTTGAAGCGGTTGAACTGCCTTCGGATAACAAGGGCAATGTGGACGTAGATGCGCTGCGCAAGGTCTGTGACGAGCAAGGCGACCAGATCGCAGGCATGATGATTACGGTGCCGAATACGCTGGGCCTGTTTGAAGAACCGATTCTGGAAATCATCGACATAGTGCACGCGGTTGGCGGCCTGATGTATATGGATGGTGCGAACATGAACGCGCTGCTGGGCGTCATCAAGCCGGGTGAACTGGGTTTTGATGTAATGCACTACAACCTGCACAAGACGTTCAGCACGCCGCATGGTGGCGGCGGCCCCGGCAGCGGTCCGGTGGGTGTGGGTGAAAAGCTGGTGCCGTACCTGCCCGGTCCGATTGTCGAGATTGTCGAAGACGCCAACCCGGAGGCAGAGGACGGTTACGATGCGCCGCTGTACGGCTTCAAGATGCCGGAAAAATCCATCGGGCAGCTTAAGGCATTTCATGGCAACTTCGGGATGCACGTCCGCGCCTATGCCTACATCCGCGTTTATGGGGCGTCAGGCTTGCATGAGGTCTCGCGTCATGCGGTGTTGAATGCGAATTACCTACGCGCCAACCTGCTGGATACCTACAAGGTGCCGTACCCGCGCTATTGTGGCCATGAATTCGTGATCGAAGGGCGCATCGAGGGCACAGAGGACATTCACGCGCTGGACATCGGCAAGCGCCTGATTGATTACGGCATTCATCCACCCACGAATTACTTCCCGCTGATCGTACCGGAAGCGCTCTTGATCGAGCCAACCGAGACCGAAACCCGCGCCACGCTGGATGAGTTCATCCGTGTGATGAAGCTGATTGCCGAAGAAGCCAGGACGAACCCGCAATTGTTGCACAACGCACCACACAACGCCCCCACGCGCCGCGTCGATGAAGTGAAGGCCGCGAAGGAGTTGGTGTTGTGCTGTAAGCCTGCGCTACCTGCTGCGGGGGATTAAGATACGCCCGTAGGGGCGCAATGCATTGCGCCCCCGGCATCGCTGTGCCCTGGGTTTGGTGCGCCAAACCCCTACAACATAATCTATTCTACAGGTTCCATATCGCGCCAATTAGGGCCATACTCCGCATTCGCGACCAGCGGCACCACCAATTCAAACGCGGATTCCATCGTCTCTACTACCAGCTTCGACACAGCCGCCAACTCGTTTTCCGGCACCTCCAGCACGAGTTCATCATGCACCTGCAACACCATACGCGCCTTGTAGCCACCCTGCCCTAAACGCTTGTACAGGTTAATCATGGCCACCTTCAGGATGTCCGCTGCGGTGCCCTGAATGGGCATGTTGATAGCAGCACGCAATGCACTCTGTACGGCCTGATGGTCGCCCTTGTTCATCAGCACTGGGTACGTGCGCTTGCGGTCCATCAGCGTCTTGGTGTAATGGTGCTCACTTGCGAATGCCTGCGTTTCGTCAATGTATTTTTTGACGCCGGGTAGCTGTTCGAAGTATGTCTCGATGAATTTACGCGCTTCAGATTGCGTCAAGTCGCTATCGCGTGCCAGCCGGAAGTATCCCATGCCATACATCAGGCCGAAATTCACGCGCTTGGCAAAACTGCGCTGTTCGTAGGTCACGTCCTCAGCGTTGATCCTATAAACGGCGGCGGCTGTAGCCCGGTGAATGTCCTCACCGCGCTTGAAGGCGGCAATCAACGTTTCGTCCTGGCTGATGTGTGCCATGACGCGCAATTCAATCTGGCTGTAATCCACACCCAGCAGCACGTGGCCACGCGGCGCGACGATTGCACGGCGCACCTCACGCCCTAATTCAGTGCGGATGGGGATATTTTGCAGGTTCGGGTTGCTGCTGCTGAAGCGCCCGGTGTTTGTGCCCGTCTGATTGTAGCTGGTGTGGACGCGGCCCGTCTCATCGTTAATCAGTTCGGGCAAGGCATCCACATAGGTGCTTTTGAGCTTAGCCAGTTCGCGATAGTCCAGAATACGCGCAATGATCGGGTGCTGGTCGCGCAGCACCTCTAAGGTTGTGGCGTCGGTGCTGTAGCCATGTAGGGTCTTTTTCAGCCCTTCAACGGGCAGCTTCAGTTGGTCGAACAGGACGTTGTTGAGTTGCTTGGGGCTGTTGATGTTAAAGCGTCTGCCGGCATGGTCGGCAATGTCATCTTCCAGCGCAGCGAGTCGGTTTGCCAGTTCATCGCTCATCTGCCGCAGATGGCCGACATCCAACACAATGCCCGCACGCTCCATCGCCGCAATCACGGGCACAATGGGCATTTCCAGGCGCTCGAAAATCGCCTGATTGCCGTCCTCTGCGATTTCTTTCGACAGGAAATCAACGGCTTTCAGGGTGACAACGGCATCCGACCCGGCATAGGGCGCGACGCGCTCAATTTCAATTGTGGCCATCGACTTCTGATTTTTGCCCTTGCCGATAAGCTGATCTATCTCCACCATGTCAATCTCAAGATACTGCCGTGCGAAGTTCTTCAGGCTCAGGAATTTACTGTTGGGGTCGCGTATCCATTCCGCCAGCATCGTATCAAATGTAATAGGCTGTACATCAATGCCGTAGCGTTGCAACATCAGCAGGTCATAGGTGGCATTGTGTGCATACTTGAGAATATTGGGGTCCGTCAGTGGGCCACGTAGCGCGTCAAGCACAAAGTCCAGCGCGATTTGCATACCGAGACCGTCATCGTGCCCCACCGGGATGTAATAGCCGCTTTCGTCATCAATCGCCAACGAAATGCCCACCAGACGCGCCGACATAACATCCGTGCTGGTCGTCTCCGTATCGAATGCGATGGCCTTTGCGTTGTTGAGCACCGCAACCAGCGCATCCAGCGCGTCTTTATCCTGCACAATGGTCGTCGGGAACGTGTCGCCTTCCAGTGGCTCCGATCCTTCAATATCCACACCATCCGCACCCCCGAACAGCGGCAATTGCCTCATGTCATGGTTGCGCAGGCGGTCAAGAAAGCTGCGAAACTCTAATTCCCTGAAGAGTTCGGCCACTTCGCCCGCGTCGTAATCCTGCGCTACGCACTGCTTTACGTCTAATTTTAGCGGTAAATCGGTGCGGATACGGGCCAATTCACGGCTCATAAAGGCCAGTTCGCGCCCTTCTTGCAGGCGCTCTAGCTGCTTACCTTTCAGGCTGTCTAAATTCTCGTAGATGCCTTCCAGCGTGTCGAATTGTTGCAGCAGTTTGGTACCTGTTTTCGCGCCGATGCCCTTGATGCCGGGGATGTTGTCGGATGTGTCGCCCATCAGCCCTTTCAGGTCGATGAATTGCTGCGGCGTCAGGCCGTATTCATCTTCGAATAGCTTCAGATCGTAGACGACATCGCGCTTGCCGCGCTTGGGCAATTGGATGCGCACGTTAGGCGTCAGCAATTGCAGCAGGTCTTTATCGCCGGTGATGATATGCACATCGAGGTTTTGTTGCTGCGCCTGACGTGAAATCGTGCCGATCACATCATCTGCTTCGTAGCCCGCTAGCACCAGCGTAGGGATGCTGAAGGCCTTCACAAGCTGATATAGGCGCTTAATCTGTACGTCTAGTTCGTCCGGCATTTTATCGCGGGTCGCTTTATATTCGCCATAGACCTCATCGCGCCCGCTTAAGCCTTGATCGAAGGCGACAGCGAGGTATTTAGGCTTTTCGTGTTCGAGGATGTCTAGCAGCGTCCGTGTGAAGCCAAAAACCGCGTTGGTTGGCTCGCCTGCTTTGGTGGAAAAACCCGCCGCATCCAGCGCGAAGTATTGGCGATAGGCGACCGCGTGCCCATCAATGAGGTATAGCACCTGATTTGCCATAATCGTCCCATTCTGACTTTGCATTGGTCTCTTAATTGACGAACATACGGGCGATTATAGCACAGCTTGCGGGCGAAAACAGCAACAGCCATAGCAGGCTGTACATCGAATCGGGTTGCCATGTCTCGTTATACTGGGCGCAGCGTACTGCGCCCCTACAGAGCTACAAATCACACTTTTTGCACATGAGCCAGGATGAAATGCACCCCGCTACCCATAGACGCTTGCTGCTGGTACATGTTAGGATATGCCAGTCAAACTGTTTTTGGTCGTCTTTGTGCTGCATAAAAAGGGCTATTCATGGCAGAAGAAAAACGTATCGCGGTTGGCGTTACACAGGATGGTACGATGTGGGATGGGCATTTTGGTATGTCACCCGTCTATCAGATTTACGATGGCTCGCGCCAGTTGCTCGAAACGCGCACCAACCCACACGGCGTCGGCCAGGGGGCTGAGAAAGAGCACGGCAACCCACGACAGACACTCGATTTGTTGCATGATTGCAATGTGTTCATCACGCGCTTAACAGGCTTCTACATCAAGCAAGTGGAGCGTGCAGGCGTTGAGGTCATCACGACTGAATTAGATGACCCATTGCAAGCGCTAGATGAATATTTAGCTTCCGCACAACAAAGCTAATGCAAGCATAGCATTCAGTCGGTCAGGTTGTCGTTTTTGCGGCGGGATGCCTCGGCCATGTATTGCTTGTAAGCCAGCATACGCTGATGCAGTGCTTCATCCCGCGTCGCCAATATCTGCACAGCCAGCAACCCGGCATTCTTGGCCTGACCAATGGCCACCGTCGCGACCGGGACGCCACCCGGCATCTGCACAATCGACAGCAGCGAATCCAGCCCATTTAATGCACGGCTCTGCACTGGCACGCCAATCACGGGCAGCGTCGTATAGGCTGCTACCATGCCCGGCAGATGTGCCGCGCCACCGGCCCCGGCGATGATGACGCGCAAGCCGCGCTCATAGGCCGTTTGGCCGTAGTCTGCCATGTCTGCCGGGGTACGATGCGCCGACACCACCCGTACTTCATGCGGCACACCGAATTCGCGCAACACATCTATGGCGGCCTGCATGGTTGGCAGGTCGCTATCGCTGCCCATGATGACACCGACCAACACTTGTTCACTCATCTACTCAGCCCTATCTACAGGCGTGGTGGTGTCACGCCGCGCTGACCCATGTATTTGCCTTTCCGATCCGCATACGACACTTCACATATCTCGTCGGCCTCGAAAAATACGACCTGCGCAATGCCTTCATTGGCGTAAATCTTAGCAGGTAGTGGCGTCGTATTGCTGATTTCAATGGTCACATGACCATGCCATTCGGGTTCAAAAGCTGTAATATTTGTAATAATACCACATCTGGCGTAAGTGCTTTTGCCAACAGTCATTGCCAAGATAGTGCGTGGGATGCGAAAATACTCCACCGAATGCGCCAGCGCGAACGAATTCGGCGGGATGATGCAGACATCCCCGATGTAATCCACGAATGACGCTTCCGAGAAGGCTTTCGGGTCCACAATGGCAGAATGCACGTTGGTGAAAATCTTGAATGTGTTGGCCACGCGCATATCATAGCCATACGACGACAAGCCATACGAGATCACGCCTGCGCGCACGAGGCTTTCTTCAAACGGTTCTATCATCGGCATGTCCCCCTGGCACAGCGCCCGAATCTGATGATCGGCCAATAAGCCCATAGGTTTTCTCCGGTTTTTGTTATGTCGGTTCGTGTTGTGTGGCTAGGCGTCTTGCTGCTCTTTTTGTGTGCGCTCACGGAAGCTCAGGCGAAGCGGCGTGCCCTCAAACGGGTATGTCTGCCGAATCTGATTTTCCAGGAAGCGTTCATAGGTGAAGTGCAGTAGCTTGCGGTCGTTGATGTGCAGCAGGAAAATCGGCGGGTTTGTGCGCACCTGTGAGCCATAGAAGATTTTCAGGCGGCGGATGCCCTTCGTTGGCGGTGCGTGCTTGGCTACAGCATCGCGGATGACCTGATTAATCTCTGATGTGGGGATGCGCGTGAAGCGATTCTCATAGATGCGGTTGGCTGTATCGAGCACCTGATGCACACGCTGGCCGTTTAACGCGCTGATGAAGATAACCGGCGCGTAGGGCACAAAATGCAGGCGCTCACGGATGCTCTGAGTAAAGTCGTGCATGGTATGCGCGTCTTTTTCGACGGCATCCCACTTATTGACGACAAACATCAGGCTGCGATGTGCGTCGATCACATAGCCTGCAATGTGCTCATCCTGCTCGGTGACGCCGAGTTCGGCATCAATCACCAGGATGGCCACCGCAGAGCGCTCAATGGCTTTCATTGCACGGATGACGCTGAACTGCTCAACGCCCGGCTCCACGCGCCCACGCCGCCGGATGCCTGCGGTATCAATCAGTGTGACGGGTTGGCCATGCCAGCGAATTTGCGTATCAATCGCATCGCGTGTGGTGCCAGCTAGCGGGCTGACGATAGCGCGTTCCTGCCCTAGCAGCTTATTCAGCAGCGTGCTTTTGCCTGCGTTCGGGCGGCCTACGATGGCGATGCGCAGGTGTTCATCGTCCTCATCTTCGCCAATATCCGGTGAATTCTTGATGACGCGCTGCAATTCGTCCGTCAAGCCGTCCAGCATATCCCCGACGCCGACGCCATGAATAGCGCTGACCGGATGCACAGACCCCAGGCCCAACGCATAAAAGTCATAGGCGCTATCCTGATGCTGAAGTTCGTCGGCTTTGTTTGCAGCGATCAGCACAGGCTTATTGGTGCGGCGCAGCACCTCAGCAATGGTCTCGTCGGCGGCAGTGATGCCGAACTTAGTATCCACCACCATGATAATCGCATCGGCGTCGTTGACAGCGGCCATCGCCTGCGCTTCAATCTGCGGCACGAAGTCCTTGCTGCCCTCCGCTAACGGCGATTCGTCGCGGCTGCCCTTCGGCTGATAGACCTCAATGCCGCCTGTGTCGATGATTGTGAAGTTGATGCCATTCCAGAAGGTCTCACCCATCAGGCGGTCGCGGGTTGTGCCGGGGATGTCGTGCGTCACGGCGACGCGCTCACCCACCAGGCGGTTAAACATCGTGCTCTTGCCGACGTTGGGGCGGCCCACCAGGGCGACAATTGGTTTTCGTGCCATGTTCGTCTGATTTTCTACTTGTCATTCAAAATGCTCTATATCGTAGCACACAAACGTCTTAAGCATGTTTGAGATTTAGTCGCCTGTTGCCAGCAGCGAATCCGCACTAGCCGCGTTGCGTTGTTCGATCCTCTCCAGGTATTGCACGATCCACAACCAGATCACCAGCGGGATCACGCTAATAACACCCGTCGCCAGCACAATAACGTAGATGTATTCGATGCCAACAAGATCAATCAACGCGCCATGCGCCAGCGTACTAATCACCGTCGTCAGTTGGAAGCCAGCCATATCCAGCGCAAACATACGCCCCAGCTTGGCATCCGGTGCGGTTTTCTGGATGATAATGACGCTGTACGTCCAGTTGATCGAACCGCCGATTGAGCGGAAGAAAATGGCAATCGCCGCGATGAACAGCGTGGAGGCCACACCAAGCACCGCCCAGCCCAGTGCAATCGAGATGAAGCCGATGATAATCAGGCGGCGCATTCGCATGACGCTACCATCGTTCAGGCGGTTGGTCATAATCGGCCCCAGGAAAGCACCCAGGCCGAACAAGCTATACAGGATGCCGAGCGAGACTTCGCCATTGCTGCCGATCACGAAAAGCTGTGTGGCGAAAATAGTCATCAGCGTGTCGATGTTGCCGACGTGCGCACCGAACTTCACAAACAGGGCTGCGGCCATCTGTGGTGTGCGCAGTGCATAGCGCACACCCTCCATAAAGCTCGTGTCTTCTTCATCCGATGTCCTTGCTTCGGGCTGTTCGCTTTCGATGGCCTTCAGAATTTTGCGGCCCCGCACCGGGTCGTAATCAATCCAGGCGATGAACGCGCCCGCAACGGCAAACGTCGCCGCATCCGCTAGCAATGCCACATCCGTACCAAACAAGAAGGCCACAATGCCGCCCAGAATCGCACCCAATGCCAGCATCACCGACCAGGTTACACTGATAAGCGTGTTGGCCTCCACCAGCCACACACGTTTGACCAGCGCTGGAACAATGGCCGATTGTCCCGGCTCAAAGACCGCCGAGAGCGTAAACTGCGCCACCGTCACCACGTAAATCAGCCACAGCATATCCGGCGAATCCGCCAGCAGGAACAGCGGCACAATCAGCGCCCGCAACCAATTGCTCCAGATCAGCAAACGTTTACGGTTGAAGCGGTCAATCAACACACCAGCAAACGGGCTGACCAGCAACGGTGCCAGAAAGCGCGTCGTCAGGAACAGGCCCACAGCCAGGCCGGAGCCATCTGTATATTCAGCCACTAATGCAGACAGTACAACGGTATTAAACCAGTCTCCAGTCAAGCTAATGACCTGTGCCAGCCATAATTTTGTGAATTCGCTGTTCTCTTTGAGCAAACGCCAGTAGGCCCGCATAACATTACTCCAAAACGATCATCAACGCCTATCATACAGAAGCAAAGGCGGCGGGGCTATTGTCGGCTAATTTCACATTGCAGCCAGCCAAACCACACCGTAAGATACGTCTCACTTAATTATCAATATGCGCGGATGACACACGTGGACGAACTGATTAAAGTCGTTATTTTAGGCATTATCGAAGGCATCACGGAATTCCTGCCCATCTCATCAACTGGGCATCTGATCGTCGCAACCTCCTTTCTGGATTTGCGCGAGAGCTTGCGCGGCACCTTTGAAATCTTCATCCAGATTGGCGCGGTGTTCGCGGTCATCGCCTTTTACGCCAGCGATCTATGGCAGCAGGCACGCAGCATCCGTCATGACATCGGCACGCGGCGTTTATGGCTGAACATTCTGATTGCGTTCATTCCGGCAGCGCTGCTCGGCTTGCTGTTTGATGATTGGATTGAGAGCGTGCTGTTTTCGCCTGTCGTTGTCGCGCTGGCGTTGATCGTTGGGGGCATCGCCTTCATCGTGATCGAACGCTTCATCGTCCCCCGGCAGCACCCATCCGCCACCGCCACCGTCCCTGGCAGCGAGGCAGCAGCAGCTATCGCCAGTGAAACCGCCACACTGGAAGCCGTCAATATGCGTCAGGCGCTCATTATCGGCCTGTGGCAAACGCTGGCGCTGATACCGGGCATGTCGCGCTCTGGCATGTCGATTATCGGCGGGATGCTCAGCGGCCTGAACCGCACGACCGCCACCCAATTCTCGTTTTATCTGGCAATCCCGACGCTGGGCGGCGCAACCGTCTATGCCCTGCTGCGCGATCTGAATGCCATCAGTGGCGATGATCTGCTGTTGTTGCTCATCGGGGCGGCTATCTCTGGCGTTGTGGCGTGGTTGTCGATTGCGTGGCTGCTGCGTTACATCTCACGCAATAACTTCATCGCTTTCGGGTATTATCGCATCATCGTCGGCGTGTTGATTTTGCTATTAGCCGCCGCTGAGTTGGTATAGGCGGGCATTATCAGAAAACCACTTTGCAGATATAATGTTAGCAAGCCAATCAATCAGCATGTGCAGTCAATGCCAAACAGCGAATAGATAGAGCCAACCATGACAAAAATTTTGGTGATCGAAGACGCACGCGACTTACGCGATGATGTCGTTGAAATGCTCCGGCTGGAGAATTACGAAGCAATCGGTGCCGAAAACGGTGCCGTCGGCATCGAGATGATTAAACGCGAAGCACCGGACCTGATCCTGTGCGATATTATGATGCCGGAATTGAATGGCTATCAGGTGCTAGATCGCCTGCGCAAAAACCCCGGCACGGCCACGATTCCGTTCATCTTCCTCACGGCCAAGACCGACCGCATCGACCAGCGTACCGGCATGGTCCTGGGCGCGGATGACTATCTGATGAAGCCGTTTCTGATTAATGAGCTGCTGGAAAGTGTGCGCTCCCAGCTACAGAAGCGTGCCGACCTGAACCAGGCCGTGAAAATGCGCCTGGAAGAACTGCGCGAGAGCATCATCACATCGCTGCCACACGAGCTACGCACGCCCTTGAATACAATCATCGGCTTCTCCGATATGATGGCGATGGAATCCGCCAAACTCAAGCCAGATCAGATTGTCGATTGGGCCAAGCACATCAACAACGCTGCACATCGCCTCTTCGAGCTTGTCGAGGACCATCTCTACTACGCTCGCTTGCAGATCACGTTACAGACCCAGGAAGCCATCAACGACGCACGCAAACACACGACGCAAGATACCCACGCTATTATCCTGGTGAAAGCCAGCCAGTTGGCCGAGCGACACGAGCGCCCAGGCGACCTGCAAATAGACATTAGCGAGAATCACCCCACCTGCATCGTCAGTGATGACCTGGATAAATTGATTCAAGAACTCGTTGATAACGCGTTCAAGTTTTCCACACAGGGCCAGGTCGTCCGCATTTCCGCACAGGTCACCCCCACGCACTATATCGTGACGCTTCAGGATCAGGGGCGCGGCATGACCAATGAGCAGATCAAGCAAATCGCGGGCTACGTGCAATTCGAGCGCGGCTATTATGAGCAGCAAGGCATGGGGCTGGGTCTCGTGATCGTCAAAGGCTTAGTGCAACTGTACGATGCGACCTTCCACATCGAAAGTGCGCCAGAAACGGGCACCAGTGTAACGCTTGGCCTCAAGCTAGCTAGATCTTGATTTTGGCACATTGCAGCAAACGCCGTATAATAAAGGTTGTTTTGAATCCAGTCTATCAGGGGCTTCGGCTCCGGGGGAACGATCATGCGTAAGTCCCAGATGTGGTGGCGCGTCGCCGGAATCAGCTTGATTGTTATGCTTGTAACAGTCGGTTGCTTTCAGGGCGACCTCGATGAAAACCAACCCAACGTTATATCGGAGAATGTGCCAACGGAGACCAGCGCGCCATCCCAAACGCCGACCGAAACCCTAACGCCCACAGCAACGCCGACAGCGACAGACAGCCCAACGCCGACAGCGACGTTCACGCCAGATGGCACCCTGACGCTGGACCGGCCATTGGGTGATGTCGGTGCGCAGGCCTTCCAGCCGACGGAGACGGACACACCCACGCCAACCGTCACGCCATCGCTGACGCCAACGCCGACGGTGACCGACACGCCCATCTTCAGCCCGACACCAACGGCCACCGAAACACCCGCAGCCGTCGCGCAGGTCAGCACGCCCAACGATTTCCAGTTGACCGCGACACGCTTCGTCGGTGACGCCACCGCAACTGCGCTGGCACCACAAACGCTAACGGCCCAATTCCTTCAGGGGCAAACGGACGAACCAACACCCGACTTTGCCGCGACGCAGAACGCTATCTTCATCGCGCAAACCCTGACCGCGCAGGCCAATCAACCGCCCCCGCAGCAGCAACCGACGCAACCGACAATTGTACAGCAGCCCACAGGCGCAAACTGCGACCATCAGATCACACGCGGCGATAACATCTTCCGCATCTCGCGCTATTACGGCGTGCAAATCGCCACTGTCCTGAACGACAACCCACAGGTGACGAACGTCAACCTGATTATCGCAGGTGAGAAGCTACTCATCCGGGGTTGTGGCACCACAGGCAACCCACCACCGCCGACCTTCACGCCGGCCTCAACCAGTGGTGGTGGCGGCGGCGTCGTCGGTAACCCGGCACCCAGCAGTTGCAACAGCCCGTATGTGCTGGAACCGGGCGATACGCTCTTCAGCATTGCTGCCGTCTGCAATACATCCGTCAGCGCCTTGCAGACCGCCAACACCATCATCAACCCAAATGTAATTTTCGCTGGCCAGCAAATCACCATCCCGACTGGCTAAAGGGCTACGCACATGACTGAACACCGCGAAACGATCAACAAGCAGGAAACCGCCTTCGATGGCAACTTATTTCAGGTGGCTGTCTATGAGGTGACGCTACAGGATGGCAACCCCGCTCGCCGTGAAATCGTCAAGCACCCCGGCGCAGTCGCCATCGTCGCCGTAGACGCCGACCATAACGTGCTGCTGGTCAAGCAATTCCGCACCGCAGCACAGGCCGCCCTCTATGAAATTCCCGCAGGCACGCTAGAACCGAATGAAGACCCGCGTGATTGTGCCATCCGCGAACTACGCGAGGAAACCGGCTACAAGCCCCTCAGCATCGAGGCCATCGGCGGGTTATATACCGCACCGGGCTACACGGATGAATACATTCATCTGTTTTTCACGCAGGAAATCACCGAAGCACCACTAGAGCAGGACGCCGACGAATTCATTGAAGTACAGCGGATGCCCCTGCTAAACGCGCTGCAATTGATCGAAAGCGGCGAGATCGAGGACGGCAAGACGGTACTCGGCTTGTTGCGTGCAGCACGTCGTTTAGGGGTGTAACCTACCTGCGGGCCGTGCTACAATCTACTTTTGTTTTGTAATCCATAGGTACGCCCACGAGCGTACTTTTTTGGTAGCATCTACCAATCAGGTTAAAGCCGTCTGATAGACAGACGCAGCGAGCAAATACAAAAGGCGAATCATCGTGACACACGAACTCATCAAGGCACTAGAGGCCGAAAATCAACCTGAAATTATCGACACTGTTAACAAGCGCTCTAGCAACAAGGATGGCAGCATCGTTGTCGAAGTGGGCGACACCGTGAAGGTGCACGCCATGATCGTTGAAGGCAACCGTGAGCGTATCCAAATCTTCCAGGGTGTTGTCATCCGCGCCCGTAAAGGCGGCAACGACGCCAATATTACCGTGCGACGTATCGCCAGCCACAGCATCGGCGTCGAGCGTACCTTTCTGCTGCGAAGCCCGCGCATCGCTAAAATTGAAATCACGCGCCGCGCAAAGGTCCGTCAGGCCCAGTTGTACTACCTGCGCAGCCGTCGTGGTAAGGCCGCCCGCCTGAAGGAACGCCGACGTTTGTAAACAGTTTGCGGACGCGCCCCGGCGCATCCCCATGAATGATGCCCGATACCCTGTAGGTCTACCCGTTCCGGTATGCGGGCGTCATAGCCGTATCGCTGAGGTTGTGACAAC
Source organism: Anaerolineae bacterium (assembly GCA_034437615.1). Lineage (GTDB taxonomy): Bacteria > Chloroflexota > Anaerolineae > Aggregatilineales > Phototrophicaceae > DAOTTW01. The sequence goes on along the minus strand of DAOTTW010000054.1, from coordinate 9,057 downwards.
TTATTTTTTAGCTAGAAAAACATAAGACAAATAGACATGCCAAAACCACTCATCGGAATCACCGCGTATAGTTATGATCGCCCGCCCTCGGACTGGCGCTATGATGTCTGCTACGGTAACTATGCCCAAGTCGTACAGAAGGCAGGCGGCCTGCCCGTGCTCGTCCCCGCGCACCTGAAAACCGAAACACTGCAAGCCATCTACAGCCGCCTGGACGCCGTGATGCTGCCCGGCGGCGGTGATGTCAACCCGGCACGCTACCAGGCCGCAGCCGATAGCACGGTTACGGGCGTGGATGACCTGCGCGACAACGCCGAATTTCATCTGGCGGAATGGTCCCTAAAGGATGACCGCCCCTTGTTTGGCATCTGCCGGGGCTTGCAGGTGATGAATGTCGTCATGGGCGGCACGCTGATGCAAGATATTCCCTCGGCAGTTGGCGCTCAGATACGGCATAATCAACCGCGCACCGAACCGCGTGCCCAACGTCTGCATGATGTGACCGTTGATGCCGATAGTCGGCTGGCAAAAATCATGGGCGCTACGACGGTGCCTGTGAATAGCATACACCATCAAGCCATTGAGACAGTCGCGCCCGGTGTGCGCGTGACAGCACACGCGCCGGATGGTATCATCGAAGCAATGGAGATACCGGATAAATATTACGCGCTGGCTGTGCAGTGGCATCCAGAAGATTTAACGGATGACATCCGCATCATGCGCCTGTTTAGCGCCTTTATCCAAGCAGCACAGGCGCGGGTGAGCGTCTAGAAAGCCACTGCCAGAACATACACCTGAGCAAAAAGTTACCCAGGGGGTCTCATGCGTGCGCTGATCGCCGTTTTCGTTAGCCTGCTCTTGGTCTTAACGGGTGTCGCACAGCTCGGCACCACCGACGTAACGCGCTTAAACTCTGTGCAGGTCTTTACCGGCCCCCTGGACGCCGTTGATTTCAGCCCCAATAGCGCACTGCTGGCCTCTGGTGGGCGTGATAATAGCGTGCGCCTGTGGAGCGCCAGCACAGGTGAAAACCTCATGACGATCAGCGGCCATGAGGATTGGGTGACAAGCATCGCTTTCAATGCCGATGGCAGCCTATTAGCCTCTGGTAGCCGCGATAACAGCATACGCCTATGGGATGCCCGCACAGGCAAGCCTGTGCGCGTCATAGGCCACCATCGCGGCGACGTAACGGCTTTGGCGTTCACACCTGCTGGCAATGTCCTGGCTTCTGCTGGGCGCGATGGCAGCATCAAGCTATGGCACATCGAAACAGCCACCCTTATTCAAGAACTAGAGAATTATGGCGGTCCGGTGTGGGATGTCCAATTCAGCCATGATGGGCGCGTGTTGGCCTCTGGCAGCGAAGACGGCGTTGTGTGGCTGTGGGGCTTGTGGGATGCAGCAAACGGCCCCTGGCTGAAGCGTGTCAGTGGGCATCAAGGCCCGGTTACGCGCCTGGCCTTCTCCGATGATGATACGCTGTTGCTATCCGGTGGGCTGGATAGCACGTTGCGCCTGTGGGACATCGCAACAGACAAAACCGATACCGACATCAACAGTGCCGAAATCGTTATGCGCGGCCACGCTGCCCCGATTATGGGCCTGGGCTTTGCGGCGGATAACCAGATGGCCACCAGCGCGAGCTTAGATGGCACCTTTCGCCTGTGGGACATCGGCGGGCGCGTGCAGCGCGGTGCACAGCTCTCGATGGTGACGGGCAATGGTGCACCATTAACGCAGATGGCGCTGAACAAAACCCGCACATCTGCCGCTTCTGTGGGCACCGACGGCGTTATGAATGTGTGGGATGTCAGTAGCGAAGCGCTGGATAAGCTGATTAACGGCGACGAACCCGCCACGCTATCGCAGAACCCGAACCCCGAAGCCATCCGCCGCCCGACGACCATACCGCAACTTGAGCAACTACCGAACCCAACCGCAACCATCCCAGCCCCCGTCACTGTGCCAACGCTACGCCCGACAATCCCATCACCGACGCCGCAACCCGCCATCCCGACAGCACGCCCCACACGCCCACAACCCGCCGCACCCGTGCAGCCGAACCTGCCAGCGCCAAGCGGAGGCCGACAACTGATTATCCCGTCGATTGGCCTGAATTCGCCCGTAACCACGTTCTATCTCGATGGCGTCAGTTGGGCGATAGACCCCTGGGAGCACAACGCAGGTCATTTTCAGGGCACAGCGTGGCTGAACCAGGTCGGCAATGTCGCCATCGGTGCCCACAGCGAATATCCGAATGGGCAACCGGGCCTGTTCGCGAACCTGTATAACGTGGGCATTGGCGATGAAATTTACGTGCGGGACGGCGGCATAGAGAGGCGCTATGTGGTCGTGAACATCCTGACGGTGGATTATCGCGACCTCAGCGTGGTGTATCCGACGTCGCACAACCGCGTGACGCTGGTCACGTGCGATATTCCATCGTATGTCGCTGAGCAGGGCATCTATTATGAACGGCTCGTCATCCATGCGGATGAGGTGTGATGCGATACTGATGGTGACGTGAAAACATTTGGGCTTACCCCTGATCGGCGTAGGAATTGGTCTCGGCTTCCCTATAAGTTTAGCTGGCACGCCGCCAGACGTTATCCACCAGATTAAATGTAACGATGTCCTGCCGGAAGAAGCCATCGCGACCTGTCTGCACAGTAGCCCTTAACTGTGGTGCGCCGTCGTCGCTCTGTGCTGGTTCCGTCAGCAGCACAAGCGGGTTTTCCTGCAAGATGATCTGATCGTAGCGTCTATTGGCGCTGCTCATCACATCGGCGTCACGCGTATCATACAGCGTCAGCAAGCCAACGCGGTCATCACGCTGAATCAGGTCGTTTTCGGTTACCAAGCGCCACGTCAGCAGGTCACGCCAATCCAAATTCGTTGTGGCTAAGTTCGGCTCGTTTAGCACGCTGCTGATGATGGCCATATCAGAATCCGCTTGCATAGCATCCAGCAGGCGTGCCAGCGCAGCCTCACCATAATGGCGCACGATGCTCGTCATCAAGAACGTATTTGTCTCTAATTGTACGAAGCGCCCCACCAACCAGGAAATCGCCGCAGACCGCAGGTAATAGGCATCACGTGGATACACGACGTTATCCGCGCTCATTGCTTCATCTATAAGCCGCTGAGCCAGCAATTCAGCCACTTTCACCTGCATCTCCGTATCGAAGGGCATGTCGGCGCGTGCTTGCCCCATATAGGGCGACGGGACGATCATTTGCCAGGGATTGTCATTGTGCCAGAATGGGCGCTCCAGCGGTGCGGCGATCACATCCACCGTCACACGCGGCAGGCCAGCGCAATCCAGCAGGAAGCCACAGGCATCATCCAGCCAGGCATTCAGGCCCGTGCGTAGCTGCTCGGCAAACAGGTCATCAACCGCCCGATAGCGCAGGCGCAAGCGCTCGGATTCGTCCAGGCGTTGCGCACCCCAGAATTCATAATCCGGCGGTACATGCCGCCAACCACCGTCTTCGGCCAGCGTTTCCTTGCCTTCGGCGTTGACCTCGTACACGGGTTCATAATCCCAGTAAAACCATGTCCGCACGAAGGGCACGCCGTTGATAATCTCCTCGATCTGCACGCGCCCACGCTGCCCGTCAATCACCACATCTCGCGTCACGCCTGTAAGCTGAATGTCTGTGTTGCGCAGCAGGCGTTGATAATCCTCGAAGGTGGCTTCCTGCTGCTGATACCAGTCATCGGTTGCACTGCGTTGTAAATCCATGAAGGCGCGTTGATCCCCGATGCGTAAGGCCGCAACTTCGGCCTGCACTGTGTCCGAGAGTACGCTTTCCAACGTCTGTTCGACCTCGTTTAAGCGCTGCGAGACGACATACACGACGCCCGCAATCACGCTCAGCAGCACTAATAACGACACGATCAGGCGCAGCAAATTCATGAAGCGCCGCCGACGCGCTGCCGGGTCTTCTTTGGCCCTCTGCTTGACGCTCTTTTCGGATTCGACTTGCCAATCCAGTTGGATGCCCATACAACCACACAAACCTGTTTTGCTTACTTTAGGGTCCCTCTCTCTGCGCATGATACGCAAGCGGACATGACCTGTCTATAGCGGGTCAACCAGTCAGCAAGATGCAGGTATCTTGTCTAGCTGACACGCTGATGTGTCTACGTGGCCATGTGCTGCATCTTTGCAATGCTTACGCACGGGTCACATAATATCGCCTGCCACCACACGCTGACGCTGACCCTGCGCCGTTTCGATCAGCAGCGCGCCGGATGCCTCGACATCGACGGCCTGACCGCTGATATCCCCGATGCTGACCTGCTGGCCGAGCGTGGTCAGGCGCTGTTTCCAGGCTTGATGCAGGGCGTCACTGCCCAATTGTACGGACCAGTAATCGACGCGCAGCAAGATATCGCGGATGAGTTCGGCGCGGTCAATCGTGCGGCCTGCTGCGGTCTCGATGTTGGTGGCGATGTCGCGCAGGCTTTCGTCAAATGTAACGCGCACATTGACGCCCATACCGAGCACCACCCCCAGCAAACGCCCATCCTGCCAGATGGCCTCTGGCAGCACGCCACAAACTTTTTTGCCGCTGAGCTGCACATCGTTGGGCCATTTGATGCCGACCTCCGCAATCGCCAGCGCTTCGCACACCTGCGCGATGCAAACAGCAGCCATCTGGCTGATGCGTCCGGCGTGGCTGGCATCCGGCTTCAGGATCACCGACATCGCAATAGCCTGGCCGCCTGCGGGTGTCTGCCATGCGCGGCCCATGCGCCCGCGTCCGCTGAGCTGCTCGTCTGCGATGACCACCGCGCCAGCGTCAGCGCCTTCACGCAGCCATTGCTGTGCAAGGTCGTTCGTGCTGCCCACCGAATCGTGATATTGAAACGGCCTCTTGAGCAATTGCCCTAAACGCTCTTGCATCAGCGCATCCGGTTTCGCATATTGTTACTGCGGACAATATTCAAGAAGCCCAGCAGGAAGATAAACGCCACCACGACAATAATTGCAATCAGTGACGGGTTATCCTCGACAAATTCCTGCATCTGTCCCATTGGCCCTGCTGCGCCTGTATCTGTATCGCTTGTATCGGTTGTTGCAGGCTGTTGGGTTGGCTCCGGCGTTGCAGTGGGTTCAGGTACTGATGTTTCTGTGGCTTCTGCTTCTATTGCTGCTGTGGCTTCTGCTGTAGCCTCAGCCTCTACTGCTGCTGTGGCCTCAGCCTCTACTGCTGCTGTGGCTTCTATCTGCTCCATTGGTGTATCGCTTGGTTCAGGTGTTTCTGTTGGTTGCACGGCTTCCGCTGTGAGCGTCAGCGGCGCACCTGCTGTAAGCGTCGCACCCCGGACGATCTCCGTTGCCGTCAGTTGAAAATCATTTGGTCTATCATCGTCGCTGGGTTGTGCGGCCACGAGCGATGCAGCCAGCAGCAAGGTCAGCATGAGCGTTAGAATGCGGTTGACTTTAGCGTGTGTCAGCATAGCATAGTCCTCTGTCGATAGAGCAAAATAAGACCTGGGCTGTATTGTACTCTATTTATTGCAGGCTGTCGGCTGATGCTTGTCCGTGAAATGCCACCAGCCTATAATGAGCACTAAATAAACGAACTCGCATTTGATCTTACAGCAGAGGCAAACTTATATGGCTACAAACACCCAGAAAACAACCAACGGCAAGCAGGCACGCGAAGCGGTTATTTTGGGCAGCGCACGTACCCCACAAGGCAAATATCTAGGCGGTCTGGCGTCCATGACGGCGGCTGAACTGGGTCAGGTGGCATTTGGCGCAGCGGTCAGGCGCAGCGGTGTGAATGCAGCAGAAATTAACGAAGTGCTGGTCGGCAGTGTCGTCAGCGCAGGCGTGGGGCAGGCGCTCCCACGTCAGATCAGTATTGGTGCTGGCGTACCGGAGACAGTCGGCGGGGTGGCGGTCAACAAGGTATGCGGCAGCGGCCTAAAGACAATCATGCTGGCAGCGAGTTCCATCAAAGCCGACGATGGTGATTTGTATCTGGCTGGCGGCGTGGAGAGCATGAGCCGCACACCCTACCTGAATGACAGTGTGCGCATGGGCAACAAATACGGCGAGATTCAGCTACGTGACGCGCTGAAAACCGATGGCCTCTGGTGTTCCATCGTAGATTGGGCGATGGGTAACGCAGCCGAATTCATCGGGCGTGAACTGGAGGTAACGCGGCAAGAGATGGACGCTTTCGCGCTGCGCAGCCACGAACTCGCACACAAGGCGACGCAAGCGGGAAAATTTCAACAGGAAATCGTGCCCGTGACCATCAAGACGCGCAAAGGTGAGGTCGTGATAGATCAAGATGAGCCGATTCGCCCGGATACCTCGCTAGAAGCGCTCGGCAAATTGCGTCCGGCCTTTGAAGCGGATGGCGCAGTGACCGCCGGCAACGCCCCCGGCATGAATGATGGCGCGGCGGCGGTTGTGGTGGCTAGCCGTGCATACGCCGAGAAGAACGGCCATGCACCTGTAGCGCGTATCGTCGGTTATGGGCAGGCTGCGCTAGACCCCAGGTGGATTTTCTATGCCCCTGTCAAAGCCGTGCCCGTCGCGCTGGACAAAGCAGGCTGGTCGGTTGATGATGTGGACCTGTTTGAATTCAATGAGGCGTTTGCATCACAGGTGTTGGCCGATATGCGCGGCCTGGCGCGTGATGGCTATAACATCCCGCTGGAGAAGATCAACGTGCATGGCGGTGCGATTGCGCTGGGTCATCCGCTGGGTGCGAGTGGGGCACGGGTGCTGGTCACGCTTGTTCACGCCTTGCAGGATCGCGGCCTGAAGCGTGGTATGGCGGCGCTGTGCCTCGGTGGTGGTGAAGCCGTCGCAATGGCCGTCGAACTCGAAAACTAGTGCAGCATAGTGGAAATATGCCTACAATGCGGTTACACCGCCCTGGACGCCAAGAATGGCGTCCTTACAGGGCGTCGTCCGTAGCCGATGGCAAACACTGGTACTGTGACGCATGACGAAATCTCGTGATAACTGGCATCTGGCTGCGCTGCTGCTGATTCTGCTTGCGGCGGCGCTACTGCGCTTTCGTGGTATCGACCCCATGCACACGATGCTGCACCACGACGAAGCCTACTATGGCCTGGATGCCCTCTCGCTGCTGGACAACCCGCGCCTGACACCCTTCTTCCCCAACAATACTGGGCGTGAAAGCCTGTGGATGTACCTGCTGACGCCTTCGCTGGCTGCTTTCGGTGCGACACCGTTCGCGTTGCGCATTGTGACGATGTTTGTGGGCCTGCTGACGGTGGCGGCGATGGTGCCCTTTGCGCGTGAACTGATCGGCAAGCGCGGCGCGTTGTGGGCAGCAGCAGCCTATGCGGTGCTGTATTGGGCTGTGCATATGCACCACATCGCTTTTCGCACGAATCTGTTTCCGTTGGTTGGCATTATCGCGCTGACGTGCCTGCTGCGTGCTTACCGCAAGAACAGGCTGCATCTGTGGCTGTGGACGGGCCTTGCATCGGGTTTGCTGCTGTATACCTACACGGCAGCGCGGGGCTGGGTGGCGTATATCGGCTTGACGCTGCTACTGCTGGCGTTTTTCTCGGCCAGGCGGCGGCGGGGTGCGCTGCTTGCAGCGGGCATCTGTGGTGTATTATGCTTGCCGCTGGCGATTAACGCGCTGACACAACCCCTGATCGGCGTCGAGGGCTTATCCCGCACCGCAGCCACCGATCTACAGGCTGTTGTTGATAATGTCGTGCGTTGGCTGGGCGCGTGGCTGCATGAGGGCGATACATTTGACGCCCGCAACCTGAACGCACAGCCCATTCTCAACCTGCCGTTGGCGCTTTTGGCCGTGCTTGGCCTGCTGACCATCTGGCGATATTTGTGGCCCGCGTGGTTGTGGATGTGGTCGGTCGGTTTGGCGCTTTTGGCACTATTGCCATCCATTTTGACGGTAAACGCGCCACATTATGTACGCGGTACGGGCATCATCCCACTGACGGCATTGGTCATCGGTGCGGGTGCGTTTTGGTTGGAAAATCATAAGCGCTGGCGGCATTGCCTGACGCCGTTAGTTGTTTTACTCTTTGTGTGGTCGGGCGCGGATACGCTGACGGATTTCAACCAATGGCTGCGCGAACGCCGTTTGTTGCTCTACATAGACGACCGCATGAATTTTGCGATGGCGGCTGTGCGTGAGCAGACAGCGCCGGACATGCCGATTTACATTGCGGGGCTGGATTATCACCCCGTAGCAGCGTTTCATGCAGCGGATATGCCACAGCGCCACAGCGAATTCTATCAATTTCCAGATGGCTCCTGTTTTATCACACCGAACCAGACGACTGTCTTTATGGATTTGCCGATTGTACTGAACAGCTTTACGCAGCGCGTGGCGGCATTCGCGGATGATGTGGCGGTGCTGGCAGCGGATTATGCAGCGCCGCATATACTGTGGCAGGTGGTGCAGGTTACGCCGCGTGCGGAGATTATCAGCGCGTGGGACGATGAACAGACGGCCATGCTAGGCGACATGCTGCAAATCAAGCTGGTGCAGCCGCTACCGCAAGCTGTGCGACGGGGCGCAACGCTGCAATTACAGGTGGGGATGCGTTTGTTGCGCCATGTGCCGGAGCAGTATCACCTGTTTTTGCATCTGCAAGGCGACCCCACGCCCTATGAAGGTGGCAGGCTGTGGAGCACAGGCGATGGCCGCTTGTGCGCTGAAATCACCTCGACAGATCGCCTGCGCATCACCGAACAGGCTAATTTGCGGGATGCTGAAACCGTCGTGCAGACGTTTTCGCTATCTATCCCAGCAGATTTACCCGCAGGTGATTATCATGTGGCGGTCGGCTTGTATGATTTTGATACGGGGCAACGCCTGCCGCTGACTGTGGGAGGTGAGGCAGCACAATATTACGAACTCGCCCGCTTTACGCTGGCCCATAAGGTAACTACTTCGACAATGTCAAGTTTGACCGGGATCACGATGGAATCTTTATAGCTTATAAAGGTTCTCTACGAGTCAGTTTTCTTGGGATTTTGCCCATGTTTTTCTCAACTTAAGATCAATCTTG